>JAFGHH010000509.1 GCA_016930215.1 Deltaproteobacteria bacterium
CGCCAACTGGAAGATGAACCTGCTCGCCGCCGACGCCCGCGCCTGGCCGGCGAAGCTCGAGGCTCCGGCCGGCGTGGAACTGCTGGTCTGTCCGCCGCTGGCGCTGCTGCCCGTCCTGCGCGACGCGCTCGGCCCGGCCGGCCGCGTGGCGCTCGGGGCCCAGAACGTCCATCCCGCGGCCAAGGGCGCCTTCACCGGCGAACACTCGTGCGCGATGCTGCTCGACGCCGGAGCACGGTACGTCCTCGTGGGACACTCCGAACGCCGTGCGATGTTCGGGGACACCGACGCCTTCGTGGCCGACAAGCTCCGCGCGGCCCTGAACGCCGGGCTGCGACCCGTCCTGTGCGTCGGCGAGCGGCTCGCGGAGCGGGAAAGCGGGGCGACCTTCCGCGTGCTGCGCGGACAGCTCACCGCGGCGCTGGCGGGACTCGGGCTGCCGTCTCCCGAACCCGCGACCCTGGTCGTGGCCTACGAGCCGGTGTGGGCCATCGGCACCGGTCGCAACGCCACGGCCGAACAGGCGCAGGAGGCGCTGGCGTTCGTGCGCGAACGACTCGCCGAGCTCCTCGGCTGGACGTGGGCGCGCGCGGCGCGAATCCTGTACGGCGGCAGCGCCACCCCCGCCAACGCCGCGGAGCTGGCGGCGCAGCCCGACGTCGATGGGTTCCTCGTCGGCGGCGCATCGCTCGACCCCGCCGCCTTCTCGGCGATCGCTGCGGCGACGGCCCGCGCGAAGGAGCAACGCTAGGATGGGCCAGCCACGCGTGTTCCTCGGCGCCGATCACGGCGGCTTCGCGCTCAAACAGCAGCTCAAGGCCTGGCTGACCGAACGGGGCCACGAGGTCGGCGACTTCGGCACCCACTCGACCGACGCCGTCGACTACCCGGATTTCGCGTTCCTCGTGGCCCAGGCGGTCTCGGGCAACCGGGCGGCCGGGGGGGACGCGGTCGGCATCATGATCGACGGCATCGGCCAGGCCAGCGCGATCGTCTGCAACAAGCTGCCCGGCATCCGGGCGGTCGCGGGCTACGACGCCTTCGCCGTCCGCTCGAGCCGCGAGCACAACGACGCGAACATCCTGTGCCTGGGCGGCGCCGTGCTCGGCTGGGGCCTCGCCCAGAGCCTCGTCGCCCTCTGGCTCGAGACGCCCTACGCCGGCGGACGGCACCAGGCGCGGGTGGACAAGATCGCCGCTCTTGAAAAGCGGGCGGCGAAAGGGTAGGCGGACCGGACGACTGGGGAACGGACGATGCAGCTGGGACGCGTGGTCGGCCAGGTCGTATGCACGGTGAAGGATCGGAACCTCGAAGGGTACCGGCTGTTCGTCGTCCAGTGCCTCGACGAGCACCTGCAGCCGCTCGGCAAGCCGCTCGTCGCGGTGGACGGGATCCGCTGCGCCGGCCCGGGCGACGTGGTGTGGGTGACACAGAAGCGCGACGCGGCGATCGCGCTGGACGACAAGCCGCCCGTGGATGCGACGATCGTCGGGTACGTCGACGAGGTCTCCGCGGAGGAGACGCCCGGCGGCCCCGTGCGGATCGTGGACCGTGGACTGGACCGGGAGTCGAAGGCCTGAGCGAATCGGGCCGTGGAGGTGCAAGGTGGAGAAGGAAGCTCTGGGCATGATCGAAACCAAGGGGCTGGTGGGCTCGATCGAGGCGGCGGACGCCATGGTCAAGGCCGCCAAGGTGTCGCTGATCGGCAAGGAGTTCGTCGGCGGCGGCTACGTCACCGTGATGGTCCGCGGCGACGTCGGCGCCGTCAAGGCGGCCGTCGAGGCAGGCGGCGTCGCGGCGAAGAAGGTCGGCGAGCTGGTCTCGGTGCACGTGATCCCGCGGCCGCACAGCGAGGTCGAGGGGATCCTGCCGAAGATCGAGAAGTAGGCGGCGGCCCGTTGAACTCCCGGGCGTGAGCGTGCGCCGGCGCGGGCCGGCGGTCCGCCGTCGTGCCCCCGTGCCCCGTCGCACGCCCGACGCCGGGCCGAGGAGGACGTAGATGGTCTCCGACGACGTGGTCGAGCGGATCGCGGCCGAGGTGTTGCGACGGATGGAGGGCACGCCCGCGGCCACCCCCGCAGCCCCCGCGACCCCCGCGCCCCCCGCGGCCCCCGCCACGGCCGCCCCCGCGCCCCGTCCGGCGCCGGTCTCGCCCGCCGGTCTCCGCTCGCTGGTGCTGCTCACCGGCGGCGACAACCGACTCGACGAGGCGCTGCTGCAGGTGGGGCAGATCGCCGAGTGCAGCCGCGAGACGACCGTGGTGCTGTCCCCGACGGCACAGAAGCTGGTCGGCGTTCCGCCCGTGCGCCGTGCGGCTCCCGGCGCCCGGGTGCTGACCGACGGAGACGCCGTGGCCCTGCTCGAGGGGGTCGGCGCGGTCTGGCTGCCGAACCTGTCGCTCAACGCCGCCTCGAAGATCGCGCGGCTCGTCCCGGACAGCCTGGTCTGCATCCTCGCGGTGCGGGCCCTCCTGCTCGGCATCCCCGTGGCGGCCGGTCGCGACTCGCTGTACCCGGCCGGCGTCGAGCCGGAGAAGGTCCCGGAGCCGGTGCGAACCCGCGTGGACGAGCTGGTGGCCGAGCTGCGCAAGCTCGGGGTGCGGGTCTGCCACGTCGAAAAGCTGGCGGCCGGCCCCGCCCCCGGCGCGACCCCGGGCGCCACGCCCGGATGCGCCAACGGCGGCGACTGCACCGCCTGCGGCCTCTGCATCGTGCAGCAGCCGGCGACGGTACAGGCGATGGTCGATTCCGGCGCCGCGCGCATCGCCGCGGCGCCCGGGACTACGTCCGGTGCGGGCGCCTTGGCCGGCCTGATCGACCACACCCTCCTCAAGCCGGATGCCACCGAACAGGAAATCCGCAAGCTCTGCGAGGAGGCCAGGCAGCACACGTTCGCTTCGGTCTGCATCAACCCCTCCTGGGTCGCCCTCTGCGCGCAGCTCCTGGCCGGCACCCCCGTCAAGGTCTGCACCGTGATCGGCTTCCCGCTCGGCGCCACCACGCCCACTGCCAAGGCGATCGAAACCCGGGACGCCATCGCCAACGGCGCCGGCGAGATCGACATGGTGATCAACGTCGGCGCCCTCAAGTCGGGCAACGACGAGCTGGTCCGGCAGGACATCGAGGGGGTCGTCCAGGCCGCCCACGGCAAGGCGATCGTCAAGGTGATCCTCGAGACGGCGCTCTTGTCCAAGGAGGAGAAGATCAAGGCCTGCCTGCTGGCGAAATTGGCCGGCGCCGACTTCGTCAAGACCTCCACCGGGTTCTCCACGGGCGGCGCCACCGTCGAAGACATCGCGCTGATGCGCGCCACCGTCGGCCCGGAAATGGGCGTCAAGGCCTCCGGCGGCATCCGCGACCGCGCCACCGCCGAGGCGATGGTCGCCGCGGGCGCCACCCGCATCGGCGCCTCGGCCTCCGTCGCCATCGCCACCGGCCAGAAGCCCGCCGGCAAGGGCTACTAGCCGCCATGCGCATCCTGGTGCTCAACGCGGGAAGCTCGTCGATCAAGTTCGAGCTGTTCCGCATGCCGGAGGAGACGGTCGACGCCCGCGGGCTGCTGCAGCGCATCGGCGAGCCGCAGGGCGAGCTGGCGTGCCGGATCGGGACGCACGAACGGAAGCTCGAGCGTCCGGTCCGGGACCACGCCGAAGGGCTGCGGCTGATCCTCGACACGCTGACCGACACGGCCCACGGCGGGTTCGCCGACCTGGCCGAGATCACCGCCGTCGGGCACCGCGTCGTGCACGGCGGCGAGGCGTTCCACGAGCCGGCCCTGATCGATGACGACGTGGAGCGCGCCATCGAGGCCCACGTGCCGCTCGCGCCGCTGCACAACCCGCCCAACCTGCTCGGGATCCGCGAGGCGCGCAAGGCGCTTCCCGGCGTGCCGCAGGTGGCGGTCTTCGACACCGCGTTCCACCAGACGATGCCGCCCGTGGCATTCCGCTACGCGGTGCCGAACGAGCTGTACGAGGAGGCGCGCCTGCGACGCTACGGCTTCCACGGCACCTCGCACCGCTACGTCTCCGAACGCGCCGCGGCGCTCCTCGGCCGCAAGCCCGACACGACCAACCTCGTCACCTGCCACCTCGGCAACGGCTGCTCCATGGCCGCGGTCCGCGGCGGCCGCTCGGTCGACACCTCGATGGGCCTCACGCCGCTGGAGGGACTCGTCATGGGCACCCGCAGCGGCGACATCGATCCCGCCGTCGCGGCGTATCTCGAGCGGGTCCAGGGGCTGACGATCAGGCAGATCGACGCCCTGCTCAACAAGCAGAGCGGGCTGCTCGGGCTGTCCGGGCTGTCGAACGACATGCGCACGCTGCTCGCCGCCACAGCCGACGGCAACGAGCGGGCGCGGCTGGCGATCGACGTCTACTGCTACCGGATCCGCAAGTACGTCGGCGCCTACACCGCGGTGCTGGGCGAGGTGCACGCGCTGGTGTTCACGGCGGGGGTCGGGGAGAACTCGGCGCCGATCCGCGAGCGGGTGCTGGCGGGGCTGGGACCGCTGGGCTATCGCCTCGACCCCGAGCGCAATCGCTCCGCCGTGCGCCGGGAAACCGACATCGCGACCGCCGACTCGCCGATCCGGATCCTGGTCGTGCCGACCAACGAGGAGCTGGTCATCGCGCGCGACACCTTCCAGCTCGCCCTCAGCCGCCCCTCGCGCTTCGCCGCGGACTGAACCGGTCCGCCGCTCGCTCGCCGCACGGCGTCGGCGCGGGTCGCCTCGTGGCCTCCTGCGCTGGAGGCATCGGCGTCGTGTCCCGCG
Source organism: Deltaproteobacteria bacterium (assembly GCA_016930215.1). Classification (GTDB taxonomy): domain Bacteria; phylum Myxococcota_A; class Polyangia; order DRWM01; family JAAZOP01; genus JAAZOP01. The sequence continues at coordinate 4,777 of JAFGHH010000509.1, forward strand.
CCCCGTCGATGTCGGTGCGCGTCACCGGCCCGATCGCCCGGCACGCCTCGAACAGCTCGTCGGCCACCCCGACGACGACCACCACCGCCCGGCCGTCGTCCAGGAACCGGTCGGCCGCCTGACGGACCTGCTCGGGCGTCACGGCGTTGATCCGCTCGGCGTAGGTGTCCCAGTAGTCGGCGGGCAGACCGTTGAGCTCGAGCTGCGCCAGCATGTAGGCCAGGTTGAGCGGAGTCTCGACGCGCAGCGGCAGGATCCGCGTCAGGTAGCCCTGGCGAGCGGCCAGCTCCTCCCGCCCCGGCTCGGTCGTCCGCAGCCGGCGCAGCTCGCCCATCACCTCGACCAGCGCCTCGCCGCTCGCCTCTGCCTCCACGTCGGAGAAGACCGTCGCGGGCGCCCGGTCGGCGGTCTCCTCGAGCGAGGAGTAGGCGCCGTAGGTCCAGCCGTGCCGCTCGCGCAGGTTGAGGAACAGGCGGGCGGAGGCGCTACCGCCGAGCACGTCGGCGGCGACCGTCAACGCCGGGAAGTCCGGATCGCGCTGCGGCACGGTGACGAAACCGACCTGGATCGTCGTCTGCGACGAGCCCGGCCGGTCGACGAGCAGCACGCGGCGGGCCGGGATCGCCGGCGGGTCGGGCACCGGCATCGGCGTCGCCGCGCCGGTGCGCCAGGTCCCGAACGCCTCGTCGACGAGCGGCCGCAGGGCGGCGGCGTCGACGTCGCCGGCGACGATCAGGAACGCGCCGTCCGCGGCGTAGCGGTCGCGATGGAAGGTCACCAGGTGCTCGCGCTGGATCAGCGCCAGCGACTCCGGAGTGGCATCGACGCGCGCGTACGGGTGGTCGCCGTAGAGCTCGCGGAACAGCACCACCTGGGCCACGTAGTTCGGGTCGGCGCGCAGGAGCGCCAGCCGTCCCAGCTCGCGACCGCGGTGCCGCTCGACCTCCTCCTCCGGGAACGCCGGCTCGGTCACGACCTCGGCCAGCGTCTCCAGCGCCGTCGCCGCGTGCTCGCTCGGCACCGACAACACGTGGTACACGGCGTCCCGGTCGGTGCTGATACGGAACGTGCCGCCGAGGTCCTCGACCGCGGCCAGCACCTCCTCGGCGGTACGGTGCTTCGTCCCCTCCTTCAGCAGCTCGCCGGTGAAGTCGGCCAGACCCGGCAGCCCGGGCGGCTCGGACGCCTGGCCGCCGCGCACGACGAGAACGAAGTGCGCCATCGGCAGCCGGCCGACGCGCAGCACCTGCACCTCGAGCCCGTTGGCCAACGCGAACCGCTCCGCGACCGGGAACACGACGTCGGGCGACGACCCGAGCTCGGGCCGCGGCGGCACGAGCGGCGTGGCGCGCTCCCGCGGCGTGGACGGGGGAGGCGACGGACAGCCGACCAGGCCGAGCCCCACGGCCGCAAGCACCATCCAACGGGACAGCCACCAAACCATGCCACGCTCCCCGCCGACGCACCCGACGCCGGCCGGCCGGAGCTTCGCAGGGACACACCCGTTGTTCAAGCGTCGAGGTGTTCCGGCCACGACATCGGCTCGACACGCTTCCCCGGAGCGCTCTCGCGGTTCAATGCGACCGTCAGGCTGCGGCGCCGACACGGACGGGAAGCAGGTCCGCGCGCAAGGCCCCCGCCCGACGGCGTCGCGGCTGTCGACGATCACCGGTGCCGGACGACCGTCAGCCGGTGCGCGGCGGCACGGGGACTGCGGGCGCGGCCGGGCCCCGGTGGAGCCAGGCGTTGACGAGGTCCATCGGGATCGGGAACACGACCGTCGTGTTCTTCTCGGTGCCGATCTCGCCGAGCGTCTGGAGATAGCGGAGCTGGACCGAGATCGGGTGCTGGGAGAGGATGTCGGCCGCATCGGACAGCTTCCGCGACGCCTGGAACTCGCCGTCGGCGTGGATCACCTTCGCCCGCCGCTCGCGCTCCGCCTCGGCCTGCCGCGCCATCGCGCGCTGCATCTCGACCGGCAGGTCGACCTGCTTGATCTCGACCAGCGAGACCTTGATGCCCCAGGGGTCGGTGTGGCGGTCGAGCTGCTCCTGGACACGCAGGTTGAGCTTCTCGCGCTGCGACAGGAGGTCGTCCAGCTCGACCTCGCCCAGCACCGAGCGCAACGTCGTCTGCGCCAGCTGGCTCGTCGCGTACAGGTAACGCTCGACCTCGATCACCGCCTTGCTCGCGTCGACCACCCGGAAGTAGGTCACCGCGTTGACCTTGCAGGTCACGTTGTCGCGCGTGATCACGTCCTGCGGCGGCACGTCCATCGCCACCGTCCGCAGGTCGACCCGCACCATGTGGTCGATCGGCCAGAACACCAGCACCAGCCCCGGGCCCTTCGGCTTCGCCAGGACCCGGCCGAGACGGAACACCACGCCGCGCTCGTACTCCCGCAGCACCGTCAGCACCACGAACAGGTACAGCACCGGGATGACGGCCACGAACACCCACCACGGAACCGGAAACTCACCGCTCATCGCCCTGCTCCTCTCCGCCCGCCAGGGGCTCGACCTCCAGCGTCATCCCGGCCGCCCGCACGCAGCGCACCCGCGCCCCGCGCGGCACCCGGACCGCCGCCACGGCGTTCCAGTACTCCCCGTGCAACAGCACCTTGCCCTCCAGGGCCAGCTCTACCACCACCTCGCCCTCCTCGCCGACCAGCGACTCCAGGCCGCCCCGCGCCCGCTGCCGCGACGCACGCAGTGCCAGCCAACCCAGCAGCAGGGCAAGGCCCCCCACCGACGCCGCGGCGATGACCGCCAGCGCGGGCTCGACCGCCAGCGACGCATCCGGAGCATCGACGAGCGTGATCGCCCCGAAGGCGAGGCAGACCATCCCGCCGACACCGAGCACGCCGAACCCCGGCACGAACAGCTCCGCCGCCAGCAACCCCGCGCCCGCCAGCAGCAACAACACCCCACCGACGTTGATCGGCAGCAGCGACAGCCCGATCAGGCCCAACAAGAGCAGGATCCCGCCGACCACGCCCGGGACGATCGCCCCCGCGTGGGTCACCTCGAAGTACACCAGCAGCAGGCCGACCAGCAGCAGCAGGAACGCCACGTTCCCGTCCGCCAGGAACGCCAGCGCCCGCTCGCGGAACGAACGCTCGAGGTCGACGATCGGCGCGTCCCGCGTCGCCAGCCGGCGCGTCGACCCGTCGAGCAGGCGGACCTCGCGCCCGTCGAGCCGCTGGAGCAGCTCGCGCTCCGAGGCGGCGACCAGGTCGATCAGGCCGGCGTCGAGCGCCTCGCGGTCGGTGTACGAGCGGTTCTCCGTCACCGCCCGCTCGGCCGCCTCGGCGTCACGGCCGCGCTCCTGCGCCACGGCGCGGAGGAACGCCCGCGCGTCCTTCTCGACCTTCTCCATCAGCGTGGCGGTCGAGCCGGCCCCCTTCGCCCCGCGCTCCGCGGACGACCCGCCGTCCGCCGCTTCGTCGTCCCCGGCGCGCGGAGGCTCGTCCCCGACCGGGATCACGCCGCCGATGCTCAGCACCGGATGGGCGGCGCCGGCGCGCGTCCCGGGCGCCATCGCCGCCAGGTCCGCCGAGACCAGGATGAAGAAGCCCGCCGAGGCCGCCCGGCCGCCCGGCGGGTGGACGAACGCGCACACCGGCACCCGCGAGGCGAGCACGTGCCGGATCACGTCCTCCATCGCAACACCCAGCCCGCCCGGCGTGTCCAGCTCGAGCAGCACGAGCTGGCTGCCTTCCCGCGCGGCCTGCGCGAGCGCCCGCTCCACGTACTCGGCCTGGATCGGCGTGATCGGCGCGTCGAGCACCACGCGGTGCACCGGAGCCGGCACCGCAACGGCGGCTCCGGTCGTGACGAACGCCGCGACCGCGAACAGCAAACTCAAGGGACCCCCCGAAACCATGCCCGACCGTAAGGTCGCCGGGCGGCTTCGTCAACCGCCTCGCCCACGAATCGCCGGCCGGTCCGTCTACTTCCGGTACGACCGGATGAACTCCTCGACCTCGGGCACGCCGCCCTGGAACACCAGGTACCCGTTGTGCGGCTCGCGCTCCGTGATCTCCCCGTTGACCGGCGTCAACATCAGCCGCTCGACCTCCGCGAGGTCGCGGGTGTGGCCCAACGCCCAGCAGAGCTTCATGTAGGCCACCTCGGGCAGCATGTTGGCCGCCGGGAACACGCCGAGCTCCATGATCTCGCGGCCCGTCTCGTAGACGTACATCTGGGCGAAACCCCAGATCGTCTGCACCGCCATGCAGATCGCGACGCCCTTCTCGTGCGCCCGCTGGAGCGCCGGGTACAACGGCCGGTTGACGTGCCCGAGGCCGGTGCCGGCGATCACGATCCCGTGGTAGCCGTTGTCGACCAGCGAGTCGATGATGTCCGGCGCCATGTTCGGATAGTAGTAGACGATCGACACCTTCTCGTCGAAGGCGGTGTCGAGCTTGACGTTCCTGTCGGCGCGGCGGCGCCGGTAGTCCGAGCGCAGCGGGGTGACCCCGTTGCGGTCGACCATCGCCAGCGGGATGTCGGAGATCGTGCGGAACGTCGAGCGGTACGACGAGTGCATCTTGCGCACGCGGGTGCCCCGGTGCAGCAGCCCGTACTGGTCGGAGGTCGGCCCGAACATGCAGACCATCACCTCGGCGATGTCGCCGCTGGCGGCGGTGCGGGTCGAGTGGATCAGGTTCATCGCGGCGTCGGACGACGGGCGGTCCGAGGAGCGCTGGGAGCCGACCATCACGATCGGCACGGGCGAGTCCTGGACCATGAACGACAGGATCGCCGCGGTGTGGTGCATCGTGTCGGTCCCGTGGCCGATGACGACGCCGGCCACCCCCTTCTCGATCTCCGCCGCAATCGTCTCGGCCAGCTTCGTCCACTGCTCGGGGCCCATGTTCTCCGAGAACACCGCGCAGATCTTCTCGGTCTCCAGGTTGCAGATGTCGGCCAGCTCCGGCACCGAACCGTACAACTCGCCCGGCGAGAAGGCCGGGATCACGGCGCCGGTGCGGTAGTCGAGCCGCGAGGCGATCGTCCCGCCGGTGCCGATCAGCTTGACCCGCGGCTTCCCCGGGTCGTGCGGGAA
>JAFGHH010000510.1 GCA_016930215.1 Deltaproteobacteria bacterium
GGCACCGCAGCGGCACGGAACCCGCTCTCTCGCGAATCCGGTCGATCCCCGGGGCCCGACGGTTCGCCCCGTGACGGATGCGACGGAAGGAGCCCGACGATGAAGAAGCACCTGATGTGGATTCCGGTCGTTGCCTTGCTGGCCGCCGCCTCCGCGTTCGCCGCCTGGTCCTCGACCCCGGCGCCCGACGAGGGAACCTCGGCGGCGGCCGTCCACGGCCTCGCCTGCCCCGGCGGAGGGCACGGGGGCTGCGGCAACTGCCGGCACGCCGCCGAGGACGGGCAGGAGTGCAACTGCGGCGGCGGATGCAACTGCGGCGAGGGCGGCGAGTGCAACTGCGGCCCCGAGTGTCCCCGGTTCGTCGACGAGAACGGCGACACGGTCTGCGACGACCGCGGGCAGGGGAACTGCGGCTGCCACCACGGCGGCGAGTAGCCGCGTCGCCCTTCCCGCGCTCCGGGCGCCGGCCGGACCCGTGCCGGTCGTCGAGCCGGTTCCCCGAACCCGCTTCCCCGACTAGGATGGTGCCGCGATGACCGAACCGGCTCCGCCATCCCGACGTCGGTCCCGGCGCGCCGTCCCGTGGGGCCTGGTGGCCCTGCTGGCACTGCTCGCGGCCCTGGCGGGCGTCGTCGGCCGGCAGACCTGGGCTGGCCTCGACCACATCGACCGGATGATGGCCGAACGGAGCCGGACGCTGTACCGGATGGTGGCGACCGAGGTACGCAACGTCGCGCGTTACGGCGCCGCGCGGCTCGAGCGGCTGGACGAGGTGCTCGGGGAGGTGGCGTCGGGCGGGGACGTCGAGGGCGTGTCGCTGACCCGCGTCGGCGGGGGGGTGGCGCTGGCCCGCGGGGACTTCCCGGACCCCCTGCCGCCGCTCGAGGCCGACGGGCGCAGCTTCGTGCTGGACGGCGAGGCGCTCCTGCTGGCCGGCCCGGCGGCGATCGTCACCCAGGGCTGCGGCGGGTGCACGACCTGCGACTCGGTCGAATCGGGCTGCCCGGCCGCCGGCAGCCAGGCGATCGACGGCGACTACGTCGTGCTGCTGGCGCTCGACGCGCGCCCGTACCTGGCGCTCCGGCGCGGCGTGTGGCTCCAGGCGCTCGCGGCGACCGTGCTGCTGCTGGCCCTCCTCGGCGGCCTGCTGGCCTACCGCGGCCAGCTGCGGCGGGCGGCGCGGATGGGCGAGGCGCTGGCGGTGGCGGACGAGCGGTCGCGGGCGCTGGAGCGTCTGAGCCGCGTGGCCGGCGGGCTGGCGCACGAGATCAAGAACCCGGTCGGCTCGCTGCGCGGCTTCGCGCAGCTGTTGGCCGAGCGGGCCGCGCCGGGTTCGAAGGAGGCCGAGTACGCGGGGCTGATGGTCCAGGAGCTGGACGGAATCACGCGCCGCATCGACCGGCTCCGCGACTACGCCCGACCGGCCCCGCCGGAGCTGAAGGTCGCGCGGCCGAACGAGGTGATCCGCCGCGTGGCCGCGCTGCTCGAGCCCGATCTCGCCGCCCGCAGCCTCCGCCTCGCGCTCGAGCTGCCCCCGGACCCCGGGCCCGACGCCCGGCTCGACGAGGAGCGCTTCCGCGACCTGGTGGTCAACCTGGTGATGAACGCGATCGAGGCGTCCCCGGGCGGGAGCACCATCACGGTCCGGCTGGCGCGGCGCGAACGGGACGACCGGCTGGTGCTCGAGGTGCTCGACCGCGGCCCCGGGATTCCCGCCGCGGAGCGCGACCGGGCGCTGCGGCCGTTCCACTCGACCAAGCCCGGCGGGCTGGGACTGGGGCTGGCCGTGGCCCAGCAGGCGGTGGAGGACCACGGTGGGCGCCTCGAGCTGTGCGACGCGCCCGAAGGCGGCACGCTGGCGCGGGCCGAGTGGCCGAGGAGGGCGGACGGTGGCGGCTAGGACGGTGCTGATCGCGGACGACGACGCGGCCCATCGCCGGATGCTCGGCGCGGCGCTCGAGTCCGCCGACCTGGCTTGCCGCTACGCCGCCGACGGCGAGGAGGCGGTGCGTGCCGCCGACGAACCCCTCGACCTCGTCCTGCTCGACGTGCGCATGCCGAAGCTCGACGGCATCGGCGCGCTGCGGAGGATCCACGAGCGCCGCCCGGAGCTGCCGGTGGTGGTCGTCACCGCGCACGGCGACGTGCGCCTCGCCGTCGAGGCGATGAAGCTCGGCGCCCGCGACTTCCTCGAGAAACCGATTGACATCGAGGAGCTGCGCAGCGTCGTCGCGGACATCCTCGAGCGGCCCGGGCCGCCCGCGGAGCGCCCCGAGGACGGCAGCGACGAGCCGCGCACGCTGGTGGGCCTGAGCGACGGCCTGGCCCGGGTACGCGAGACGGTGCGCCGGGCGGCGGGCTCCACCGCCACCGTGCTGGTCCGGGGCGAAAGCGGCACCGGCAAGGAGCTGGTGGCGCGGGCGATCCACGAGCTGTCGGACCGCCGGGCGGGCCCGTTCGTCGCCGTCAACTGCGCCGCCGTCCCGGAAACGCTGCTGGAGAGCGAGCTGTTCGGCCACGAGCGCGGGGCGTTCACCGGCGCCGAGAGCCGCCGCATCGGGCGCTTCGAGCAGGCCGACGGCGGGACGCTGTTCCTCGACGAGATCGGCGAGATGCTGCCCGGGCTCCAGGTCCGCCTGCTGCGGGCCCTGCAGGAGCGGTCCTTCGAGCGCCTCGGGGGCACGGCGCCGGTCCGGGTCGATATCCGCGTCGTCGCCGCGACCAACCGCGACCTCGTCGCGGCGATCGCCGCGGGGAGGTTCCGCGAGGACCTGTACTACCGCCTGGCGGTGGTCGACATCCTGCTGCCGCCGCTGCGCGAGCGGCGGGAGGACGTCCTGCCGACCGCGCAGCACCTGCTGGCCCGGCTGCGCCCGGGCGAGCCGCCGCGGCTCGGCCCCGAGGCGGCGTCGGCGCTGGCGCTCCACGACTGGCCGGGGAACGTCCGGGAGCTGTCGAACGTGCTGGAGCGCGCGCTGCTGTTCGCCGGCCACGGCGAGATTCGCGCCGAGCACCTCCCGCCGGGCCTGCGCGAGCTCGGGGAGCCCGATCCGGCCTCCGGAGCCGCCGGCGACGCCTCCGGCGTGCGGCCCGGCGTGTCGCTCGAGACGGTCGAGCGCGAGCTGATCGCGAAGACGCTGCGCTCGCTCGGCGGCAACCGCACCCGGACCGCCCGGGCGCTCGGACTGTCCCGCCGCGCCCTGCTGTACAAGCTCAAGCGCTACGAGCTGCGTTGACCGCGCGACGCGGTTGGCAAGTGCGCCCCCGTCCCGCTATCTTGCGGCGCGCAGTCCGACGCCGCCGCGACCGCCGCGTGCGCCGGCAGGGAGGGGCACCCGCAATGCGCATCCTGTACGGGGTCGTCGGCGAGGGAATGGGCCATGCGATCCGGTCCGGCGTGGTCCTGCGGCACCTCGTCGACGACGGCCACGAGGTCGTCGCGATGGCCTCGGACCGGGCCGTCGACTACCTGAAGCGGCGGCTGTTCGAGGTCCGGACGATCCACGGCC
>JAFGHH010000072.1 GCA_016930215.1 Deltaproteobacteria bacterium
CTACGTCTGCGCGATCGCCCAGAACTCCGTCGGGATCGGGTTCGGCTCGGTCGTGACCTTCACGACGCCGACCGCGCCGACCGTCACCACGACGGCGGCGACGAGCGTCACGAACAGCACGGCGTACCTCAACGGCACGGCGAACCCGAACCGCGCCGCGGCCACCGGGTACTTCCGCTACGCCACGACCGACCCCGGGACCTGCAACGACACGTTCGGCTCGCGGGCGCCGGTGAGCGGCGGGACGGCGCTGGGCTCGGGCAGCTCGGCCGTCTCCTACTCGCGCTACGTCTCGGGCCTCTCGAGCGGCACCACCTACTACTACTGCGCGATCGCCGTGAACTCCGAGGGGACCTCGTTCGGCGCCGTGCTGTCGTTCACGACGCTCGGCGCACCGACCGTGACGACCACCGCGGCGACGTCCGTGTCGGCCACCGCGGCGACGCTGAACGGCTCCGCGAACCCCAACGGCAACGCGGCCTACGGCTACTTCCGCTACGCGCCGACCGACCCGGGGACGTGCAGCGACAGCTTCGGCACCCGCGCGCCCAGCTCGTCCGGCTCCGACACCTATCTCGGCGCCGGCACCACGGCCGTCGGCTACGCGCGCACGCTCTCCGGGTTGACGCCGGGGACGACGTACTACTACTGCGCGATCGCCCGCAACTCGTACGGGACGTCGTTCGGGCTCGTCCTGTCGTTCACGACGCCGACGGCGGCGCCGACGGTGACGACGAACACGCCGTCGCCGGTGGCCGGGACGACGGCGACGCTCAACGGGACGGCCAACCCCGGCGGTGCCGCGACCACGGGCTGGTTCCGCTACTCGACCGTCAGCCCCGGGACCTGCAACGACAGCTTCGGCACGCGCGCGCCCGCCGCCGGCGGCAGCGCGCTCGGCTCGGGCACGACGGCCGTGGCCTTCTCGCAGGCGATCACCGGCCTCTCGCCGGCGACGACCTACTACGCCTGCGCGATCGCCCAGAACTCCGCCGGCACGTCCTTCGGGGCCGTGCTGACCTTCACCACGCCGACCGCGCCGACCGTCACGACGACGGCGGCGACGAGCGTCACGAACACCGCGGCGTACCTGAACGGCACGGCGAACCCGAACCGCGCCGCGACCACCGGGTACTTCCGCTACGGCACGACGAACCCCGGGACGTGCAACGACAGCTTCGGCTCCCGCGCGCCGGTCACCGGCGGGACGGCGCTCGGCTCGGGCAGCTCCGCCGTCGCCTACTCGCAGTACGTCTCGAGCCTGTCGCCGGGCACCACCTACTACTACTGCGCGATCGCCGCGAACGGCGAGGGGACCTCGTTCGGCGCGGTGCTGTCGTTCACGACGCTCGCGGCGCCGACGGTGACGACCGGCGCGGCGACGTCCGTGTCGGCGACCGCGGCCACGCTCAACGGCGCGGCGAACCCGAACGGCAACGCGGCCTACGCCTACTTCCGCTACGCGACGACCGACCCGGGCGCGTGCAACGACAGCTTCGGCACCCGCGCGCCCAGCTCGTCCGGCTCCGACACCTATCTCGGTGCCGGCACCACGGACGTGGCCTTCTCGCGCTCGATCACGGGCCTCACGCCGGGGACGACGTACTACTACTGCGCGATCGGCCGGAATGCGTACGGCACGTCGTTCGGCGCGGTGCTGTCGTTCACGGCGCTGGCGGCGGCGCCGACGGTGACGACCTCGGCGGCCACCGGCGTGACCACCACCACCGCGACGCTCAACGGCACCGCCAACCCGAACGGCGCCTCGACGACGGGCTGGTTCCGCATCGACACGGTCAGCCCGGGGACGTGCAACGACACGTTCGGCACGCGCCTGCCGTCCAGCGGGGGCTCCGCCCTCGGCTCCGGCAACAGCGCCGTGGCCTTCTCGCAGAGCGTCCCCGGCGTCACCCCCGGCACGACCTACTACTTCTGCGCCGTCGCCTCCAACTCGGTCGGCGTCGCCTTCGGCACCGTCCGCACGTTCACCACCCCCGCCGCGCCGACCGTGAATACGCTGGCGGCGACCCCCGTGACCTCGGTCTCCGCGACCCTCAACGCCTCGGTCAACCCCAACGGCTACGCCACCACCGGCTGGTTCCGCTTCGGGACCACCAGCCCCGGCACCTGCAACGACACGTTCGGGACGCGCGTGCCCGTCACCGGCGGCACGGGCCTGGGCTCCGGCGCCGCCTTCGTGTCGCTGTCCCAGCCGGTCTCCGGCCTGGCCCCCGCGACGACCTACTACTTCTGCGCCCTCGCCTCGAGCTCGATCGGCACGACGCTGGGCGAGGTCCTCTCGTTCACGACCCCCAATACCCAGCCCTCGGTGACCACGCTGGCCGCGTCGGGCATCGCGCCCACCGCCGCCACGCTCAACGGGTCCGCCAACCCCAACGGCGACCCCTCGACCGGCTGGTTCCGCTGGTCCGCCGTCAACCCCGGGACCTGCAACGACAGCTTCGGCACCCGCGCACCCGCCTCCGGCGGCACCGCGCTCGGGTCGGGCAATACCCCGGTGCCGTTCTCCACGCCGCTCTCCGGGCTGACCACCGGCGTCACCTACTACTTCTGCGCCCTCGCCTCGAACGGCATCGGCGTCTCCCTCGGCGCGCTCCTCACCTTCACCACCTCGGACGTGCCCACGGTCACGAGCCTGCCGGCCACCGGCGTTTCCGGCACCGCGGCGACCCTCAACGGCTCGGCCAACCCGAACCTGCTGGCGACCACCGGCTGGTTCCGCTACGCCACCACCAACCCGGGCTCGTGCAACGACACCTTCGGCGTCCGCACGCCGGCCACCGGCGGCAGCTCGCTCGGCGCCGGCTCGAGCGCCGTGTCCTACTCGCAACCCCTGGCGGGCCTCGTTCCCGGCACGACCTACTACTACTGCGCCGTCGCCTCGAGCGCCGTGGGCCTGGGCTTCGGCTCCGTGCTCACGTTCACCACCGCCGACGCGCCGACGGTCGCGACGGAGGCGGCGAGCGGCGTGTCGGGCACCGTCGCCACGCTCCACGGCACGGCCGACCCGAACCTGGCCGCCACGACCGGCTGGTTCCGCTACGCCGCCACCGACCCGGGCGCCTGCAACGACACGTTCGGCGTCCGGACCCCGGCCACCGGCGGCTCGGCCCTCGGCGCCGGCGACAGCCCCGTCCCGTTCTCGGCCGCGCTCTCCGGGCTCGCCTCCGGCGCGACCTACTACTACTGCGCCATCGCCCAGAACGCGCAGGGCACGTCCCTCGGCGCGGTGCTGTCGTTCACCACGTCGGGCGCCCCGGCGGTCACGACCGGGCCGGCCACGGCGATCTCCGCCACCACCGCCACCCTCGCCGGGTCGGCGAACCCCAACCTGACCGACAGCACCGGGTGGTTCCGCTACGCCACCACCAGCCCCGGCACCTGCAACGACGCGTTCGGCGTCCGCGTGCCGACCACCGGCGGTACGCCGCTCGGCGCCGGCGACGCCCCGGTGCCGTTCTCCGCGTCGCTCGCCGGCCTGACGCCGGGCACCACCTACTACTTCTGCGCCGTCGCCCAGAACTCGCTCGGAACCCGCTTCGGCGCCGTGCTCTCGTTCACGACCCTCGCGCCGCCCGCCGTCACGACGGCCGCGGCCACCGACCTCTCCGGCACCGGCGCCACCCTCCACGGCTCGGCGAACCCGAACCTGGTCGACACCACCGCCTGGTTCCGCTTCAGCACCGTGAGCCCCGGGGTCTGCAACGATACCTTCGGCACGCGCATCGGCGGCGCCGCCCTGGGCGCCGGCTCGAGCGCCGTGCCGTTTGCCGAGCCGCTGTCGGGCCTCGTCCCCGGGACCACCTACCACTTCTGCGCGATCGCCTCGAGCGCCGTCGGCACCAGCTTCGGCGCGCTGCTTTCCTTCACCACCCCCGCCGTTCCGACGGTGACCACCGGGGCGGCGACCGGCGTCTCCAGTACCGCGGCGACGCTCAACGGCACCGCCAACCCGCACGGCGCCGCCGCCACCGGCTGGTTCCGCTACGCCGCCGCCGACCCGGGCGCGTGCAACGACAGCTTCGGCACCCGCGTCGGCGGCGATTCGCTCGGCGCCGGCTCCAGCGCCGTGGCGTTCTCGCACATGCTCAGCGGGCTCGCCCCCGGCACCACCTACTACTACTGCGCCATCGCCCAGAACACGCTCGGCACCGGCTTCGGCACCGTCCTCTCGTTCACCATGCCGGCGCCGCCCGAGGTCACCACGCTCGCCGCGACCGGACTCTCGAGCGCCGGCGCCACGCTCGAGGCGTCCGTCGACCCGAACGCCTCGGACACCATCGGGTGGTTCCGCTACGCCGCCACCAGCCCCGGCACCTGCAACGACAGCTTCGGCACCCGCGCCCCGGCCGCCGGCGGCACCGCCCTCGGCGCCGGCTCGAGCCCCGTCGCCCTCTCCGAGCCGCTCGCCGGCCTGACGCCGGGCACCACGTACTACTTCTGCGCCATCGCCTCCAACGCCGTCGGCACCAGCGTCGGCTCGGTCGTCTCGTTCACCACGCCGACCACCCCCTCGGTCACCACCGAGCCGGCGACGGACGTCACCAGCGGCGGGGCGACCCTGCACGGCACGGCGAACCCGAACGGGTCGGACGCCACCGGCTGGTTCCGCTTCGCGACCACCGACCCGGGCGCCTGCGACGACAGCTTCGGCACCCGCGCGCCCCTGACCGGCGGCACCGCGCTCGGCGCCGGCACCGCCACGGTCGAGTTCACCTTCGCGCTCGGCGCCCTCACGCCCGCCACCACCTACTACTACTGCGCCATCGTCTCGAACTCGATCGGCGCCGAGTACGGCGCGGTGCTCTCGTTCACCACGACCGGACCGCCCACGGTCGTCACCGAGGCGGCGACCGAGGTGGGCGTCGCCGGGGCGACCCTGCACGCGTCCGCCGACCCCAACGGCGTCGAGACCGCCGGCTGGTTCCGCTACGCGACCACCGACCCGGTCGTCTGCGACGACGCCTTCGGGACCCGCGTCCCGGCCGCGGACGGCTCCGCGCTCGGCGCCGGCACCGACCCCGTCCCGTACGCCGAGACCCTCGCGGGCCTCGAGGCCGGCACGACCTACTACTACTGCGCGCTCGCCGCCAACGCCCAGGGCACCGGCCTCGGGTCGGTGCTGTCGTTCACCACCCCGGGCGAGCCGACGGCGCCGGCCGTGACCACCGAGCCCGCGACCGACGTCACCGGCACCACCGCCACCCTCAACGGCTCGGCCGCACCGAACGGCGCCGAGGCGACCGGCTGGTTCCGCTACAGCGCGACCGACCCGGTCGCCTGCGACGACACCTTCGGCACCCGCGCCCCCGCGACCGACGGCACCGCGCTCGGCGCGGACTACGGCGTCGTCGCCTTCGGCGAGACGCTCGAGGGCCTGGCGCCCGCGACGACCTACTACTACTGCGCGCTCGCCTCCAACGCGGTGGGCACCAGCTTCGGCGAGCTGCTGACCCTCACCACCGGCGTCGCACCGCCCGTCGTCTCGACCACCGCGCCCACCGACGTCGAGGACGACTCGGCCGTGCTCAACGGCTCCGCCGTCCCCAACGGCGACGCCACGATCGGCTGGTTCCGCTACGACACCACCGACCCGGAGACCTGTGACGACGCGTTCGGCACCCGCGTCCCCGCCGCCGGCGGCACCGCGGTCGGCGACGGCACCGAGCCGGTCGCCTTCTCCGAGCTGGTCTGGGACCTCGCGACCGGCACCGTCTACTACTACTGCGCCGTCGCGGAGAACTCCGAGGGCCTCGCGTTCGGCGAGGTCGTCTCCTTCGCCCCCGGCGCGGCTCCGCCCACGGTGACCACCGAGCCGGCGACCGGCGTCGAAGGGTCCGGCGCAACGCTGCACGGCACGGCCAACCCGAACGGCACCGAGACCACCGGCTGGTTCCGCTACGGCGACCACGAGCCCGCCGCCTGCGACGACGCGTTCGGCACGCGCGCCCCGGCGACCGGCGGCGCCGCGCTCGGCGCCGGGACCGAGGCGTCGCCGTTCGAGGAGACGCTGAACGGGCTCGAGCCGAACCTGACCTACTTCTACTGCGCCGCCGCAAGCAACCTCGGCGGCGCGACCTTCGGCGAGCTCCGCTCGTTCACCACGCCTCCGCTGCCGCCGACCGTGCGGACCATCGCGCCGGAGGTCGCCGCGGACGGCACCGTCACCCTCCACGGCGTGGCCGACCCGCGGGGCTCCGAGTCCACCGCGTGGTTCCGCACCGACTCGGCGGAGCCCGCCGCCTGCGACGACTCCTTCGGCGTACGCTGGCCCGCGGAGGGCGGCTCGGCCCTCGGCGCCGGCAGGGCGGAGGTCGCCTTCTCCGAGCTCGCGGCCGACCTCGCGCCGGGCGACTACTGGGTCTGCGCGCTCGGCTCCAACGAGGCCGGCACCGCCTACGGCGAGCTGCTGGCCTTCACGGTGCCCGAGCCCGAGGTCCCGCCGCCCTCCGACGGCTGCGGCTGCCGCGTCCCCTCCCGCTCCCGCGGCCTCGCCGCCCTGCTCCTGCTCGCCCTGCCCGCGCTGGTCCTCGCCCTCCGCCGCCGTCGCCGCCGCTGAGGCCGTGCCCGGCCGGGCGGCACCCCGCCGTCCGCAACCCGACCCGGCAGGACGGGCCGGGAGTCCGGTGACGCTTCGTCGGGAACTCAGTCGCGGTCGGGCAACGACGCGTTGCCGTCTTCGTCCGACAGCATCGCCTTCGCCACGGTCACGAGGCCCTGCAGTCTGGTCAGCTCCTTGTCGGCCTCCGCGTCGATCCGCGGACTCCCCATGCCGGACCCGCTCGGGTTGTTCGTCCAGGCGAGCGTACGCTGGACCGATCGGCAGACGTCGTCCAGCGCCGAGCGCAGGGGCTCCGCGTGCAACGTCTTGTGGTGGGTCGCCAGGGTCTCCTGCAACGCCGTCAGGCTCGGGACGCCGTCGTGCGGCAGCGGCCGGCGGCCGGCGTGGAACAGGGACACCTCCTCCGCGGCCGTCGCCGCGATCCGGTCCAGGCAGTCCGTCACGTGCATCGGTTGAGTTGACATGGCGACCTCAGTATGGACCCGAAGCGCGACGATAGCGACCTGCATCTTCGGTCGCCGGCCGCCCCGCTGCCGGGGGCCCCGAAAATCACGCCGGTCGAGCCTCCCCGCGATTCCTCGCCGGACGGGTTGTCTCGACGGCCCCCGCGTGCTATACAAGCTCCGTTTTCGTTTCGTTCGTCGTCGGTGGTCGGTGACTCGCCGCTCTCGAACGGTAGCAGGCGAGAACACGTGACCGTCGTTCCGGCAGCCGTTCACGTCTCATCCGTGCTGGAAGACGTCGGATGCGTCCGACATGGAGAACCGACCGATGAAGCTGTATGTTGGCAACCTTCCGTTCGAGATTCGTGACGAGGACCTGCGCACGGCCGTGGCGCCCTACGGTACGCCCACCTCGGCCACCGTCATCATGGACCGCGACACGGGTCGCTCGAAGGGGTTCGGGTTCGTGGAGTTCGCCGGCGCCGACGAGGGGCGGAAGGCGATCGAGGGGCTGAATGGCAAGGAGTTGCAGGGTCGCGCGCTCACCGTTGCCGAAGCGCGTCCGCGCGAGGATCGCGGTGGCGGCGGCGGCGGCGGTCGGCGGGACCGCTACTAGGTCCGTCCGGGCTTCGACAGGCTCCGGGTGCTCCGGCGGCGCGCCCGTCCGCGGCGCGCCGTGTCGACGCCGAGGGCGGGCCCCGGACGGCCGCCCGGGTGGTCGTACGCCGCCGGCCGGGGCCGTCGGCGCCGCAGCGGTGCCGCAGTCGCCGTCGCCGGTGTTCGGGGTCGGCGACCCGGTCGTCTGCCCCGCGCACGGTCTGGGAAAGGTCGTGGCCGTCGAGCGGCGCGAGGTCGATGGTCTCGCGCGGGACGTCTACGTGATCCTGATCGCGGTGCAGGACACGAGCATCCGCCTGGTCGTGCCGGTGCAGGCGGCCGGCGTGGCCGGGCTGCGGCGGCCGATGAACCGCAAGACCGCGGCCGCCGTGCTCGCCGTCTTCCGGGAGCCGCGGTCGGCCGTCGAGGGGATGCCGGTCGCCCGGCAGCTCCGGCACTACCAGGAACTGCTCACCTCGGGCTCGCCCGCGGAAGTGGCGCGCGTGTTGCGCGATCTGCTCCGGCTGCGCTCGCGGAGGGAGCTGTCGTTCGGACGGCAAGGGCTCCTCGACTCCGCGCGCCGCATGCTGGTCCGCGAAGTCGCCCTGGTCCTCGGCGACACCGAGGCCAAGGTCGAGCGTCGTTTCGAGAAGGCGTCGTGCGCGGGCGCCTGACCGTCCTCCCGCGGCGGACGAACCGGCCGGCCGGCGCCTCGACGAAGCGTCGCGCCCTTGCCCTGCGGGCCCGCGCAGCCTAGCTTCGGCGCCCATGCCTCCGCTGCTCCACCTCTCCGACGTCGGCCTCTCGTTCGGCGGTCGCGCGCTGTTCGAGCACGTCTCGCTGACCGTCGACCCGGGCGAGCGGCTCGGCGTGATCGGCCGGAACGGCTGCGGCAAGACCTCGCTGCTCTCCGGCATCGCCGGCACGCTGCCCTTCGACGAGGGCGAGCGGCGGCTGGCCAAGGGGGTGCGGCTGGCGCGCGTCGAGCAGGAGCCGTGCTTCCCCCCGGGGCTCACCTGCCGCCAGGCGGTCCGCGCCGCCCTGCACCGCCTCCCCGCCGCGCCCCACGAGGAAGCCTCGGACGAGGAGGTGCGCATCGCCAAGACGCTCGCCCTGCTCGGCTTCGACGCGCCCGAACAGGCCGTCGAAATCCTGTCCGGCGGCTGGCGCATGCGACTCGCCGTCGCCTGCGCCCTCGTCTCCGACCCGGACCTCGTGCTGCTCGACGAGCCCACCAACCACCTGGACCTCGACGGGATCCTCGCCCTCGAGGAGCTGATCCGCACCCACCGCGCCGCCTTCGTCGTCGTCACGCACGACCGCGCGTTCCTCGAGCGCACCGTCACGCGGATGGTCGAGCTGGACCGGCGCTACCCGGGCGGCACCTTCACCCAGGAAGGGACCTACTCGCGGTTTCTCGAGAAGCGCGCCGAGCTGCTGGCCGGCCGCGCCCAGACCCTGGAGTCGCTCGATAACCGCGTCCGGCGCGAGATCGAATGGCTCCGCCGCGGACCCAAGGCCCGCTCCACCAAGGCGCAGGGGCGGATCGATGAGGCGCACCGGCTGATCGACGAGCTGGCGCGGATGAAGGCCGACCAGCGCGTCGCGGGCGCCGAGCTCGAGTTCGTCGCCTCGGGTCGCAGGACGAAACGCCTGCTCGTCGCTCGCGGCCTCGGCATCTCCCTCGGCGGCCGGCGGCTGCTCCACGACCTGGACCTCGTGCTGGGGCCCGGCCGGCGACTCGGACTCGTCGGACCCAACGGCAGCGGCAAAACCACCCTCCTGCGCCTGCTCGCCGGCGAACTGCAGCCCGACGAGGGCGAGCTGCGCCTGGCCGAACACGTGCAGGTCGTGACCTTCGACCAGCACCGCCGCGAGCTCGACCCCGACCAGAGCCTCCGGAACGCGCTCGCGCCCGAGGGCGACGCCGTGGTCTATCGCGGACAACAGGTCCATGTCGTGGGCTGGGCCGCCCGGTTCGGCTTCGACGCCGCGGCGCTGGCACAGCCCGTCGGACGCCTGTCCGGCGGCGAACGGGCCCGCGTGCAGATCGCCCGCCTGATGCTCCGCCCGGCCGACGTGCTGCTGCTCGACGAGCCGACCAACGACCTCGATATCGCCACCCTCCAGGTGCTCGAGGAGAGCCTGCTCGACTTCCCCGGCGCCCTCGTGCTCGTCAGCCACGACCGGTACCTCCTCGACCGCGTCTGCACCACGCTGCTCGGCCTGGACGGGGAGGGCGGCGTCTCGTACCACGCCGACCTCGCCCAATGGCAGGCCTGGCGGAAGGAGCGGCGCGACGCCCTGCCCAGGCGCGCCTCGAAGCCCCCCCCGCCGCCGAAGCCGGCTCCCCTGAAGAAGCCCCTGTCGTGGAAGGAGAAACGCGAGCTGGAGGGGATGGAAACGGCCATCGCGGCCGCCGAAGCCCGGCTGGCCGAGGCCACCCGGGCGCTCGAGAACCCCAGCGTCGCCTCCAACGCCGTGGACGCCGAGCGGTGGTTCAAGGCGCAGCTCGAAGCGCGGGCCGAGGCCGATGCGCTCTACGCCCGCTGGGCCGAGCTCGAGGCCCGACTCCCGTAGTCCCCGCGACCGTTCGCCATCCCCGGCGCGGAGTGATACTTTGTGAGCGCCACGGAGGGATCCGATGAGGCAACGAACCCGGCTCGACTCACGGGTGTGGATTTCGCTCCCGGCCTTCCTGCTCCTCGCCGGCGCGTGCAGCTCGGACGACGCCGCCGCCACCGACGTCGCCGGCGAGGACCGGGTCGGGGACGAGACGTCGATCCCGGACGCGCCGGGCGACGCGGGCGCGGACGGCGACGCGGACGGCGACGCGGACGGCGACGCGGACGGCGACGGGTCGGCCGGCACGCCGTTCACCTTCGCCGTGCTCGGCGACTTCAACGGCGGCGGCTGCGAGCGCAACGCGCGCGTGCGCCGCGTGGTCGCCGAACTCGCCGCGACCGACGCGGCGTTCTTCGTGCACGTCGGGGACCTGATCGACGGCTACGGCACGACCTCCTGCTTCGCCCACACGCCGTTCGGGACCGAGTGTACCGGTGCGGACGAGGACGGCAACGTCGCCGGGCTGCTCGCCCCGCTCCTCGCGAGAACGCCGCCCGCCGGGCTGGCCGCGTCGTTCTTCCCCACGATCGGCAACCACGACGGCAACTGGTCCGAGTGGTACCCCGACCCCTGCGGGGACGGGTTCTGCGACCTCCTCGGGCTCGACCACGCGGGCGTCGTCGCCACCTACCTGACCCACGGCGAGACGCTCGACGCGCCCGGCTTCCCCCGCCACGCGCTGTTCCACGGCGACGTCTGCGCCAAGGTCGAGGACGACTCGGGCTTCCCGGGCGACTTCTACTACTCGTTCGCCTACGGCAACGCCCTGTTCGTCGTGCTGGCCCAGTACGACGACTACGACGGCATGCTCTCCTGCAACACCCACCCCGGCCACGATTCGTGCCCCGACTACTGCTCCTCGCCGGCGCTCCGCCTCGACGCCGCCCGCAACGACTCCTGCTACCACGTCGAGCAGTTCGACTGGCTGACCCACGAGCTGGAGCGGACCGACGGCCTGTACGAACACCGGTTCGTCTTCCTGCACGCTCCGCTGCTCTCCACCGGCGACTCGCACGGCGCCAACGGCGGCGCCGGCGCCCTCCGCGCGCTCCTCGAGGCCCACGGCGTCGCTGCGGTCTTCAACGGTCACAACCACGCCTACGAACGGACCCATGCGGTCCGCGGCGACGCCCTCGACCCGACCGGAACCGTCTACGTCACCGTCGCCCCCAGCGGCGCGCTGGTCGACGGCAACACCGGGGACTGGTTCACCGCCGCGACCTGGGCGGACTGGGCCGACTGGGGCGACGCCGACGCGATGGCCGTCTGGGTCCTCGTGTCCGTCGATGGCGGGACCGTCTCCGCGCGCACCGTCAGCCTGAGCGACGGCGTGGTGGACGAGTTCGAGCTGTAGCGGCGCGACGGGAGCGCCGCGAAGGAGGAGGTCATGGCGGAAACCGGGATCGGCGGCGACGACCGCCGGAAGGTCGTTTCGGCCCCGGTCTGGGCCCTCGCACTGGCCGCGGCGGCCGGCGTTCTCGCCGGCTGCGGCGACGACGACTCCGCCGCCGACACGGGCGCCGATGCCGACGCCGACACGGGCGCCGATGCCGACGCGGATGCCGATGCCGACGCGGATGCGGATGCCGACGCGGATGCGGATGCCGCTGCCGATGCCGATGCCGGCCCGGGCCCGACGCTCGGGGGGTGCCCGCTGTTCCCTGCCGACAACCCGTGGAACACGCCGGTCGATGACCTCCCGGTCCACGAACGCTCGGCGGCGTTCATCGAGTCGATGGGCGGCGAGACCGCGCTGCACCCCGACTTCGGCACCGAGTGGGAGGGTGCGCCGATCGGCATCCCGTACACGCTGGTCCCGGCGGGCCAGCCGCCGGTCGATGTGGTCTTCGACTACGACGACGAGAGCGACCCGGGACCGTACCCCATTCCACCCGACGCGCGGATCGAGGGCGGCCCCGACGGGGACGGCGACCGCCATGTCCTGCTGCTCGAGACCGGCTCGTGCACGCTGTACGAGCTGTTCGCCGCGTACCCGCCGGGTTCGGCGGGCGAGCCGTGGACGGCGGGGTCGGGCGCGATCTGGCACCTGGACCGCAACGAGCGCCGCCCGGACGGCTGGACCAGCGCCGACGCCGCCGGCCTGGCGATCCTCCCGGGCCTCGTGCGCTACGACGAAGCGGTCGAGCGGGGCGAGATCCGGCACGCGATCCGCGTCACGGTCAGCGGCGCGCAGCGGGCGTACATCTATCCCGCGACGCACTCCGACGGCCGCGGCGGCTCGGATCCCGACGCGCCGCCGATGGGGCTGCGCCTGCGCCTCAAGGCCGGCTTCGACCTCTCGGGGTTCTCCGCGCCGGTGCAGGTGATCCTCCGCGCGATGCAGCGCTACGGCGTGATGGTCGCCGATACCGGCACCAACTGGTTCGTCACCGGCGTCCCCGACACCCGGTGGGACGACGACATGCTCGTCGGCGAGTTCCGCCGCGTCCACGGCTCGGACTTCGAGGCGGTCTACACCGGCGAACCGCACCCGTACTAGTCCGACGCGGCGCAAGCTCGTCGGGAGTTCGGGATCGGCCTTCCGATCCGGGACCCACCTGGCGACGGACGCCTGCGAACCGGGCACCCGTGGCGGGACGTCCGGGACGGCGGACGACCGCCTCGAGGACTACCCTGGCAGGGGAAGGAAACCCGCCCGCAACAGGGCGTCGCAGGTTCCGTCGAGGGCACCGTCGGGCACGGACGGGACGAAGACACGAAACGACGAAGCCTCCGCCCGAGGAAGACGGACACCCCGAGCACGAACCACAACGCGAGGGCCGACCCGAACGACGGATCGGAACCGGCCGCCACGCAGCCGCAGCCGTCGTCTCCGCCGGGAGGACTCTCCGCGTCGGGGCCGGCGTCGTCCTCGACGTCGCCCGAGACGTCGAAGACGTCGGCCTCCCCATCCGCGTCCGCATCGGCATCCGCGTCGGCCGGAACCGGGACGCAGGTCGTTCGCGGTGGGCGAGCGTTCCAGGGCGGCGGTCTCGCCGGCACGATCATCGGCCTCCGCAAGCAGGTCGGCGTAGACGAGCAGAGGGTGCCCCCGGGGATCGTCGGCGGATCGCTGCATGTCCCCCCAAGAGGTCATGTCCAGCAGCAACGGCCAACGAAAGAACCTACGGCTCCAGGTCCCCTACCACCCGACGCGCGTCCTCGAGGACCGACCGGGCCGTCGCCGCCGGCGGCGGCATCGCCGCGCTGCCGTACGCCCGCGCGAGTCCGTCGGCCTTCGCCACCAGCGCGGCCCTCTCCAGCGTGAGCCGCCCGGCTGGCACGAGAACCTCGAACAGCAGGCGCGCGGCCGGCAGGTCCGGCTCGCTCGCCCCCGCCGCCAACCCGCCCACCGCCGCCACCATGGCGTCCCGCGCCGCGACAATCGCCTCGGCCGGAAGCTCGGCGCCGAGCATCGCCTCCGCCGCCCGCAGCTTCCGCCGCGCCAGGGCGGCCGCCTCGCGGCCACGCGCGGCCTCGGCGTCGTGCTCCGCAAGACCCGTCGCCACCACCTTCGCACGCGCGAACGGCGACGCGTCGCCCAGGAGCGACAGCGGCTCCACCGCGGCCAGCGGCATCGCCACCGCGCCGCACGACTCGGCCGCGCCCCGCGTCACCTCGTCCACCGAATCGACCACCGCCACCATCCGCCCGTCGCCCAGCTCCACCACGCGGTCGAGACGGTATCCGAGGATCGCCGGCAGACGCGCGGCCTCGGCGGCCGCCGGGCCGACCGCCGGAATCGCCGCGGAAACGGACGGGGAGGGCGGCGTGACGCCGGCCCGCCCGGGCGGAGCGGTCGGAGCCGGTGCTTCGACGGCAACCTGCGCGCGGCACACACCCGGTTCCGGCATCGACGCGGTCGTCGCCGCTTGCCTGCCGGCGGCCGCCGCCGTTGCCGGGAGCGTCGCCTCGCCCACCTCCTTCGGCGGCTCCGCCGTCCCCTCCGCCGCCAAGGTCTCCTCGACCGCCTCCCGATCCACGAACATGATCTGGGCCAGCGACAGGCAGCTCTGCGGCGCCTGGACCTCGTCGACGCTCGCACCCGGCAGGATCGCCGCCTCGAACAGCCCGCGCTTCGAGCCCAGAATCCTCTCGATCCGCGTCTCCGTCGAGTCCTCCGCGACCAGCAGGATGACGTTCACCGGCTCCTTCTGGCCCAGCCGATGCACCCGCCCGATCCGCTGCTCGAGCACCGCCGGGTTCCACGGATACTCGAGGTTGATCATCGTGCTGGCGAACTGCAGGTTGAGCCCCACCCCGCCGGCGTCGGTGGAGAAGAACAGCTTGCACTCGGGGTCGTCCCGGAACCGCTCGATCAACCCGCCCCGCTTGTGCGACGGCACCCCGCCGTGCAGCCGCACGTAGCCGACGTCGAGCCGGTCCGCGACCTCCGCGGCCAGCCGCTGGAACACCTCGAACTGGCTGAACACCACCGCCTTGCGGCCGCCGTCCACGCACACGTCCTCCACCAGCCGCGCGAACTCCTCCAGCTTCGGCGAGCCCTTCCGCGCCTTCGGCTCCAGCAGCGACGCCGCGTTGCAGGCCATCCGCGCCAGCTGCAGGTGCATCGCAAGCTGCTCCAGCTCCTTGGGCGTCAGCGGTCGCTTCCTTCCTCGGGCCGCAATCGCCGCCGCCTGCTGCTCGTGGTCCAGCATAAGCTCCCGCTGCTCGGGCCACAGCGCCACCTCGTAGCGGGCGTCGATCCGCTCGGGAAGCTGCGTCAACACCTCCTTGCGGTCCCGCCGCAGCATCACCGGCCGCAGGCGCCGGCGCAGCTCGCCCAGGTTCTTGTACCCCGTCGGCCGCACCTTCCCCGGCTCGCGCACCAGGAACTGCTCGTTGAACGCCCACAGCGGACCCAGCACCAGCGGCGAGACGAGCTGCAGGATGCTGTACAGGTCGTCCAGACGGTTCTCCAGCGGCGTCCCCGTGAGCACGAAGGCGAAGCGCGTCCGGATCGACTTGATGCGCGCCGCGGTCAGCGTCCGCCAGTTCTTGATCCGCTGCGCCTCGTCGACGATCAACAGGTCCGGCTCCAGCGCCGGGAGCAGGTCCAGGCCCCGAACCAGCAGCTCGTAGTTCGCGATCGTGAACGGCGCCCGCCGCTCGCAGGCCTCGCGCCGCGCCGCCCGGCCCCCCTCGACGACGACCGCGTCGAGCCCGGCGAAGCGCGCGATCTCGGAGGCCCACTGGTGCTTGAGCGACGCCGGGCAGACGACCAGCGTCCGGCGGATCTCCCCGCGCTCGAACAGCGCCCGCGCCGCGACGATCGCCTGCACCGTCTTCCCCAGACCCATGTCGTCCGCCAGCAGCGCCCGGCCGGCGCCCGCGAGGAACGCCGCGCCCTCGACCTGGTACGGGTACAGCTTCGCCCGCACCCCCGAAACACGGCCCTGTCGCTCGCCGAACCACGCGCGAACCTCCTCGCGCCGCCGCTCCATCCGCCGCCGCTCCGCCACCTCGCGCGAGAACTCCTCCACGTCCGGGTACACCACCAGCTTCCGGAACCGGGCCGCCTCCTCGAGCATCCGCGGCAGCTCGTCGACCGGATCGCCGCGGAAACCCCCGGCGGCGTCGAACCACCGCGCGGCCAACCGGCGCAGGGCCGGCGCCGCTTCGGCCGCCAGCCGGGCGACGATCCGCGGCGTGTCCTCCCGCGTGACGACGACCATCGAGGGCAATCCCCGGCCCGCACGCAGCGCCGCGACCCGCCGCTTCGCCCGCCGCGTCAACCCGGCCAGCACCGCCTCGATGTGCTTGCACGTCCCCAGCATGCTCGTCGCGTAGTCGGGGCACGAACACCGGTTGAGCCGCTCGGCGAACGACCGGACCCACACCTCGTAGCGCTCGCCCGACGGCGACCGGACCTCGAACGAGCCCAGCACGCCGTCCCCCGTGAGCGTCCGGAAGCGGAACCCGCCGGTCTCCCCCCGCCGCCGTCGCACGTGCAGCTCCAGCTCCCGCACGCTCGCCGCCGGTCGCGCCGGCGCGGCTTCGATCCTCGCCCGCGCCGCGAGCACCGCCACGGCGTGCTTGCAGAACGGCTCCCAGTCGAACGGGCACGTGCAGCTCGGGACCAGCTCCTCGCCGTCGTGCTCGAGGCGCACCAGGTACGGCTCCTTGTTCGAGCCGAGCACGCGGGCTTCCAGCCGCCGGCCCTGTTCGCGCAGCTCCTGCACCCGCCCGGCCCGGGCGTAGGCGATCCCCCGCGCCACGATGCGCTCCGAGGCCAGCGCGGCCAGCGCCTCCGGGCGCAGGACGAAGGGGCTCCGCGCGGTCCGCTCGATCGTGCGTTCGGTCTCGGGTCGTCTCGTCATCTGCGCCTCCTCCGCGCCGGTCCGCTTCGCCCCGGCCGGGACAACTCCTCCAACCTCCCGACCCGACGTCCGCTTCGCCCCGGCCGGGACAACTCCTCCAACCTCCCGACCCGACGTCCGGCCCGGAGGTCGCGTCGTGCGTCGGTCCTTCCGCCGGCGCACGATAGGACACGCCCGAGCGGCGGGGAAGCCCCCGGATCGGGCCCGGAACGGGCTCCGCGACCGCTGCGGCGCCCGCCGGCTCGCCGCCACCGCCGAGTTCCTCGACGCGTTGCTCCGGTGTCTGTTCTGCGGGATGGTCCGGCCGGCGCGGTACTTCGACGGGACGGTCTCCGTGGGGCGATGTCCTGGCGCGCGTCCACCTGGGGGCGAGCGGGGGAGCTTGCCAGGTGGGACAGCGGGGCCTATATTGCATGGGCTTCCGGCCGTGGTGGTCGGGAGCGGTTGTGGTCATCGGGAGCGCGTGACGTCGACGTTCCCGACCCCGTTTTGGGGGCGATACGGTTTCGACGGGTGGAAGGAAGCGTGGGAGAGCGTGCCGGGGCGTCGCGACCCCGTAACAACGCGGCATTCTTGTAGCTGCGAACAATAGCAACTACGCTCTGGCGGCTTAGTCCGACCGGACGTCATTCAGGGGCGGCCCCGCCTGTGGCTCCCTGACTGGCGTAATCAAAGCAGGCTGGCTTCCCGAGGTTTCCGGGGCTCGGGCGGTGAGATCTACCGGGATGGCGCATGGGAATCCCGTCGGTCGGAGTCCCATGCGTGACGAAAACGGCCGACTACGCACGTAGCGCTCCCCGTGGAATCCATCCGGACCCGGGTTCGACTCCCGGCGCCTCCACCGAGAATCATTGTGCTTTTCGACCGAGGTAGCAAGCCTCGTAGCAAGGGGGACGCCATGAGGCCGCGGCGGCGGCGGCCGAGAGGAACGTCACCTCCACCCCAATCCTGCAGAGAGACCAGGGTTTTCTGGACATCGCCGCGGCGGGGACGTTGCTACCACAAGCCCAAGGAGCCGGGTGCTTCGCCCGGCGCCTCCGTGATCGTCCAGTTCCAGGAAGGCCTGCTGCCGGCGCATCAGAAGGGCACGTCGTCGTCGGGAAGCCCGCCGTCCGGTTCGCTTCCGCCCGCCGCACCGAAATCCCGGCCATCGCCGACGCCCGCTTCCGGCGTGCCGGCCGCCCGATCCCCCTCCGGCTCGTACCCGAGCGCCCGGTACCCGCGCAGTCGTTTCTGAAACATGCGCGCCAGCACCGGGACCTTCTCGTCGACGTAGTCGATGACGCGCACCTCGGTCTTGCCGGCGTGCAACCGATGCAGCCGCCCGGCGTACTGGACCAGCGACCCCTTCCACGCGAACGGCATCGTCAAGAACAGCGTGTCGAGCCGAGCGTCGTCGAAACCCTCGCCCAGGTACTTCGCCGTCGCCAGCAGCAACCGCTCCTCCCCGTCGGGAATCGAGGCGAGCCTTGCCGCGACGTCGCGGCGCTGCTTGGCGCTCATCCCGCCGCGCAAGACGACCAGGTTCTTGGCGAACCCGCGAAGCTTCGACTCGAGCCACTCCAGATGCTCGACGCGCTCGGTCAGCACGATCGGGGAGCGGCCCTCCTCCAGCGCCGCGATCACGTCGTCCAGGATCATCAAGTTCCGCCGGTCGTGCCCGACCAGCGCGCGGTAGAGGGCCTGGATGCCGGGCTCGGCCGGGACCGCCGGCGCCTCGAACGCCGTAGGCCTCACGACGAGGCGCCGGACGAAAGCCTGCGACGCCGCCGCATCCCGGACCGAGATCGCGTGGTGGATCGGCCCGCACTGCATGTGGAGGATCGGGTGCAGCCCGTCGCTTCGGTACGGCGTCGCCGTCAGCCCCAGCACGTACCGCGCCTTGAGCTCCGCCGCGACGCGATCGAACGAGATCGCGGGCAAGTGGTGGCATTCGTCGAAGATCACGTGCCCGTACTGCGCGACGGCGTCGTCGACCCGGTCAAGGCGGACGACGCTCTGCACCATCGCGACGTCGATCTTGCCGGTCGGCTTCTGCGTGCCGGCGCCGATCTGGCCGACGGCCGCTGCGGGGGCGTCGAGGAAGGTCGCGAGCTGCGCGCGCCACTGGTCGAGGATCTGCCCGCGATGGACGAGGACCAGCACGTTCCGCGCGCGGGCCGCCGCCAGGAAGATCCCCAACACAGTCTTGCCGGAGCCGGGCGGAGCGACGAAGACGCCGACATCGTGCTGGAGCATGGCGTCCGCCGCCACCTGCTGTTCGGCCGTCAGCCGCCCCGCGAACGAAACGTCGAGCGGCTCGCCGAGGGTTCGTTCGTCGCGAAGATCGAGCCCGGCGCCGTGTTGCCCGAGCAGGGCGGCGGCGTCGTCGACGCAGGCCCGCGGGAGTTCGATGAACAGCCCCGAGTCCTTCGCGCAGGTGATGACCCGCGGCGTGTCGTGGGTGGACAGGCGAGCGGCCTGTCTTCGGTAGAACATCGGGTTCTGGAACGCCGCGATCCGTTTGAGCTGCGTGATCAGGGCCGCCGGCAGCCCTTCCTTCTCGACGAACAGGCGCTGGGCGAGCACCGCCTGCACCCGTTTCGGGACGGGCTCGGTGATCAGGAGCTGCGCGCGGCGTCCGGACGGCGGTCGCGTCCACGGCTCGGGGTCCGGGTCGTCCTCCATCGCGGGGAGGCGGAGACCGATCACGCGGCCCTTGCGGGCAGCCTCGACCGCGATCGTCTCGACGACGTGCGGCTCGATGCGCACAGCGCCGGCGAGGAGCGCCCACTGGTCGGAGTACGGCACGAGCCGCTCGTCGAGGAAGACGGTGTTGCCGTCCTTCACACGTTCGGGCTGGAGCGGCAGAGCGATGAGGTTTCCGAACCCGCCCTTCGGCATCGTGTCCTGGTTGGGGAAGAGGCGGTCGTAGGAGGTCATCGCCAACTCGTGGCGCCGGTTCATCGTTTCGGTGAGGAGGCAGCAGGCCATCTTGCGGGCGGTGGAGGCGGGCACCGGCGCGGCGAAGAAGAACCATGCGTGCGCGCCCTTGCCGGAGCGCGAGCGTTCGACGGCGACGGGGAGGCCAGCGGCCCGGCAGGTTTCGCGGAACGCGGCGACGTCGTCGGCCCAGCCGAGGCCGTCGAAGTCGGCGGCGACGAACCAGCAGGTCTCGTCGAGGAGGAGCGGGTAGACGCCGATGACGTGGCGGCCTTCGAGATGCTCGCGCACGACGCGATCGGTGACCGGCGCGAGTTTCCGGTTGTCGCACTTCGAACACCTCGTCCGCGGCTTGTCGCAGAGGGCCGGGGACCATTCGTTATCGCAGACCGGCGAGTACCCCTGCGTGCCCTTCCGACTCTCCCAACGCTTCGGGAAGACGTCCTCCCGGCCGCGAAACAACCGGCGGAACAGCGCGACCCGTTCGGCCATCGTCGCCGGCGGAGGCACCGACCACGTCGGCCCGGCTGGCCGGTCTCGCGCCTCTCCCGCGCCCTCGATGAGGCCCGCCTCCAGCGCCGCGATCCGGTCCGCCGCCGCAGCCCGTTCTCGTTCCAGTTCCGCCAGCCGCGCCTTCTGGCGCGCGATCTCGGCGAGGGTGTCGTCGCGGCAGGGCATGGACGGCATGTTGGATCATGTGCCGCGAAAGAGCCAAGCTGCGTCCTTCTCGCACGTTCTTCTCGGCCGGGCCGTGCGCCGTGCGGCCGGCGCGGCGCCGCGCGGGATCCGTCCTCGTGGTTGCCACGCGACCGACCGCGCGATAGCGTCCGGTCCATGAGCGAGGTCGAGGACCGCGGCATCTGCGAGGACCAGCAGACGGACTGCAAGTCGCTGCGCCTGGTGTCGGGGCGCGCCGCGGACTTCACGGAGCTGGCACACGACTGCGTGGCGTTCGCCAACGGGACCGGTGGACGCATCGTGATCGGCGTCGAGGATGGGGAGGCGTGTCCGCCCGCCGACCAGCGCGTCGAGCCGTCGCTGCTCGACCGGATCCGCAAGCGCGTGGGCGAGCTGACGGTCAACGTCCAGGTGCTTCCGGCGCTCCAGCGCGACCGCAATGGCGGAGAGTACGTCATCGTCAGCATCCCCCGCAGCGTCGGGGTCGCGTCCACGAGCGACGGGCGCTACTTCGTGCGGGTCGGCGACACCTGCCGCCCGGTCGTCGGCGACGACGTGCTCCGGCTCGCAGACGAACGACCCGCCGTGCCCTGGGAGACGATGACGTCCCTGCGCACGTCGACGGCCGCGACCGACCGAACGAAGCTCGCGAAGTGGACGGCGGCGATTCGTGCGTCGGGCCGGGTCAACGCCTCCGTGAAGGAGAAGTCGGACCAGGAGTTGCTCGACCACTACGCCCTCGCGCGCGGCGGGACGTTGACGAACCTCGGCGTGCTGCTGCTGGGCACCGCCGCGGAGCGCGCCAAGCTCGGCAGCGCCCCCATCGTCCAGGCACTCAAGTTCGACGAGCGGGGCGAGAAGGTCAGCAAGCAGGTCTGGGACGATGATGCCCTCTCCCCGATCGAGTTGATCGACGCGATCTGGGCGTCGGTGCCCGACTTTCGCGAGAGCTACGAGTTGCCCGATGGGATGTTCCGAACCGCGGTCCCGGCCTTCGAGGAGGCCGTCGTCCGCGAGCTGCTGGTCAACGCGCTCGTCCACCGTCCGTACACCCAACGCGGCGACATTTTCCTGAACCTCCACCCGGACCGGCTGGAGGTCGTCAATCCGGGACGGCTGCCGATCGGCGTCTCGCCCCGGAACATCCTGCACGTCACCCGCCGCAGGAACGAGGCGATGGCACGGGTGTTCCACGACCTGGGCCTGATGGAGCGAGAGGGCAGCGGTTTCGACCTGCTCTACGAACGGCTCCTCGCCAGCGGCCGCGGGGCACCCACGGTGCGGGAGGGGACGGACTCGGTCCACGTCACCATCCCGCGGCGGGTGATCCAGCCCGGCGTGATCCGACTCGTCGCCGAGGCCGACAAGAGGTACCAACTCACGCAGCGCGAGCGAATCGCCCTCGCGCTGTTGGCGCAGACCGACGGACTCTCGGCGGCCGAACTCGTGACGCGACTGGAACTTGACGATCCGGCGGCGCTCCGGCCCTGGCTTGGCCGCCTTGCGGATTTGGGTCTTGTCGAGCAGACCGGGAGAACAAGAGCAGTGCGCTACTTCGTGCCGGCGCCTCTGCTCCGGAAGGCCAGCCTCGACAAGCGCACGACGCTGGCCCGAGTGCAGCCGCACCGACTGCGGGCGCTGATCCTGGAGGACCTCGAGCGGTTTCCGGACTCGGGGCGCGCAGACATCCACCGACGGATCGGCGCCGAGATCCACGTCAAGTCGATCGCCCGAACGCTCGACGCGCTGCTCAAGGAGGGGCAGATCGTCGCCAGCGGTGAGCGCCGTTGGCGGACGTACCGGCTATCGCCCCCTAAAGGACAAGCGCCATGAACCCGGCAAATGGACGGCCGGCGCGGGCCGCGAACCAGCTGGAATAACAGCAGCTATCAAAAGGACATGTCTCGGCGATGTCCTTTAGGCACCGCGTCTACCAACCCCGACCGTCGTCGACCTGTTACCCCGCCTCCTCGTCGTCATCGAACCGGATCACCCCGGCACCGATGTCGCGGGCGTAGGCGCGCAGGTGACGCAGGACGATGATGGCGCAGAATTGGAGGGCCTGGATGTCACGCTGGGAGAGGTCCAGGCCTCGATGCACGAGGAAGCCACGCCGGCCACCGAGGCTCTCACGGTGGCAGCGCTCCACGGGCTGGCGCTCGACGACCGACTCGTTGTAGAACTGCGCCGGCCGCACCATCCCGCACAGCGGACAACGGATCAGCCCGCGCGGCTCCGCCGCGAAGACGTAGGGCACCTCGTCGTCGACGCCGTCGTCCCGCGCCCACCCGTCATCGTCCCAGTCGTCGCTCCCGTTCGTCATCACCCCTGTCCTCCTTCCTCTTCGGACTCGTCCTCGCCGCCGCTCGGAGAAGCGCCGGCAACACCAGGAGGCCGGCGTTGCGCACCGCACAGCGCTTCTTGTGCGCCGCTCACCTCGACGACGCGGATCAGCGCCCCGAGGATCTCGACCGCGGCCGAGAGCTGGGCATTTCCTATGCAGGAAATGGCCAATTCGGCGAGACGTGTTACGGTGCTACGGTCAACCGGCCATGGCGGGACATCGACGGACGTCGTCGGAGCGGGTCGGTCGGACGAAGTACCCGGAAGGTCGTGATCGCGAGCTACAGCCGGACCAGGACGGACACAACCAGACGTAATCTCAGATGAATTCGACTCCCGGCGCCTCCACTGCATAGGTACGCGGAAGCGCGACTTATGCCGAGCTCGGCATAAGTCGCGCTTCCCGACGGTCGTCTCCAGTAGACTGCTCGAGGCCAGACAAAGGCCTCAGCGGGCGCCCCGTTGCCGCCAAGCGTCCAGCCGCCGCCCGACGGCCGCAGCCTCGGCCTCGCCGTAGAGCCGCTCCACCGCCACCTGCAGGTTGAGGTCGATCCGCTTCGGGTCGCCGATCGCGTGGTCCATCTCGGTCATGTACCGCGCGACCAGGGTCTCCCGGTCCAGGCCGTGACGCCGATGCAGCGCCTGGATGCCTGCGAGGTCGCCCTCATGGCACCGCATGATCTTGCTCAGCGCGAGATCGTGCTTCTCCAGCACGAAGACCTCCAGATGCTGCAGCTCCGGCATCACGCGCACGAGCCGCGATTCGTACTGGTACGGGGCATCCGCGACCCCCGCGTCACCCACGGGAATCTGCAGCCCCGTCACCTCCCGCGCGCGCTCGGCGGCGGGCTGCACCGCGGCCAGATCCGTCTCCCAGGTGTCGATGTCGGTCGTCCCGGTGTCGAGCTGATAGCCGACCGCCAGGGCGCTCCCGCCCAGTAGGACGACTCGTGCGCGCCCGGGCAGACTCGCATCGATCGCCGCGAGGAACCGCCGCAGCTCCGTCGCGTCGAACCGCCGCAGACCCTCAGGCGGCATCGACGAACCTCTCGAACAACGAACGGAACGATTCGAGGTCCATGTTCATCCGGAATCCCCAGCGACGGGCCACGTCCGGCGCCCGTTCCTCCGCGAGCCGTCGTGCCAGCTTCGACTCGCCCGACGCAGAGAAGAAGTCGCGCGTCAGCGTCCGCCGGAGATCGAACAGCGGCTTGGCCCACCCCCGCAGCTCGTCATCACCGGACAACCCGGCCGTCAGCTCCAGGAAGAACCCCACCCCGTGCCGCTCGCGAAGGTCGCGAGCGAACGCCTGCAGTCTTGCCGGATCCACCCGCCGCCGCACCTTGTGGATGCAGACCGGCAACGCCCGAGCCACCGCGGGATCCCGATGCGCCAACGCCACACCTCGGACGAGCACCTCCTCCACGGGCCGCTCGACCACAGTCACCGGCTCCGCGAGAACCGGCGCCCCGAGCGACCGCAACTCGGCGCGCGTCCGCGCCGCGTCGTCTTCCTCCGGGATCTCGGCCGCGGGCTGGACCAGCGCCTCCAGCACCGCAGCCAACGGATGGCCACGGTTCGCTCGGAACGACTCGGCACCGGTGCCTCGGTCCGCTACCACCACGCCCGCCCGGCGCATCCGCTGCAACTCCCGGTAGGCGCCGGCGAAGGCGACGCCCGCAAGGTCCGCCAAGCGGGCAGCGGAACCGGTCTCGTTGGACTTCCACAAGACTTCCAGAAGCCTGCGACGAACCTTGGAAGTGACAAGGAAATCAAGCACAAGAGATCTATATCACAAAATGGGATAATATCAACTACCCGGGAACAGTTGCGGGTCGAAGTCCTCCGCCGCGGCGACGATCCGCAACACGGCCAGCGCCCGCGTAATTGCGATGTGCAGCCGCACGGCGCGGTCCGCCGGCTCCAGGAGGTGCAGGTCGGTCACGACCACGGCCGGTCGCTCCAGCCCCTTGAACCGCAAGAACGTCTCGCCGACGACGTGCGACTCCAACTCCGCGTCGGTCGCCGGCACCAGCTTGTGGCGGCCGACCTGGCCCGGACGCAACACCGAGTCCTCGTGCGACCGACCCCCGACCGACAACACCGCGATGTCGCCCGGCGCCAGCTTCTCGCTGAGGAGCTTGTCGACCTCCAAGGCCACCTTGTCGGGCACCGCCGAACGGCGCGGGCAGCGGACGAGGCGGATCGTCCCGTCCTTGACCGCCGCCGCGACGGCCGTCTCGTCGTGCGGCCGCCCGAGGCACCGCTCCGCGAGCGCCTGGATCCCGGCCGGACACCGGTACGGCTGCCGCAGGCTGCAACGGGCCCACGACCGATCCTGGGGTAGCGCACGGTCGGGCCAGAACGCCTGCGCCGGGTCGTGGAACGCCCACAGCCGACGCTCCTGGGCCAGCTCCGTCACCAGCAGCCAGTCCCCCGCCGAGAAGTCCTGCGCCTCGTCGATGATGACGACGTCCCATCGCTCGGCCACCTTCGGCAACGCCTCCGAGGCGGCCCGCAGCGACACGTTCTCCCAGAACGTCGCCGACGAGTAGTCGCCCACCTCCAGCTTCGCCTGGCGCAGCAGCTCGACCGCGAGGCCGCGCACCGTCTGGACCGTGATGCCGTCCACCTTGGTCTGCTCGGCCAGCCACCGCGCCAGCGCCGCGGTGAAGCAGAGCACGAGCACCCGTTTCCCCTCGGCGGCGAATCGCACGGCCGCCTCGCGCGCCAGGAGCGTCTTGCCGGCGCCGGCGCCGCCCTCGACGAGCAGCGACTCGTTGCCCGAGACGAGCTGCAGCACCGCGAGCTGCCGCTCGTCGAGCTTCACGAGTCTATCGGCATCGAGTTTTGCGCGATGCCCGAGCGCCAGCTTCGGGGTCCAGGTCTCGCCCCACAGGTTGTGGATGCGGTCGATCCAGTGCTTCGGGACGTCGAAGGGTGCCGGCAGGCAGCGTTCGACCAGCGGCGGGAGCGCTTTGCCCATCCACGCCAGGTCCTGCGACCCGAGCACCCGGCCGACGAGGTCGTCCTGCGTCGGTCCGGCGTCGAACGCGGTGTCGGGAAAACAGGTGGCGACGCCGAAGGCGGGTGGCGGGCATCCTTCCTTGCGCAGACGACCGGCCAGCTCGTGGGCGAGCTTCAGCGCCTGTTCGCGCGGCGGCGGGCGCAGCTCGCGGCCGTTCTGGAACCAGCGTCCGTCCTTGAGCTCGATGCTGCCGCCCTTGACCTCCAGGACGAGCAGTCCGCGGCCGGGGATGGCGAACACGAAGTCGCCTTCGCCGTCGAACTTCTCCCCGACGCGCAGGCGCAGCGAGTGCCACGCGAACCATCCCTCGGGGAGCTGCGCGGCGAGCGCCTCGTAGACGCGCTCCTCGGCGCGTGATTCGGTGTGCCTGGGCCGCTCGCGCGGCCACAACCCGGGACGGATGGCCATCCCCGGCATCGTCGCGGCCCTCGTACAGGGTGTCAACAGGCGGACGTCGAGCTGTCACGAGATCCTCGGAGAGGCCCGCCCTCGCGTGGTGGTATCGGTCGCACATCCTGTCGGGTGCCCGGGAGGGACCGGCGTCGTGGTATCATCCTCGCGCAACGGGAGGTGCCCATGTCGAGAGTTGCAGCCTCGATCACTGTCCTGGCCACGGCGTTCGCCGTGCAGGTCCGCGCGGAAGGGACCGACGATCTCAACCACTACCAAGCCGTGGACGCCCTCACGCAGCTCTTCGTCGACGTTGCCGATCCCGCGAACGAGGAGATCTGCTGGGTCGGCGTTGGCACCGCGTCGGTCACGAACTCGGCGGGAGCCTCGGTCGGGACGCTCGCGTCCGGCACCTGCCTGATGGCGACTGCCGGTGTCGTGGGCGCCTACCGGGTCACGCTCGCGAGGAGCCAGTTCGACGAGTTGCCGTCCGGAGGGGGGGTCGGGACCACGTACGACTGGGACATCTCGGTTCGCAGCACCGCCACGCACACGCCGATCCCGGGCCGGCTCTACTCGATCCGCTGGATGCTCAACGCGCCGGGCTGGGCGGAGGCCTACGCCACGGACGCGTCGTTCTACGCCCGCATCCCCGGCGGGCGACCGGGCGAGGACGCCGTGGTCGAATTGCGCATGGCCGGCCTGGCCGGATACATCTACTTCATCCTTGCGAACCGGACGGGCGTTGACGGCGAGTTCGCGGGGCGCAGTGCGCCACAGTACTGGCCCGTCGACCCACCGGTGCCCGTGATCCCCAGGCCGGAGTACCGGCTCTACCTGAATCCACCGGATCTCGCGACCTACACGCGAACGGCGCCGACGATCGTGGACCCGGGTTTCTCGGGCGGCCGCACCGGCTGCACTTGGCTCGCCCCGGGAACGACTACGGGGACCTTCTCCTTCGACAGCAACGTCGAGGGGACCTACCACGTGGTCTGCGATCTCGACGGGGATGGCGCGTACTACGGCGCCGACGACCTGCTGCTCGTGCGGCCCGCCGCGATCGGCGTCAACGAAACGACCTGGGACGGCATGGATCCGTCGGGCGCGCCCGTGCCGCCGGGCGTCTACAATTGCGCGCTCCAGCTCAGCGTCGGAGAATTCCACTACCTCGCCATCGACATCGAGACCTGCTACCCGGGCCTGCGCCTGTTCGAGGTAGCCCTGGACAGGAGCCGCCGTCCACTGCGGATGCGCTGGGACGACTCGATGCTCATCGAAACCGACATCCCGATGCCGAACGGCGATTGGAGCCCGACGCTCTCGCCGACGCTCGGCTTGGATTCCGGCGCGGACGCGGACGCGACGACGCCCCACGGAGTCGCGACCTCCGGCAATGCGCGCGCGTGGGGCGCCTACGCAACCTCGGAGCCGCTCGGCAAAGGCAACCTCTCGCTTCTCGACACCTACGGTGCGCTCGACACGCTCGCGAGCGCCGACTTCGAGGTGACGATCGTTTCCGCGGATCTCGACAGCGACGGCGACACCCTGTCGGACATCGTCGAAACGTGCACGCTCGGGACCGACGTCACCGAAACCGACACCGACGGGGACACGATTGGCGACTCGGAGGAATCCGGCGGCGGCGCCGGACCCGACACGGACGCCGACGGCGTCCTCGACGCGCTCGACCTCGACAGCGACGGCGACACGATTCCCGACGCGAACGAGGCGGGCGACACCGATTTGGAGACGCCGGCCGTTGACACCGACGGCGACACGATTCCGGACTACCGGGATCTCGACTCGGACAACGACGGCGATCCCGACTCCGAAGACTGCGAACCGCTGGATGCTGCGTTCGGTCACACGATCCCGGAGGCCTGCGACGGGTTCGACAACGACTGCGACGGCGGCACGGACGAAGGCTTCGGGATCGGCGAGGCGTGCGACGGGGACGACGCCGACCAGTGCGCCCACGGAACGTGGACCTGCCGGGCCGACGGCACCGGCGCCGAGTGCGTGAACGAGACAGTCGTGGACATCGCCGAGACGTGCAACGGGATCGACGACGACTGCGACGGGGAGACCGACGAGGGCTGCGCCGCGGACGCGGATGCCGACGCCGACGCGGACGCCGACGCCGACGCCGACGCCGACGCGGACGCCGACGCCGACGCCGACGCCGACGCCGACGCGGACGCCGACGCCGATGCCGACGCGGACGCCGACGCCGATGCGGCTCCCGATGCAGTCGGCGATGGGCCGGACGCGACGGGCGATATCGAGGACGACACCGGCACCGACGCAGAGACCCCGGCCGCCGGCGACGACGGCTGCGGTTGCATGGCCGCCGGCTCCGATCGCTCGGGCAGGTTGGTCCTTGCGCTGTCCTTCGCGTTGGGTCTGCTGCTCCTGCTCGGACGAAGGTCCCGCCGCCGGTAACGAATCCGCAGCCTCGCCTTCCGGACAAGCAGAAGTCGAACGCCCTCCAGGGGTCCCAACTCCTGGCATGGCGCGGACGTTACAGTCAACTCGAACGACGGCCCCGGTGGGGACGCGAGGAGGGTGGTACATCGTCGACTCTGGGCGGCGTGGAATCATGACTTCATGCTACGCGTCCTCGCCAGCGGCAAGGATGTGGGATGATGCGATTGCCCTGCCCTGCAGGGCCTCAACGTCCTGGGGCGAGAACTCGCGCCCGAACTCCCAGTCGAAGCCGCGCCGGCCACCGAGGCTGGTGCGGACGACGCGCTCGAGCGGTTGCCGGACGACGACCGTTTCGTCGAACCACTTCGCGGGACGTGGCCGAAGGTGCCTTCGACTCCCGGCGCCTCCACCCTCCTTCGCCCCTGCACAGCCCTTCGGGCGTGCAGGGGCTACGGCGGGTAAACCCTCAAGACGAGTCACCACCGCACGGGCGAAGGAGGGTGCCCGCCGAAGCTTCGCGCCGGAGCGGAGCGACGAGCGCGAAGCGAAGGAGGGCTCACCTTCTACGGCGGGTAAACCCTCAAGACGAGTCACCACCGCATGGGCGAAGGAGGGGGTCCGCGAGGTCCCTGACCAGGGCGTCTCGCCAAGACCCGACCATCGACGTCCGCCCGATGCACGAACTTGCTCGACCAAGCCGTCCTGCGTGGGCTCCGGTCATGGGCGAGCGGATGACGTACCGGCAGATCGAGGAGCGGTTCGCCGGCGAATGGGTGGTCGTGCGGGACTTCGTCCGCGACGACGCTACGGTCATCAAGGAGGGCGTGGTGGTGGCGCACACCCCGGACCGGGCAGCCGCCCACCGGGCGCTGGACACGTTCGATGACGCCTTCGCCATCTGGTTCGTCGGCGGGCCGAACCCGGACTTCTGCGGCATCCTGAGTCTACAGCGGTAGCCGATGATCGCCTTCCGCCTGGGCTTCACCGAGGAGCAGGCGATCCGGCGGTCGCGGGTCGTCTCCGCGCTCGGCGCCACGGAATCACCGCCTCGGACGCACGGCTCCCGTGTCCGGGTCGATGTCCTCGGCAGGAAGCATGGGAACGCCGCACGAGGCGCAGAACGGATCGCGGAACCGGCCCAACCGGCCGCACCGCGGACACTCGGGCTGCGCCGTGATCTCGACGGAGTCGCCGTCGAGCGGGTTGTCCGTGATGGCCCAGGCCGCTCGCGCGGCACGCGCCACCTCGCAGGCCTGCTCGAGATCCCGCGTCTTGAACACGAGCTGGACGTTGTCGCGGTCCTCCATGAACCCCAACTCGGCCAGTGCTCCGCCCACCGCCTCGAGCTTCTCCTCGTCGGCTTCGTCGATCTCGCCCTCCATGCCTTCCAGCAGTGCGGGCGGCGAGCTGACCCAGTACCGTCTTCCGCTCATGCACGCCTCCTCGCCTACCGCTCCGCCGCCTGGTCGCGGTCCTGCGCTTCTTCCCAGGTTCGGCCCGCCCGGACGTCCTGCCGGCAGAAGCGCGCACCCTGGTTGTCGTTCGGGTTCAACAGGAGGATACGCTCGAACACCTTCATGGCGTCCTTCGCCTCTCCGGTCCTCCAGAGACAGAGCCCCAGGCCGTGCAGGCAGCGGAGGAACGGGCGATTGAAGATCATGCTCCAGGGGAGGATGCCGTCGAACCCCTCCGGCAGCGAGAGCTCGCCGATCCCGAGGCCGATCCGGTAGTGCAACGCGGCCCGCTCGGGCCGACGCTCGAACTCCATGTTGCCCAGGTGCGCGTGGGCATCGATGCAGCGCAAGTCCAGCAGGAGGGCTTCCATGAGCAGCCGGTACGCCGCGTCATCCTCGCCTTCCTCGACCAGCTCCGCCGCCCTGCAGGTCGGGTTGTCCTCGCCCTCGAACCCGGGCAGAGCGCCCCACGCGATTCCATCGAACTCGAAGGCCGCGCGTGGACGGCTGGTCAGACGCCGCCAGAGCGGCATCCACGGATCCCGGGGCCGCGGCGCCTCGTACTCGGCAGCCACGTCCACCGACTCCCCGCCCGCGAGCGGCAAGGGGACCAGCCCGAGGCGAGGGATATCGATGCGAGCATCGCGGACGCGACCGCTGGCGTACGGGTCGAGGTGCCAAGACCAGCGGCGGGCGATGTCGAGGGTGACGATCTGACCGGGCACGACCTCCCACAGGTCGCCCGAACGGAACGTCACCTGGGAGTCGTCGCCGAGAATCCGCAGCCGCGCCGACTGCCGGTTCAGCTTGAGGACGACGGCCTCCACCGTCCACGGCAGTTCGGGGACCGGGACGATCTCGGCGATCGCGGGAGATGGGGTCGCCGACAGCCTGGCGCGCTCACGCAGCACGTGGACGCGCGCCGCCACGTACGACTCGCCGGTCTTCGCCTGCCGTTTGCGGATGATGTGCTTCAGATCCCGATGATCGGTCATGGCTCGTCTCCTCGTTTCGCACGACCTCGGCTCCCGCCCTCGACCGCGCAGCGAAGAGATACGGCCCACCGCCCGGAGGAGTCGACTCCCCTTTGCCCTGCTCGAGGGATCCCGCGGGAGGGGATCCGCCAGGGTTCGGCGTCGGGCCCGCCGCGAGGTCGACCCTTGGCACGAGCGGCCGCCTCCGTCAACTGGGACGATGTCCCGGCCATGCTGGGGCCGCAGGCAAGTGTCGCGGTTCGCTCCGGTGCGAGCCCGTGGTTGCCACCGGGCGGCCGCGCACCGGGCGCTGGACACGTTCGATGATGCCTTCGCCATCTGGTTCGTCGGCGGCCCGAACCGGGACTGCTGCGGCGTTGCCCGCGCCTGCGGCGAAGCGTAGGCTCGGACCCGATGCGACGATGGCTCGTTCCCGGTGCCCTGTGCTGCTGGCTCGGCGGCTGCGGCGGAGCGTCCCCCGCGGCCGAAGGCACGCGGGCCGGCGGCCCGGGCCGCCCGACCGCCGGCGCTGCGGACGTCGCGGCGGTGGAGATCTCCTTCGTGTCGCAGTTCGAGCCGTCGTCCACCACGTTCGAGGTCGCCGCGGACGGCCGGTTCACCGCGCTGGGCACCGGACAGGACTACGGGCACGTGGAGCGCGCCGTCCACGAGTCGCCGCTGCCGGCCGAGGTCGTCCGCGAGCTGTTCGAACGCCTGGCGCGCCTCGCGGCGGAGCTGGACCTCGTGGAGCCGCACGCGGCGTACGAGCCGCCCTCGACCGCCTTGACGTCGGAGCAGGTCGTCGTCGTCCTGGCGGACGGAACGCGGCGCATGGCGGCGACGGAAGGCGACGCCGGCCTGCTGCTGGAGACGACCGCGCCGATCCAGCGCCTGCTGTTCGAACGGACACGCCTGCCCGACAACAGCGGGGCCCAGCCGACCGCGGACGGCTGGCTCCAACTCGGGATCGAAGTCCCGGGCGGGGCCGCTGTCGGACTCGAGCGCGACGTGCCGGCGTTCACCGCCGTGCTGGTCAGCGACGGACAGTGGTTCTGCTCGACGTTCGCCGGCGCCCGCCCGCTCGAGGGCGGCCGAACGGTCCACGAGACCCGGGTCGCCTCGGGACGCGTGGACGGGGCGACGGCCGCGGAGCTGCTGGCCGCGGTGCTTGGGAGGGCCCACCCGTCGGCCGGCGGCTGGTCCGGCGAGGTCGCCGGCGGGACGGTCCATGCGTTCCACATCGATCACGGGTGGGGTTCGCCGACGCCCGCGGTCGAGCCGGGCGTGCTGGAGGCCTGGGACGCGCAGGCGTCGCGGCTCTCCCCGGCGTGTCGCCGGCCGTAGGGCGCGTTCCCCTCCGCCGTGCTACCCTATCGATCGGGACGACGCGGAAGGAGGAGGAGGCCATGGGCAACCGACGGGCAGCGAGGATCGGACGACTGGCGCCGGCCGTTCTGCTGGCGTCCGTTCTTGTTGGGTGCACGGAGTCCAACCCGGCCTACACGGGCGGGGACGGGACGGGGAGCGACGTCGGCCGCGACGGGTCCGGGGACGTCAGCATCCTGATCGACTGCAGCTTCGACCCGTACTGCAACGAGGCGTGCACGACCGATGCCGACTGCGGGCCGAACCTGTACTGCGGGAGCAGCTGGCGCTGCCAGGCGGAGTGCTCGCCCGGCGGGACCGAGTGCCGGGCGGGCTGGTACTGCGAGCACGGGTTCTGCGTGGAGGACTGTCCGAACGTCGTGATCGATCTCACCCCGGTCACGCCGACGGTGATGCTGCTGATCGACCAGTCGGGGAGCATGACCGAGCGTTTCGAGGGGACGAACCGCTGGGACGCGGTGGACGATGCGTTGACCGACCCGGCCACGGGGGTGCTGCCGGCGCTGGAGGACGACATCGTGTTCGGCGCGAGCCTGTACACCAGCCACAACGGGTCGCTGGGCGGCGAGGCGTGCCCGCTGCTCTTGACCGTGCCCCCGGCGCTCGGCAACGCCGACGCGATCAACGCGCTGCTGCGCGACAACGACCCGGACGGGGACACGCCGACGGGGGAGGCGCTCGCGGCGATCACCACGCTGCTGACCGCGACGCCGCCGGGGCCGGGCGAGGGGCCGCGGGTGATCGTGCTGGCCACGGACGGCGAGCCGGACACGTGCGCGGAGCCGAACCCGCAGCACGGCCAGGAGGAGTCGGTCGCGGCGGCCCAGGCCGCCTACGCCGCGGGCCTGCGGACCTTCGTGCTCAGCGTGGGCAGCGACGTCGGCGCCGGGCACCTGCAGGACATGGCCAACGCCGGCGCCGGGCTGCCGATCGGCGGGCCGACCGACGCCCCGTACTACGTGGCCAACGATCCGGCCGAGCTGGCGGCGGCGTTCGACGAGATCACGAGCCCGCTGCGCACCTGCACCTTCATCATCGACGGCGACGTCGACCCGATCTACTGGGACGACGGCGACGTGCGGCTCGACGGCGTTCCCGTGCCCTACGACGACCCCGACGGCTGGGTGCTCACCGACGCGCATACGCTCGAGCTTCAGGGCGGCGCCTGCGACACGTTCCTCGGGCCGGACGCGCCGTTGCTGACCGCCGAGTGGCCCTGCGGCACGATCCTCACGTAGGTCCCGGCCCGCGGCGACACCCGGCCGGAGCCGCGGTGCGAGTTGCGGTGCGGCGAGCACGGCGTGGTCGTCGCCCGGGGCCTCTACGAGAGCAGGGGGACGACGAGCCGCAGGCCGACGGTCAGGACGGTCACGATGGCCAGCGTGACCCCGGTGATCGAGCTCGCGGTGCGCCAGCCCAGCTCCTTGGCCAGCGCCGCGAAGGTCGCCAGACACGGCACGTAGAACGTCACGAAGAACGTGTAGCCGAAGATCTGGGAGGTGGACATCACCGAGGCGACGTCGGCGGTGCCGATGGCCGCGAAGAGCAGGACCAGGGCCAGCTCCTTGCGCATGATCCCGAACAGCAGGGTCACGCCGACGGCGGCGGGGAACCCGAGCAGGCCGCTGGTGTACGGGGCGAGGAAGTCGTTGAGCGGTCCGGACCACCGGTAGTGGTCGAACACCTCGAGGACGACGCTGCCGGCGATCAGGATCGGCCAGGCGATGACCACGAACTCCTTGAGCCGGAACCAGGTCTTCTGCGCGAGCGCCTTGAGGCGGGGGACGCGATAGCGGGGCAGCTCCATGATCAGCCCGGGGCTCTCCTCGGGCATCACCTTCGACATCACCCAGCCGACCAGTCCGATCAGCACCAGGTTGGCCACGTAGACGAACACCGCGGCCTGCATCGAGATGAAGAAGCCGATCAGCCCGAAGATGATCGTCATCCGTGCCGAGCACGGGATCAGCGTGGTCAGGGTGGCCGTGATCAGCCGGTCGCGGCGCGACTTGAGGATGCGGGTGGCCAGCACCCCCGGCACCGAACAGCCGTAGCCCATCAGGATCGGCACGACCGACATCCCGTGCAGCCCGATCCGGTGCATCAGGTTGTCCATCAGGAACGCGATGCGGGTCAGGTAGCCGGTGTCTTCCAGGAGCGCCAGGGCGACGAAGAACGGCAGGAGGTACGGCACCACGATGCCGATCCCGCCGCCGAAGCCGGCCACGACCCCGTGCACGACGGCGTACCCGAGCGACTCCGGCGGCAACATCCCCGCCAGCCACAGCTCGAGCCGCTCGAACCCGCCGAGGAACAGCGGCTCGACCGCGCTGCCGACCCGGAACACCAGCAGGAACATCCCGGTCAGCACCGCGACCAGGATCGCGAAGCCCGACACCGGGTGCATCAGGACCCGGTCCAGGCGGCGCCCGAGGTCCCCGCCCGCCGGGGTCCCCACCCGCGCGACCGATTCGAACAGCTCGAAGGCCAGGTTGTGTCGCACCGCCGACATCACGTACTCGGCCCGCTGCTCCGTCGTCGCCTCGAACTCCGTCAGCCGCGCGGCCGTCGCCGCGCGGTCGTCCGCCGACAGGTGCGGCTCGAGCCGCCGGCCGACGCACTCGTCCCGCTCGAGCAGCTTGATCGCCACGAAGCGGGGGGCCAGGCCGCGGGGGAGGGGGCGGTCGCCGAGCAGCTCGGTCAGCCGCGCGAGGAGCCGCTCGACGTGCGCCGGGCCGGGCAGCACCTCCGGGACCAGCCGGTCGCGGCCCGCGCGCAGCGCCGCCCGGAACAGGTCGAACACCCCCTCGCCGCTGCGCCCGACGGTCTCGACGACCGGCACGCCGAGCCGGACGGCGAGCCGGCCGGCATCGATCGTGATTCCCTTGCGCAGGACCTCGTCGCTCATGTTGAGCGCCACGACCATCGGCCGGCGCAGCTCGGTGAGCTGCAGGGTCAGCTCGAGGCTGCGGGCGAGGACGGAGGCATCGATGACGTTGATCAGCACGGTGTCGTCGGGCGCCTCGAGGATGTGCTCGACGGCGGGGTCGCCGGCGTCGTCGGAGGCCTGCAGCGAGTAGATCCCGGGCAGGTCGATGACATCGATCCGCTCGCCGTCCAGCTCGGCCGAGCCGTGGGTGTGCTCGACGGAGGAGCCGGGGGCGTTGGTCGAGAGCGACTTGTAGCCGACGACGTGGTTGAAGATCGTGCTCTTGCCGGAATAGGGCTGTCCGACGAGCACGAGCTGCATGCGTCAGTTCTTCTCGACGAGGATCTTCTCGGCCAGGTGGTAGCCGATGGCGATCTCGGTGCCGTCGTGGGAGACGAGCAGCGGGCCGCGGAGCGGCGAACGCTGGAGCAGCTCGACGACATGGCCGACGTCGAGGCCGAGGTTCATCAGGTTGAGGGCCGCGCCGCGCCCGGCATCGATCCGGACGATGCGCACCCGATCCCCCCGCCCACACTCGACCAGCCTGACCGTCATTCGTCGTCCTCCGGCGGCGCCACCAGCACCGCGTGCGCTTCCTCCCCGCTCAAGCGCAGCTCGAATCCACCCAACCGAACCTCGACCCGCTCGCCCCCCGCTTTC
This sequence comes from Deltaproteobacteria bacterium, assembly GCA_016930215.1. Lineage (GTDB taxonomy): Bacteria > Myxococcota_A > Polyangia > DRWM01 > JAAZOP01 > JAAZOP01. The sequence continues at coordinate 35,763 of JAFGHH010000072.1, forward strand.
CTCCGCACGATCTCGAGCACCACGTCGGGCAACAGGCCCGCGGCGAGCAGCCGGTCCCGCATCGCCCCGTCGGCCGCGATGCGCCGCACCCGCACCCGGGCCCCGACACCCAGCGACGCCAGCGCCACCACCCGCCGCTCCGGCTCCCGCGGCCGATCCCGCAACGGACACTCCTTGCCGTCGCACGCCGCCGGCCCGTGCCGCGCCACCGAACACCCGTGGAACAGTTCCAGGAACCGCGAACCCTCGGGACAGTTGTGCACGAACTCGATGAACCGCACCAGGTAGTCCATCCCGCCCGGCGACAGGCTGTGCTCCATCGCGCACGCGTCCGCCACCGCCGCCTCCGCCGGCATCCGCAACACCCGCTCGAAGAAGCCCCGCAACGCCTCGTGCCGCGAGAAGACCCGCTGCGCCTCCCGCTGCCCCAGCGGCGTCAGGTCGATGTACTCCCGCTTCTCGTACCGGATGAGCCCCAGCTCCGCCAGGCGCCGCATCGCCGGCGTCACCGACGCCGCCCGCACCCCGCGTTTCTGGGCGATGTCCCGCACCCGCGCCACCTTCTGGTCGCGCACCAGCTCGTAGA
>JAFGHH010000511.1 GCA_016930215.1 Deltaproteobacteria bacterium
CCGGCCTCCGCCGCCGGAGCACCGGCCTCCGCCGCCGGCGCGGTCGGGACGTCCGCCGCGGGCTTCGTCGCCTCGGTCTCGTCCTTCTTCTTGCAGGCGCCCGAGGCCGCCAGCGCGACGCACGTCGCCGCCACCCACCCGTATCGCTTCATCTTCCGAAGCTCCCTCTTCCCCCCGAACCGGGCACCGACGCTACTCCGCGCCGCGACGGCCCACAAGCTGCGGTCGCCGGCGCAGGCGCCGCCACGCGACCAGGGCGACGACCAGGCCGAGCGACCACGCCGTCGGACAGCCGTCCGGCGCCGTCGCGCACGAGCATCCGTCGTCCACGTAGACCCACACGCCGCCGTCCGGATTGGCATCCGGCGCGCCGTCCACGGCCGCGTCCTCCGGCGGCCCGTCCGTCCCGGCGTCGTCCGGAGGGGTTCCGACGCGGCTCAACCGCAGCGCGTCGAACAGCACCAGCTCGCCGTCCCCGGCGTATCCCGGCAGGTCGTCGAGCCGCACGGACTGCGAACCGCCGGCGGCGAAGCGGACGGTCCCGACCGGATTCCATCCGTCCACCGCCGACTGGTCGATGGTGAACCGCTCGACCCGACCCTCGTGCGTCACCTCGTAGGTCGCCGAGCGCACTGCGCGCGCGTTGACCCGCCCGTCGGTGTACGCCTCGACGACGTACTCGCCCGCCTCGTCGAACGTCAGCCGCCAGTAGGCCCAGTTCTGCGCGGTCGCCCCGGTCGCCGGCGGCACCCAGTACAGGTGTTCCGCCCACCCCTCCGGCGACTCGTCGTCCCAGCGGTCCGGCCCGAACGGCTCCCAGCACGGCTCCAGCTCGTCGATGATCCGCCCGTCGCGCGGAACCGACAGGCACGTCGCGGCGTCGGCGTCCGCATCCGCATCCGCGTCCGCATCCGCGTCGGCGTCCGCATCCGCGTCGGCGTCCGCATCCGCGTCCGCATCCGCGTCGGCGTCCGCGTCGGCGTCCGCGTCCGCGTCGGCCGCGCACGGCCCGCAATCGTCGGGGCAGGAGGCGCAGGTCTCGCCGCCGGAGCAGCTGCCGTCGCCGCAGCGCGGCGCGGTGCCGCCGATCCAGGCGTACAGAGCGTCCCGGTCGCCGTTGAACACGTTGACGTCCACGGCGGCGGGCACGCCATCGACCCGGCCGCCGTCGCCGTACTGCCAGATCACCCAGTCGGCCCAGGCGTCGGGGAGCCGAGGGCAGGTGACGCCGTAGTTGGCGATCCACAGCGGCAGGTCGTCGAACTGGGTCGAGTTGCAGACGGCGGCCCAGCTGCCCCAGCTGGTGTAGATCATCGGGGTCCGGCCGGTCACGGCCACCACGCGATCGACCCAGCGCTGGATGTTGTTGACGATCGTCGTGCAGCTCAGCCCTTCCCAATCGCAGGACGTGCCGCAGACGGAGGTCGGGCAGGTTTCGACGTCGAGCACCGGAGGCAGGTCGCCCGCGCCGACGGTCCCGACGGTCGCGAGGAAGTGGTCGGCCTGGGCGGTACCGTCGATCTCGGGGCAGAAGAAGTGGTACGCGCCCCGCGGCACGCCGGCGGCGGCGGCGCCGCTCCAGTTGGCGGCAAAGGTCGAATCGACCATCGAGGTGCCCTGGGTCGCCTTCATGAAGGCGAACTCGACGCCCGCCGCGGCCACGCGGGTCCAGTCGATGGCGCCCTCCCAGTGCGAGACGTCGATCCCCTCGACCGTCGGTCCGTCGGCGCAGACGATCGCCCCGAGCCGCAGCTCGCCGACGCCCGACCGGACACCGTCGTCGGCGGTCCCGCCGCACGCCGCGACGAGCGCCGCGCACGCGGCTCCGACCGCCCATCGCCACCCGCTGCTTCCACGCATCTCCGACCTCCTCGCTCGCGCCCCGGGAAGGATAACGCCGGGGACGGCATCTCTGCTATAGCGTGAGCGTGGCAGCGGAGATGCTCGACCCGGTCGACCGGCAGGTGCGCGCGCGACGGGCGAACGACCCGTGGGGCCCGCTGGACGTGGTCTGCCCGTCCCCGGGCGCGGCCGCGGAGCTGCGGCTGGGATGTGCGCGGCGCGGCGCGCTGGTCGGCGTCCGCTTCGGAACGCTCGGACCCGCCGCGCGACGGCTGGCCTGGGGCGAGGCGGAGGTCCCCGATCGGCCCGCCTGGCCCGAGGGCGGCGACGTGCTGCGGGCGGCGAGTCTGCTGCGCGCGCGGCGCGACTCGTACTACGCCCCGATCGCCGACCGGCCCGGCACCGCCGCGGCGCTCGCGGCCGCCCTGTCGGAGCTGTCCTGGCACGGCTTCACGCCGTCGGCGGTCGAGGCCGCGGCACGAGCGGCCGCGCGCACGCGCCCGGTCGACGGGACGCGGCTCGGCGAGCTGGCCGAGCACCTCGCGGCGCTGTTGGAGGCCCGCCGCCGGTTCGCCACCGGACCGGCCGTCTACGCCGCCGCACTCGACGCGCTGCGCCGCGAACCGGGTCTGGCCCGCTCGCTGGTCGTCGCGGGGCCGGTGGAGGCCACCGGCCTGGCCGCCGCACTGCTCGGCCGGCTGCGCGAGCTCGGAACCCCGTTCGTGCCGCTCGTCCCCGCGGTCGACCCGGCTCGAACGATCGTCGTCTCGAGCGCGGTGGGCGAGGCGGCGGAGTGCCGCGAGGCGCTGCGCGAGGCGTTGCTGGCCGCCGAGCAGCTCGACCTCCCGTTGTCCCGCGTCGCGGTGCTGCCCGTCCGGCCCGTCCCGTACCTCGAGCTGTTCGCGGAGGCCGGCGAGAGCCTCGGCGTGCCGCTGGACCTCACCCAGGGCGTCCGGCTGTCCGAAACGCCGGAGGGCACGGCGCTGCGCGACGCGCTCGCGCTGCCGGCGGCCGGCTTCCCGCGCGCCCGCACGCTCGACCTGCTGCGGCACCGCTGCCTCGACCCCGCCGCCGCGGGCGCGCTCGAGCCGCCGGCCGACCCGACGGCCTGGGACCGCCTCTCGCGCGCCTGCGGGGTGGTGGCGGGCCTGGACGACTTCCGCGCGCGGCTCGAGCCGGCGACGCTGGGGCGCCGCGCGGTCGAGGCGCGGCAGCTGCTGGCCGTCGTCGAGCGGCTCGGCGAGGACCTCCCGCCCGCGGCCGGCTGCGACTGTTGGACGACGGCCGCGCGGCTGCTCCGGCGCTTCCTCGAGCGCTGGCTTCGGCCCTCCGAGACGCGCGACGAACTGGTGGCCCGTGCGGGCGAGCTGGCCGCCCTCGAGGCGCTGGACGAGCCCGGGCGTCGCGTCGGACCGGTCGAGCTGCGACGGATGCTCGACCGGTTGCTCGACCACGACGCGCGGCAGCACCCGACCCGCGTCCCCGGCGGACTGGTGGTGGCCGAATCGGCCGCGGTCGCCGGCCGGTCGTTCGGCGCGGTGGTGGTCCCGGGGCTGGCGGCGGACGTCTGGCCGGCGCCGCCGCCGCCCGACCCGGTGCTGCCGGACGAGGACCGGCGGCGGCTGAACGACGCGCGTCCGGCCGACGCGGTGCCGCTGCCGACGGCGGCGGACCGTGCGCGGCGGGAGCAGGAGGCGTTCGCGCGGACGCTCGGGGCGGCGGAGCGGCGGCTGGTGCTGCTGTTCCCGTCCCGCGACCCGTCGACGGGACACGCGCGGCTGCCGTCGCCGGCGCTGCTCGACGCGCTGCCGCGTGCCGGCGCGACGCTCCCCCGCGCCGAGCCGACCGTGCGCGCCGCCGCGGCGCGTCGCGCGGCGTCCGTCGCGATGCTCCCGCTGTCGCCCCTGGAGGACGCGCCCGCCGGACGCCTCGACGGGCCGCGGCAGGCCGCCGCAGCCGCCGCGTTCGACCGCCGGGCGCCGTTCCTGCGGGCGCGACTGCGCGCCGACCGTTCCCGGCGCGACCCGTCGCACCTCGGGCCGTGGGCCGGCGACGTCTCGTCCTCGCCCACGGCCCGAGCGGCGGCGGCCGCGCTGGCCCGCGCGCCGCTGTCCGCCTCGCGGCTCGAGACGTTCGCCTCCTGCCCGCTGCGGTTCCTGTTCGGCTACCTGCTCGAGCTGCGGCCGCTGGACGACCCCGAGGAGGCGTACCCGTTCGACGCGCGCGAGCAGGGAAGCGCGTTCCACGCGTTGGCCGAGCGGCTGTTCGGCGAGCTGCGGGAGGGCGGCGCCCTGCCGCTGCGGGACGTCCAGGCGGCCCACGCGCGCGCCGTCGCCCTGGCGGAGCCGCTGCTGGAGCAGGTGGCGGCGCGGGTGCCCGCGCGGCAGCGCGTGCGCTTCGACGCCGACCGCGCCCGCTGGCTGGCCGCGCTGCGCCCGTGGCTCGAGCACGAGGCGGCGACGGGCGACGCGGCGGACGGTTCCTTCGAGCGGGTGTTCGGGGCGCCCGGCCGACGCGGCGACGGCGGCACCGGTGTTGCAGCGGCCGTGCCGCTGCCTTCGGGCGCCGTCGTGCAGCTCGGCGGCTACATCGACCGGGCCGATCTCGCCGCCGGCGGGGCGGTGGACCTGATCGACTACAAGACCGGCCTCCCCCGCTCGACGGCCAAGGGACTGGACGGCGGCCGCAGCCTGCAGCTCGCCGTCTATGCCGTCGCCGCCCGTGCACTGTGGCCCGACCGGGCCGTCCGGCGGCTGATCTTCCGGCACGTGGTGCTCGGCGAAGGTCGGGTGGCGGACGTCGAGTTCCCCCCCGAGCTCGCCCGGGTCGAGACGCTCGGACCGCTGCTCGAACGGCTCGTGGCGGGGATCGCCGGCGCGGCCTACCCGCACTGCCCCGGGCGCGGCGCACGCCAGCCGCCGTGCTCGTTCTGCGACCACACGCTGCTCTGCGGCCCGGCGGCCGCGCGGGAGGCGTTGGCCCTGCTCAAGGCCGGAACGCCCGAACGGCGCGCGGCGCTCGCCTTCCGCGAGACGGACGACTCCTGCGCCGAGGCGGAGCCGCGGAACGGAGGGCGACCGTGAGCCCTCCGCGAAGCCGCGGCGAGGCCCCGCGGGTTCCCGCCGACCAGGTCGTGCGGGAGCGCGTGGTGCGCGAGGTCGACGTCCCGACCGTGCTCGACGCCGGCGCCGGGTCGGGCAAGACGTCGGTGATCGTGGACCGCATCGTCGAGCTGGTCGTGACGGGCCGCGCGCCGCTCGGTCGGATCGCCGCGATCACCTTCACCCGCGCCGCGGCCGCCTCGCTTCGCCTGCGGCTGCGCGAGCGGCTGGAGGAGTCGGCCGCGGGCGGGGAGCACGCCGGCCGGCAACCGACGGAGGCCGAGCGGTCCCGCGCGCGCGATGCCCTCGGAACGCTCGACGCGGCGCCGATCGCCACGATCCACGCCTTCTGCCTGCGGCTGCTGGCGGAGCGCCCCGTGGAAGCGCGCCTCGAGCCCGGCAGCACGATGCTCGACGAGGAAGGGCAGGCCGAGCTGTTGCGGGAGGCGTGGCGCCGCCTGCTGACGACGCTCGAGCAGGATCCGGAGCGACGACGCGAGCTGCTGGAGTTGCGCGCCGCGGGACTGGCCGAGTCTTCGTTCGCGAGCGATGAGGACGACGACCCGCTGTTCGCGGCGGCGAGCGCCGTGGCCCGCAACCGAGACCTGGCGCCCGCCGGCGACCCGACCCCGGCCGCGCTCGGCCCGCACCTCGACCGCCTGCGCCCGCTGCGCGACGAGCTGGCGGCGTGCCTCGAGCGGTGCGTGGATGCCGAGAAGGGGGCGCTGGACCTCTGGCGCGCGAACCTCCGCCACCTGGACGAGCTGCTGGTCGACGAGGCGGCCGCGCGACGCCGACTGCCGGCGTGGGCGGAGAAGCCGCCGCTGCGCAAGAACCGCGGGCAGAAAGGCGCCTGGCGGCCGCCGGAGACGCTGGCACGGCTGCGCGAGCTGGTGGACGAGCTGCTGGCACGGGCGGCGGAAGCGCACGGCGAGCTGCTGATCGAGCTGCACGGGCGGGCGCTGCGGCTGCTCGCCGGCCCCGACGCGCCGTCGTTCCTCGACCAGTACGAGGCGCTCAAGCGCGAGACCGCGGCGCTCGACTTCCAGGACCTGCTGCTCGGCACGCGCCGGCTGCTCGCCGACCCCGACGGCCCGCGGCGCGAGCTGGCCGAGCGATACCCGTACCTGCTGATCGACGAGTTCCAGGACACCGACCCGATCCAGGTGGAGCTGGCCGAGCTGCTGGCCGGGCCGGACGGCGGGAACGGCGGCGCGGGCGCGCGACGCGGGACGCTGTTCGCGGTCGGCGATCCCCAGCAGTCGATCTACCGCTTCCGTCGCGCCGACCTGGCGAGCTACCTGCGCTTCGCCGCGCGCCTCGAGCGGCGCGGGGGGCGGCTCGAGCGCCTGTCGGTCGGTTTCCGCAACGTCCCGTCCCTGCTGCGCTGGATCAACGGCACCTTCGGCGCCCTGCTGGCATCGCCGGCGGAGGCGACGGACGGGACCGCCGTGGGCTACCGCCCGATCGTCGCCCACCGCGAGGAGACCCCGGGGCCGGCGGTGCACGTGCTGCCGCTGCCGGACGACGGCCGCTCGGGCGGGACCGTCGACGAGGACGCGGCGCTCGAGGCGCGCCTGCTGGCGAACCTGCTCCACGACTGGCTGACCGGCGCGCGGCCGCTGGCGGTGACCGACGACTCCGGCCCGCGGCCGTGCCGGCCCGGCGACTTCATGGTGCTGGTCCGGCGCACTGCGAAGCTGCCGCTGTTCCAGGAGGCGTTCGCGCGGCGGGGCATCGCCGCCGCCTTCGAGGGCGGCCGGGGATTCTTCGCGCGCGTCGAGGTCCAGGCGCTGCTCGCCGGCCTGCGCGCGTCGCTCGACCCCGCCGACGACCACTCGGTCGCCGCCGCCCTCCGCTCGCTGCTCGTCGCCGCCTCCGACGTCCAGCTCGCCGAATGGGCGCTCGGCGGCCGGCCGCGACCCGGTCCGGAGGCGCCGGCGTCGTCCGACCCGGTGGCGTGGGCCCTGGCCCGGTTCGCCGAGCTGCACCGGCTGGCCCACGAGCGGCCGCCGGCGGCGGTGGTGCGCGCACTGCTCGACGCGTTCCAGCTCGGCGAGCCGCTGCGGCTCGTGCCCGGCGGCGAGGCGCGGGCCGACAACGCCGCGAAGGTCGCGGCGCTCGCCGGCAGCTTCCCCTCCGCCGGACTCGCCGCCCTGCGGACGTTCGTGCGGGAACTGGAGCGACGCGTCGAGGCGAACGCGGCCGAGCCGGAGCTGGCGCTCGACGACCCGGCGGAGCTGGTGCAGGTGACGACGATCCACCGCGCGAAGGGGCTCGAGCGCCCGGTGGTGGTGCTCGCCGACCAGCGCGCCGCGGACCGCGACCGCTTCGCCGTGGTCCCGCGCCGCGCGGACGACGGCCGCGGGGAGGGCGAGCTGCTGGTGAAGATCGGCCGACTGGCGCCCCGCGGCTGGGAGACGGCCGTGGAGCGGGAGAGCGCGGCCCAGTCGGCCGAGGCGCTGCGGCTGTTGTACGTGGCGTGCACCCGCGCGCGCGACCACCTGCTGATCGTCGCGCCGCGGGTTTCGGTCCCGCGCAGCACGTTCGTTGCGCCGCTGCTGGAACACCTGCCCGACCCCGCCGTCCCGGGCATCCGCGAGGTCCACGATGCCGACGTCGAGGTACTGGACCCGGAGCCGTTCGATCTGGAGTTGCCGGCGCC
>JAFGHH010000512.1 GCA_016930215.1 Deltaproteobacteria bacterium
CTCGAGATCAAGCCGGAATGTCGCCGACCGGGAGAGGCGCGCTCGCCCGAAATACCGACCTGATGGCGCGGCGGGAGCCGGCGCGGTACTCTTCGCCCCGTCGCGCGTCGCGCGGGCACCGGAGCCCGGCGCCGGCCCGACCCGGAGGCGTCCGATGAGCCAGCTCACCGCTGGCCCGACCGCCTGCAACGACGGCGACCAGCACCTCTCCGCAGACGCCGACGCCGCGCCCGAACTCCAAGTCCCGTTCAGCCAGAAGCGACGCGGAACCAGGTGAAGATGGGCGGACCGGCCGCGGCAGGGGTGTCGGGCACAAACGTGGCGCCGAGCATGCCGAAGCCGAGGTCGTCGGCGGCAACGGCGGACGGTGACGACACCGGCTCGGCAGACCGCGCACTGATCACGTGCTCGAAGAACGCGCCGTTCCGGTCGACCCGGACGAGGTGGGCACTGTTGTCGATGCTCCAGAAGCCGACCGCGTAGGTGCCGTGCCCGAAGGTCAGCGTCATCCCCGTGTGGTAGCGTATCGGATAGAAGACCCGTCGGGGTGGGGCGAGCAACTCGCCACGCGCGGACAGCCGTGCGAACCAGATCCCCGACAGGCGCTCGACCACGCCCGGGCCGAACCAGGCGATGCCGAACTCGGACCCCGACCACGCCACGTCGGGCGGACCGGAGACGACCGGCCCGAGTTGCACCGTGCCGTACGGCGTGCCGTCGGCCCCCGCGACACCGTAACGAACGACGGACTCGCCCGTGTCCGGCAGCCAGCCGGTCCAAGCGGCCACGTACAGCTCGCCCGAGCTCGCGAAGGCGTTCTGACCGAAACCGCCCCTGCCCGCGTCCTCCAGGAGATGCCGCCGCGGATCGCGGCGTTCGCCCAGGCTCGTCACACGCAGAATGCCGAGCGTTCCGTAGCCGTCCCCGGGTTCGAACATCTCGCCGAGGCATCCGTACCCGAACCCGTCCCACGCGATTCCGAGACGACTCTGCTCGTCACCGTTCGACGACAGGGAGACCGGACCCGCCACGGGCTTCCCGTCGGCGTCCAGCGCCATGAACGAGATGCCCGGCCCCTCGCCGGGCGGAACCACTTCCCGGCCGGCCCACAGCAGTCCGTAGCCGGAGCCCGACCAGGCGAGGTCGAGCAGCGACTCGGACATGTACCTGAAGTGACTCACCGCCAGACGATAGGTCCAGGGCGCATCGCGCCTGCGGCCGTCGGTGTCGAATCGCACGAACGTTCCCTCGATCGGCGAGTCCTCCTCCATCGAGGCAGGATGAGGCCAGACGGTGGCATACGACCTGCCGTCGGACACGAGCGGCGGCCGGATACCGCCGCTGAAACCCCAGGTGAGGTAGTTCGGGTTCTCCACGCCGAGATCGACCTCCGTCGGTGGGGTTTCGGGAACGGCGCGCGCGATCGAGGGATCCGGCCACGGTTCCGGCGGATCCTCGCCCGGACCCCACCGGCACAGCCAGTCGCAACCGTCGCCGTTCAGCCGATTGCCGTCGTCGCACTCCTCGTCCGGGTCGAGAACGCCGTTGCCGCAGTGGATGTCGCGGGGCGGACCGGACTCCTCGGTCCCGTCCTCCCCCGTGCCATCCTCCGTGGCAACATCCTCAGGCTCGGCGACGTCACCCGAGTCAACGCCGGCGTCCCCGACCGCATCGACCTCGGGACCGACGTCGGCCTCGTCGGTTCCGTCCGTCAGCCCGTCATCCGCGGCTCCGCAGGTGCAGCCGGACAGCAGGCATGACGCCACCCAGAATGCCGCGGCAACGCTCCAGGTACTCCCGACGTCGCGGACCGGCCGTTGGTCCGGAATGATGCTCCGCATCCCATTCTTCGCAGCGCCAGCCTCACCCCACGCCACCTTCTCCAACCTCCAACCAACCCGAACCGTAGCAGTCCGGCGAAGCCTGTCAAAGGGGTGAGGGTTCCGCCGGATCGCGCCGCCGGGCAACGACCTGATGGCGTGGCGGGCGACGGCGCGGTACTCTACGCCCCGTCGCGCGACGCCCGGGCAGCGGGGCCCGGCGCCGGCCCGACCCGGAGGCGTCCGATGAGCCAACCGACCGCCCTCTCGAATCGAAGCGCCCTCGCCGCCCTGCTCGCCCTCGCCGTTCTTCCCGTCCTCGCCGGCTGCGGGGACGACGGCACCACGCTGACCGGCGACGTCGCCGACGAAGCGACGGACGACGAGACCGAGGTCGGCGCCGACGCCGACGCCGATGCGGACGCCGACGTGGGGCCCGAGGCGGAGGTCGAAGCGGAGGCCGACGTCCCGCCCGACGTCGTCCCCGACGTCCCGGTCGGCCCGTGCGACGGCGCGTGCCTCGCCGGCTACCGCACGGAATGCACCTGCGGCGTCGACGACCCCTGCGGCTGGGCCGACGACGGGATCTGCGACACCCGGCGCTGCGAGCGCGAGTTCGGCTTCGCCTTCGACGACGGCGACGACTGCGAGACCCGCGAGAACTGCGGCGGCGACTGCCGGACCGGCACGTTCAACGCCTGCACCTGCGACCCGCGCGACCCGTGCCGCTGGGAGCCCGACGGCCGCTGCGACTACGCGGAGTGCCGCGCGGCCGTGCCGGACGGACCGATCTTCCTCGACACCGAGGACTGCATCGGCGCCGCCTGCGACGGCGCCTGCCGCGAGACGAACCACACCGCCTGCACCTGCGGGGTCGACGACCCGTGCCACTGGGTCGGCGACGGCTTCTGCGACGACACGGCCTGCGAGGCGCTCGTCCCCGGCGCCCACTTCGACGACTCCGCCGACTGCGGCGGCACCCCCGGCACCCTCACCGTCGCCGCCACCTCGGTCGTCAACGAGCTGGACCGCAACGACATGTACCTGATGGGCGTCGGCCTCGTCGCCCTCGGCTACGACTGGGTCGTCCGCGACGCCGACGTCACCACCGCCGAGCTGCGGGACTACCTCCAGCAGGACCTGACGACGCTGTACCACACCAGCCACGGCAACGACGGCGTCGTCGTCACCGCCGACGGGACGCTCGGCGTCGGCGACGTCGACCTCGCCGTCCGGAACGCGATCTTCGCCACCTGCCTCACCCTCGCCGACTCGTGGGCCCCGGCCTTCGGCGCCGCGACCGAGACGGTGTTGGGCTACTCCGAGGTCTCCTACGACTACATCGATGACGAGGTGGTGCGCCTGATGCTCGGGCAGCTCGGCGCCGGCGACAGCTACATCCTCGCCTGGTACGAGGCGAACGTGGCGGTCGATGGCCTGGACGACCGCTGGATCGGCTACGTGCGCGAGGGGTCGGACATCGTCGAGTACTCGGCGCGCTCCGGCGTCGCGCCGACGCCGCGGCCGCTGCCCGACGGCACGAGCTGGGTCGCGCTGGCCGACGACGGGCGCCTGTGGGCCTCCTCGACGCTGCTGTCCGACGCTCGCCCCTTCGACGCCGCCCCGCGGCTCGTCGCCGCGGAGCGGGACGCCGGGCCCCTCGCCGGCGCCCTGCCCGGCGGCTGGGCCCGCCTGGGAGCGACCACGGCGACCCCCGACGACGCGCTCGCGACGGCCCGCGCGTTCGTCGCGGAGAGCCTGGGCGGACTGCCGGCCGACGCGGTGCTCGCCGGGACTACCCCCGTCTTCGCACGCCGCGAGGGCCGGGCGGGCGAGCTGGTCGGCTGGACGGTCCGCTGGACCCGCGAGCTGGACGGCGTCCCGCTGCGCGGCAACGGCGTCGCCGACCACCTTGCGGTGCTCGTCGGACCCGCCGGGACGGTCGCCTGGTCGTCGTGGTGGCCCGCGCGGACCGACGTCCCCGCCTCGGTCGCCGGCGCGGATCTGCTGCTCGACGCCGCCGCGGCGTTGCGGGCTGCGGCGACCGAGCTGTCCGCGGGGGTGAAAGGCGAGCTGCGGCTGCGCACGGCCCGTCCGGTTCTCGGCACCGCCGGCCCCGGCCGCGGGGCCGCCGTCCCGGCCTGGGAGTACGACGACGGCCGCGGCACCGCCGTCGTCGTCGATGCCCTCACCGGTCGCGTCGTCCGGTAGGGTGGATCCGGTCGGGCCGCGGCACGAACGCGGCTACGGAAGCTCGAACCGCACCCAGGGGGTCTCGAGGCGCCCGGCCCACCAACCGTCGGTATTCTCCGGGTGCTCGTAGACCAGACGGATCTCGTATGGCCCGGGCGGGAGGTCGGTCGCCACGACGCCGGACAGCGCTGCGTCCCACATGTAGTCCGCGTCGGGCTGCAGGGTCTTGACGAAGTTCGAGAGCGACATCGACGGCGGCACCGGCGGCGGCCCGCCCGGCACCTCGACGCCCGCCCCGTCGCGGACCTCGAACACCAGCATCGGGTAGGCCAGCGACAGTCCCTGCACCTGCACCGTCGCGGTCCCGTGGTTCCAGATCCGGCCGTTGAGCAGGATCTCGGCGCCGGGGCCGGGGTCGCAGTCGAAGACCAGGATCGTCGCGTCGAGGTCTCCGACGACCTCGGACGTCGCCTCGCCCAAGTCGGCGCACGCGGGGGGTTCCGGCGGCCGATCCGGGTCGGCGGGCGAGACCGGGCCGTCGTCGGCGACGGGGCCCGGCGTCTCGGAGGCCGGTGCCGAGCGGTCGCAGGCGGCACCGGTCGCGACGAGCAGGAGCAGCAGGGTCGAGCGCAGGTCCATCATGTTCTCCTCCCGGCCGCCCGAGGCGGCGGCGGCTCAGCCGGCCGACGGGGTCGTCGGGCCGGACTTCGATTCCCTCGCGCGCTTGAACCAGTCGCGTCCATCGATCCAGCGGGCCAGCAGCATGCCGGTGACGGTGTCGCCGGTGGAGTTGACCATCGTGGCCGGGGGATCGACGAGGGTTCCCAGGACGGCGAGCAGCGGGAGCGCCTCGGTCGGGAACCCGTAGAGCGTGACGATCAGCATCTCGCCGATGAAGCCGCCGCCGGGGACGCCGGACATCACGACGCCGGAGAGCAGGGCGACGCCGAGCGCGACGGCCCAGACGTCGAAGCCGGTGAAGGGCACGCCGAAGACGGCGAACAGGAAGGCGATCTTGACCACGGCGGAGATCGACGAGCCGTCCATGTGGACGGTCGCGCCCACCGGCACCACCAGCTCGCGGATGTCGCGCGGCACGCCGATGCGGCGGGAGGCGGCGAGGTTGGCGGGGATCGAGGCCATGCTGCTGCCGCTGCCGAACGCGGTGACGGCCGCGGTGGGAATCGCGCGCCAGAACGCCCCGACGCCGGGGCGGCCGGCGGCGAGCCAGGCGTAGAGCGTGAAGCAGCCGCCGAAGTAGACCAGCGAGACCGGGTAGTAGACGGCGACGGCGCGGGCGTAGCCCCCGAGGATCTCGGCCCCGTGCTCGCCGACCAGCGAGGCGAACAGGGCGCCGAGGCCGATCGGGGCGTACCACATCACGAGCGTGGTCATGCGCAGGACGACGTCGGAGACCAGCGACAGCGCGCGGCCGACCGGCTTCGCCTTCTCGCCGACCAGCACCACGCACAGGCCGAACAGGCCGGCGAAGGCGATCAGCGCCAGCATGTTGCGCCGCGACAGCAGGTCGACGAAGTCGGGGACGCTCACCGCCGCCACGATCTGGGCGCCGAGCGACGGCGCCGCCGCGGCGTCCGCGGGCGGCAGCGGCACGCACGCCCCGCGGCCCGGCGGGAACAGCACGACCAGCACCAGCGCGAGCACCGCCGCGAACAGGCCGGTGACGACGAAGATCGCGAGCATCCGCGCGGCGATCTTCCCCAGCCGCCGGAGGCTCGACATGTTCGACACCGCGCTGGCGATCGAACAGAACACCAGCGGGACGACCAGCGTGAACATCAGGTTGAGGAACAGGTCGCCGAGCGGCTGGAGCGCCTTGGCGCCGGGCCCCCACCAGGCCCCGGCGGCCGAGCCGGCCGAGATCGCCACCAGCATCGCCAGCGGCAGCGTCCACGACGCCAGGAAGGCCCGCCATCGATTCGGTGCCGGCTCGCCCATCTGCGGCTCAATCTCCCCCATCTCTCCGACACCGGTCAACTAACCGGCCCGCCGCGTCTTCCGCGGTTGGCAGCCCTTTCGACGGGGTGTAGCATCCGGCCTGTCCCAAGCCCGAGGGCCGAAGGGGGGAATCGATGCCGCAGCCAAGACCGTCGTCCCAGCCGCCGGAGACCTGCTTCCTGCCCGCGCCGCGCGCCTCCGAGGCGGCGTTGCGCCGGCTGATCGAGCGGGTCGCGGCCAACCCGGTGATCGATGCCGTCCTGTCGGTCGCCGGCGGCCTCGTCGCCGTGCTCAACGCGGAGCGCCAGATTCTCGCCGTCAACCACGCCTATCTCGCCCGGCTCGGCGTCGCCGACCCCGGCGCCACCCTCGGCCTGCGCCCCGGCGAGTCGCTCGGGTGCGTCCACGCCCACGACCGCCCCGGGGGTTGCGGCACCGGCCCGGCCTGCGCCTCCTGCGGCGCGGCCATCGCGATGCTCGCCGCCTCCGAGTCGCGACGGCCGGCGGAGCGCGAGTGCGTGCTGACGATCGACCGCGACGGCCGGCGCCGGGACCTGTGCATGCGGGCGCGCGCGGTGCCGATCGCCGTCGAGGGCGTGTCGCTCCTGCTGCTGTTCCTCGAGGACATCACGGACGACAAGCGCCGCGCCGGCCTCGAGCGGGCCTTCTTCCACGACCTGCGCAACACGCTCGGCGCGCTGCTCGGCACGACCGAGCAGCTCGAGGTCGAGCGGCCGCCGGGCCAGGCGGCGCTGGCCCGCGAGGTGCGTTCGCTCACCCGGCGCCTCGCCCGCGAGCTGGAGGTCCACCGCGCCCTGTCCGTCGAGCGGGGCGCCGTACCGCGACGACGCAACGTCCCCGTCCCTCTCGACCGCGTCGTCGCGGAGGCGGCCGACGCCGTGGCCCACCACCCCGCCGCCCGCGACCGGCGCGTCCGCCTGCCGGCGATGCCGCCGCACGTCGAGCTGCGCACGGAGCCGGTGCTGCTCCAGCGCGTCCTCGCCAACATGCTGCTCAACGCGCTCGAGGCGACCCCGCCGGGCGGCGAGGTGCGCCTGGAGACGTCCGTCGACGGCTCGCGAGTCGCCTTCCTCGTCTGGAACGCCGCCGTGATCCCGGCATCGGTCGTCCCGCGCGTGTTCCAGCGCTACTTCAGCACCAAGGAAGGCCTCGGCCGCGGCCAGGGCACCTGGGCGATGAAGCTGCTCGGCGAGACCCACCTCGGCGGCCGCGTCGAGTTCACGACCTCCGAGGCCGACGGCACCGTCTTCCGCCTCACCCTGCCGCTCGACGGCCCCGCCCCGCCGCCCGAACCCGACCTGGCGCCCGGCAACCTGTACTGACGCCGATCGGTGTTATGGTGCGGGTCGTCCGGGCGACCGCCGCCGCCGCCCGGCGAGGAGCCCCGATGAGCCGCACCGCCGGATTGCTCGAGCGTGACGACGCCCTCGTCGCCCTGATCGACGTGCAGGCCAACCACTTCCCCACCGTCGCCGACGGCCCCGTGGTCCTCGACCGGCTCGTCCGCTTCGTCCGCGCCGCGCGGCTGCTGGAGGTTCCGCTGGTCTGGACCGAGCACCACCCGCGGGCGTTCGGGCCGACGCTGCCCGAGCTGCGGGGGGAGCTGGACGGCCTCGAGCCGATCCCGAAGCTCTCGTTCGGGTGTTTCGGCGAGCCGCGGTTCGCCGAGGCGGTCGAACGATCCGGGCGCGGCACGCTGTACCTCGTGGGCACCGAGACCCACATCTGCATCGGGCAGACCGCGCTGGCGGCGCTGGCCCGCGGCCTGCGCGTCGTCCTCCCCGTCGATTGCCTCGGCTCCCGTCATCCGATCGACCATGCAACCGCCCTGCGACGGCTCGAGCAGGCCGGCGCGGTACCTTCGACCTGGGAGGCAATCGTCTACGAGTGGATGCGCGACGGGCGGCACCCGCTGTTCAAGCGGATCCTGCCGATCGTCAAGGGCGCCGGCTGAGTCCGGATCGCGCCGCGACGTCTTCCCCGCGGGGGGAGCCCGAGCCGCGGGGCGCGGACCGTACGAGCCGTCGGACTCCCGCGGGCCGCTCCGATCGTGCTACCGTCCGCCCGATGCCGCGGCTGCTGTGCCGTCTGCTCGCGCGACCCTCCGGACGCCTCGTCGCCGCCGTGGCGCTCGCCGGCCTGCTCGCCGCCTGCGGCCGCAGGCGCCCCGCGGAAGCGGACGAGACGCCCGGCGCGGACGTGGACGCCCGGACCGCCGCCGTCGAGGCGCGCTGGGTCTCGGACGTCGAGCTGGCGGTCTGGCGGTTCGAGGCGGAGGCGGAGGCGGAGGCGAACCGCACCCGCCGCTGCCCGCGACCGCCGCTGCGGGGCGAGCCGCTCCCCGGCCCCGCCGACGACGACCTGGCGGCGTTCGTCGAGCCGCCGGACGACCTGGCCGAATGCGTCGACACGGTCGAGGCGCTGCGCGGCGAGCTGCGGAACCTGCACCATCCGGTCGCCCAGCCGCCGGACGGGCTGCCGCGCCGCGTGCCCGGTTGGTGGCGCGCGCCGGACGACCCCGACCTCCCGCTCGACGCCCTAAGGCAGGTGGTCGCGGCCTGCCCCGCCCTCCCCGCCCGCCTGCACCGCGCCGTGGCCCACGAGGACTCCTGCTCGCCGTACGCGCCGGGCCGCCGCCGCATCCCGTCGCTGCTCCCCCCGGTCCGCCTCGCCCAGGCGCTCGAGGTCCTGGCGCGCGAGGCGCTGGCCGCCGGGCGACCCGAGGAAGCCGCCGACCTGGCGCTCGACGCGCTGCGCCTGGGCCAGGACCTGCGGCGCGGACCGGTGCCGTGGCTGGTGGCGATCGTCTCGCTGGTCTTCACCGAGACCGCCGCCGGCATCCTCGAGGAGGCGCTCGTCCGGCCCGAGCCGCTCCCCGACGGGCTGGCGGCGCGCGCGGCGCGCGAGCTCGAGGCGCTGGCGGCCTCCGAGCCCGACCCGTCGCCGTGGGTCGACGGCGAGATGCTCGGCACGGTGCTGCAGGAGCTGCTGCCGGTGCTGGCCGGGCCGGACTGGGAGCCTCCCGGGGGAAAGGACGTCGGTCGCGAGCGCGCCGCTCCGCTGCTCGTGGCGCGCGGGCTCGCCCCGCGGGACCAGGCCGCGCTGGCCTGGGCCGGCCTGCGCCGGATCCGCGACGCGTTCCGCGAGTCCTGCCCGCCGGGCACCCCGGCCCGGCCGTGCGTGGACGGGTGGCTCGAGGCCGGCCGGCGGCTCGGCGTCGCGGCCCGGGACCCCGCGGCCGTCGCGGAGCTCGAGGCCGAGCTGCGCGACGCGGGCGGCGACGAGCGGGCGGTGGCGGTGCTGCGCGAGCGGGTCGTGGCGGTGATCGCCGGCGTCGCCGCGCCGCTGCTCGCCCGGCAATCGCCGCGGCCGCTCGCCGCGCCGCTATGGCTCGCCGGACTGCGGCTGCTTGCGGCGTTCCGCCGGTTCGCGGACGAGACCGCCGCCTGCCCGGCGTTCGAAGCCTTCGCCGGCCCGCCGCTGCTCGAGGCGCGGCTCGACCCGACAACCGGCGGGCCGCTCGCGGTGGCCGCCGGTCCGGAGCCGGGCGTATACGTCGTGCGCGCGGAGCTGCCGCTCCCGCGGCTCACGGAATCACGGGCCCCGGCCGACCCCGGCCCCGTGGTGGTCCTGCGCTGCCCGCCGGCCCCCGATCCCTAGAACACCGACCGGTTTGAACGCCGTTGCGAAACGCGCAGTTGCGAAGCCGAGGCGGGCACGCGAGGAGCGAGCAGCGGAGGAATACTTGCGGTATTTCGAGCAGCGCAGCGAC
>JAFGHH010000073.1 GCA_016930215.1 Deltaproteobacteria bacterium
GTCGCAGGAGGCGGAGATGGACGACCAGCGGGTGACGGTGAGCTACTACGCCGAGCCGGGGCCGCAGAACACGGAGGCGACGCTGGCGGCCGCGCGCGCCCGGGCCGAGGCGCTCGGTTTGAGGGACGTCGTCGTCGCCACCGACACCGGCAAGACGGCGCGCGCCGCGCTGGCCGCCTTCGGCGCCCCGTTCCGGGTCGTCGCGGTCAGCAACCCGCCCGGCGTGGCGCTGCCGCTGGGCAGGCTCCACGACTACCTGCCGCGGTTCCGCGAGCACCGCGCGGGGCTCGTGCGCCAGGGCGTCGTCAAGGTCCCGTGCAGCCTGACGGTCGAACAGGCGGCCGAGCTGCAGCAGGCGGGGACGACCGTGCTGCGGGTCGATTGGAAGGGGATCCAGGCGTTCACGAAGATGGACCTGCGCTCGATGGAGCGGATCGGCGTCGGCGTGCGCGTCGCCGTCTGCTGCGCGCTGACCGCCGTGCTCGCCAAGGCCGTGCCCGCGGGCGAGGACGTCGTGGCGCTGGCCGGCACCGGCTTCGGCGGCGGCGGCGCCGACACCGCGGTGGTGCTGCGGACCGCGGCGGCCTGGCGCGACTGGCGCGTGCTCGAGACGCTCGCCCGGCCGCGCGAGAGCCCGCCGTCGGAGGGCGGCTGAGCGCGGGCCGGGAGCGGGCGGCGGCGGACGGGATCCGTTCCGGCGCGCGGCTAGAAGCGGTGCAGGGCCGTCCCGTCCCAGCGCAGGACCGCCCCGCCGTGGCAGTAGCTGTCCCAGGGCAGATACAGCTCGGAGGAATCGACGACGGCGACGAAGACCTCGTCCGGCCGGTTGCCCCACAACGACACCGGCTGCATGCCGCCGAGGCACGTCTCGAGTCCTTCGGGATCGGTTGTGCGAGTCCCCGGCCAGTGCCCGAGCACCTCGACCCGGGTCCCGTCCCAGCGGGCGAGCTGGGTGTCGGTGATGAAGTAGAGGACCCCTCCGGAGCCCCACATGCGGGAGATCGCCGAACGCTGGTTGCACGGGGTGTCGTCCTCGAGGCTCGACCAGGAGATCCGCCGCCAGGTCGTGCCGTCGAAGTGCAAGAGCTCCCCGGCACGCGTGCCGACCCAGACGTCGTCGCCTTCGAAGCCCCAGATCGAGGTCAGGTCGCTCAGCGTGCCCGGATCGTGGATCCGCCACGCGTCGCCTTCCAGGGAGACCAGCGCGGCGTAGGACCCCGCGCAGAAGAGGTCGTCGTCGTCCGCCCACAGCGAGGCCTGATCCGCCACGTCGAACGGCACGCCGGCCGGGATCGGCGACCAGACGACGCCGTTCCAGTGGATGATCCGCACGTCGCTCCCCGCCCGCCACACCGCGTACGCCAGGTCGTCGCGGACGACGAACAGGTCGCTTCCCAGCCCCCACAGCTCGGGCCAGGGGTACGCCAGCGTCGTGCCGTCGAACGTCGCTGCCGTCCCTTCGCGTCCCCAGAGCAGGAGATCGCCCTCCAGCTTGCCGGCCAGCCACGTCAGGCACCCGCGGCCCCCTACCTCGGCGCAGGCGCCGCGCAGCCGTTCGACCCAGCCCGCGCCGCCGTTGTAGGTCAGCGAGTACATCGGCGGCCCCGTCGTCCACGACCCGTCCGGAAGGAAGCGGATGTCGTCCCAGGCCCACAGCACCCACACGCCGGCCGAGTCGCTCCACAGGTCGAACGCCGAGCCCCCCTCCGGCCCCGGCATCCCCTCGCACTCCGGCACGACCGGCGGCACCCACGGCACGGTCGAATCGCCCCAACCCGTGTCGCCCGCGTCGTCGAGGGGCGGCGTCCAGGCGTCGGCGTCGAGGGGCGGCGTCCAGGCGTCGGCGTCGAGAGGCGGCGTCCAGGCGTCGGCGTCGAGAGGCGGCGTCCAGTCGTCGGCGTCGAGAGGCGGCGTCCAGACGTCGGCGTCGAGGGGCGGCGTCCAGTCGTCGGCGTCGAGGGGCGGCGCCCAGGCGTCGGCGTCCACCGGCGCTGCGTCGCCGTCCGCATCGTCACCCCCGCCGATCAACGACGGCCCACCCTCGCACGCCGCGGCGACGAACAGCAATGTCCAGGCGAGACCGAAAGGGATTGCCCGCAGCTTCATCGTCCCGTCCTCCATGCCGGCGACCGCGCCGACGGTCCGACCCCGGATCCCCGACCCCCGGCCCGCCGCACAGTCTAGCCCGATCCACGAGATCGGCCAACGCGGAGGCGAGACGTGGAAGCGCACGTTGGTGATTCCGGCAGCCCGCGGTCGGGACGATGGAAGTTGCGTGCGGGGACGTCGTCCGCTCAGCCGCGGATGCGCCAGAGCTTGAGGACGTCGGTCCGGCCGGGCCCGGTCATGTCCTGCATGCCGAACGTGACCGCGATGTCGTCGCCGGGCCGGACCCAGCCCTTGGACAGCAGCGCGTGCTCGGCCTGCGAGACCACCCCGGCCACGCCCTCGACCCAATCCGCGTGGAGCGGCAGGACGCCCCAGCGGAGCGCGAGCCGCCGGAGCACGCCGGGGTGTCGGGAGAACGCGGCGATCCAGGCGCGCGGTCGGCACGCGCTGACCAGCGCGGCGGAGTGCCCGGTCTCGGAGTAGACGGCGAACGCCTTGAGCCCGAGGTCCTCGGCGGCGGTCACGGCGGCGCGCGCGATGGCGTTGGAGAAGCTGTACTCCTTGAGACGCACCGGCCGGGCCGCGTTCTCGAACAGCGCGCTCTTCTCGACCTCCTCGATCACCGAAGCCATCGTGCGCACCGCCTCCACGGGGTACTTGCCGCTGGCGGTCTCGCCGGACAGCATGACCGCGTCGGTCCCGTCGAGGACGGCGTTGGCCACGTCGGAGACCTCGGCGCGCGTCGGCCGGGGGTTGTGGATCATCGAGTCGAGCATCTGGGTGGCGACGATCACCGGCAACCCGCGCTCGGCGGCCATGCGGATGATCCGCTTCTGGATCAGCGGGACCTTCTCCGCGCCGGCCTCGACGCCGAGGTCGCCGCGGGCGACCATCACGCCGTCGGCCACGGCGAGGATCTGCTCCAGGCGCTCGACGGCGTCGGGCTTCTCGATCTTGGCGATCACGGGGATGTCGCCGGCAAGCTGCTTCGCCTCCGCCACGTCCTCTGCGCGCTGGACGAAGGAGAGGGCGAAGTAGTCGACCCCGAGCTCCCGAGCGAACAGCAGATCCGTCCGGTCCTTCTCGGTGAGCGCCGGCGTCGAGAGGGGCGTGCCGGGGAGGTTGAACCCCTTGTTGTTCTTGAGCGTGCCGCCGACGACCACCTCGCAGCGCACGTCGTTCCCGGCCACCTCCCGGACGACCAGCTCGAGCAGTCCGTCGTCGAGCAGGATGCGGGTGCCGGGCCGGGCGTCCTTGGGCAGGTCGGCGTAGGAGGTCGAGACGCGGGACGCGGTGCCGACGACGCCCTGGGTCGTGATGGTGATCGGCCGGCCGGGCACCAGCTCGACCGCGCCGCCCTCCATGGCGCCGACGCGGATCTTCGGCCCGCAGAGGTCGGCCAGCACCGCCACGTGCTGGCCCGCCGCCTCGGCCTGCTCCTTCACGATCCGGTGGACCCGGCGATGGTCCTCGTGCGTGCCGTGCGAGAAGTTCAGGCGCACGACGTCCAGGCCGGCGCGGATCAACTCGGCGATCACCTCGGGCGTCGAGCTGGCCGGACCCAGGGTGCCGACGATCTTCACCCTCTGCTGCATCATCGCGTCCTCCACGAGCCGCCTTCCTGCCGGCGGCGGCGTCGGGAGACGTTACCGCCGATCGGGTGCCGCCGTCCACGCCGCCGGACCGGCGAGCGTCTCCGGCCGCGGCGACGGTCCGGGGCGCGGGCCTACGAACCCCGACGGGCGGGGATCAGGTGCTGGGCGAGCCAGGCGAGGACGAAGGCGCCGAGCGCCCCGCCGAGGCCGACGATCGCGGAGCCGAGCACCCCCATCAGCAGGTTGCCGGGGTTGACCGCCATCAGCAGGTAGATCACCGCGGCCGCCATCCCCCCCACCAGCATCGTCACCCGGCTGCGCTCCTTGCGCTGCCGGTCCTCGAACGCCTCGAGCAGCGCCGCGAGCAGCGCCAGCGCGCCGGTGATCAGGCCGAGCTGCAGGCGGGTGAACGGGACCTCCTCGAGCCGCACGTGGACCGGACCCGCCAGCTCGGACTCCTTGCGCTCCTCCTCGCTGAGCTTCGTGCCGCCCGGGGCGCGGACCAGGCTGCCCAGCCGCAGCTTGTCCTTCTTCGGGTCGAGCGCCACGTGGAGGCGGTGGTACTCCTGCGGGCGGGCCCGCAGCTCCTCGCCGGTCAGCCGGTTGCGCACCAGCTCGCGGCCGAAGTGCCCGCGGACGTCCGCGGTGCCGACGCGCAGCGTCCAGGGGAAGGTCATCTCCTTCTCCAGTGCGGGCAGCTCGGCGACCCGCACCTCGAGCCGGAAATCGGTCGGCTCGCCCGGCGCCGAGGGGGAGAGCTTCAGAGCGTCCTCGGTGGTCGCGAGCTCGCCCTCGGCGACGACGACGCCGGGCGTGGCCCACGACCAGCCGGCGAGGCCGAGCCAGCCGAGGGTGACGAGCAGCAGGCCGAGAGTGGCAAAGCGCGCCCAGCCGGGGAACTGCTCGGGGCGCACGATGCGGAAGACCACCGGCTCGGCCATCGTGTACAGCAGCGCCGCGGCCACCGCCAGCGCCGCCCACAGCTCGTCGAGCACGCCGAACAGGTGCAGCAGGACGCAGACGACGACCACGACCACGGGGATCCAGGTGCCCAGCCCGCCGAGGCTCCCCTTCCCCGACTCGAGCATCTTCGGGCGCAGCTTCATCATGGCGGCGGGACAATTACCACAACCGGGAGCTTCCGGGCGACGGAACGGAGGCTACTCGAGCCGCACCCAGCGGGCGCCCAGATCGGCCCCTCGCTCGACGACGAGCCGTACGACGACCGGGCCGTCGGCCACGGGGCGGACCATCAGGAGCGCCACGCCGCCCGCGTCGAGGTGTCCGGAGAAGTCGCGCAGGTCGGTCGGGGCGACGTTGTCGAGCCGCACCGAGCCCCAGTCGAGGTAGGCGTTCTCGGCGTTGAGCGCGATGCCGAGCTGGGCGCCGGTGAGCGGGTCGACACCCGGGTCCGCGAAGCGGTGGCGCGGCGGCAGGGGGAGCGGCGTTCCGCCGGCGTCGGTCCGTCCGTCGAGCAGCATGGCGGTGAGCCAGTCGGGGAGGAAGTCGCGGCGCGAGGCGCCGGTGGCCCACTCCAGCGCCGCGATCCCGAACCGCTCGCCGGTGAACTGCGAGCGCAGGAGCGACATCCCGCCGGCGTCGGTCACCGAGCCGTCCGCCGCGTAGGTCACGCCGCCCAGCCGGTCGAACAGGTAGCGCAAGAGGAAGTAGCCGGCCGAGCGCATCACGACGTCCTCGTGCCAGTCGCTCGAGGCGGCCATGCGGGCCGAATCGATGCCGCGGGGCACCGTGAACGGCTCGTAGTCCTCGAGGAACTCGGTCAGGAACCACAGGTTGTCGAAGCCGTAGCCGGCCAGGTCCGCCGCCAGGTGGCTCATCCCCTCGTTGAGGTAGATCGATTCGATCGGATCGATGCCGAGCGCCCCGGCGCGGATCAGGTGCTGCAGCTCGTGGGCCAGCACGCCGGCGGCGGCGAGGATCTGGTATTCCGGCCCGCCCCAACCGCCGGGCGGGTTGAGGTAGATCATGTCCTTGTGGTTGCCGTAGGAGGAGGTGGTCAGGTCGTACGGGTTGACGTAGCCCGAGGCGCCGATCTCGCCGACGGTGGGGCTGACCAGCAGCGTCACCCGGCCGTTGCCGTCGACGTCGGGCTCCTCGTGGAACAGGACGCGCTCCCGCGGCAGGATCGTTCCCTCGAACTGCCCCGCGATTCCCTCGTAGACCTCGGCCCCGGGGCTGGTGAACGGGTTGGTCTGGTCGGCCCAGATCTCGAGGTCCGGTCCGAGGTACTCGAGCCGTGCGGTGACCTCTTCCATCGCCGTGCCGGCCGCGTTGATCACGCGGAAGGTCGCGGTGTCGCCGGGCAACGGGTCGCGCAGCACCGGGAACGGCGCGTCCGGCAGCCGCCGCGCCTCCAGGTCGACGAACCGGCCCGGGAGGCACGGGATCGCCGCCCGCGTCGGCAGCGTCCCCGGGTCGACCACGCGCGGCTCGACGGACTTGCGCCCGTTCTCCGCCAGGACCTCGACGTCCCAGCTGTCCCAGACGCCCAGGCCGTTGTCCCACAGCAACAGCACGTAGGTCTCGCCGGTCGCGCCCAGCACGCCGCTGGCCGTCGGGTCGGGCGGGTCGTACACCTCGCCGGGGCCGGGCGTGCCCAGCGGCGGCGGCGGCACGTCGGCCGCGTCGTCGGTCCCGCCGTCGTCCGCGGGGACCTCCGTCCCCTCGTCGCCGGCACCGTCGTCCTCGCCGTCCGGCGGCTCGCCGTCGTCGCCCGCGGCGTCGTCGGGCTCCGCGGCGTCGGCGTCCTCCGGCACCAGCGGCAGGCAGACGCCGCCGCGGCAGGTCATTCCCGCGGCGCAGTCGTCGGACGATTCGCACGGCGCCCCGGCGCTCGCACCGCAGGCGGTCGCCGCCGCCGCGAGCAGGGCGACGAGCGCGAGCCGCGGCGCGGCCGGGCGGTCAGAAGCGGGCCGCAAGTCCCACCGAGAAGATGTCGAGAGCCGTCTTGAACTTGCCATTGTTGATGACCGGAATCCGTTCTTCCTCCCGCGGCAGCGCGGTGAGCATCCGCACGCTTCCGTCGGCGACCTCGCGGTCCGGGGAGAAGTAGTGCAGGTAGGCGGCGGTCACATCGATGCCGTACCACGGAAGGCGGACCGTCACGCCTCCCGCGACGCCGAACGTCATCCACTGCGCGTAGTCGAGCCGGGTGTAGTCCTCGGGGACCGTCGCGGTCTCGAAGCTGCCGCCCCAGTGCAGCGAGACCGCGCCGTCCAGCAGATTGACGTCGCCGCCCAGCCGCACCGCCACGCTGTCCTGCCAGTTGTGGGGCAGCTCGAGCACCCCCGCGTTCTCCGGATGCTCGAGGTCGGGGCGGACGGCCAGGTTCGGGACGCCGTAGCCCAGGGGAACGACCCCGTCGATCTTGGTGCGGAAGTTGTCGACCACCGAATTCATCTCGTACGTCACGTCTAGTTCCAGGTCGAACCACTCGCGTTCATGGGGTGCAATCCCCGCGAGCCGCTGGGCAATTTGCGCATCCAATTCGCCCCCGGCAACCGCGGCCGTGTCGCGCGGCCAGACGAACCGGATTCCCGTGCGCAGCACGAGCAGCGGCCAGGCGAAGGACAGTTGCGCCGTTGGGCGGTGCTCCCCGACCGCCGCGTTGTAGTCGGTCCACTCGGCGCTGGAGACCGCGTCCTGGTTGCGCACACCGTAAGGGTTGGAAATGGTGACGATGTCGCCTTCCGCCCCGATGCCGTCGGAGACGCGGGCCGAGACCGCCAGCTCCAGGTAGCGCCAGGGGCGGTACCAGATTCCGAGCATCCCGGCCGGGACGAACCAGTCCCAGGCGTCGACGTTGGCGCGGATGTCGGCGACCACGTCGTTCCCGTCCCCGAAGGCCACGGTCATGTCCTGGAACACGATGTTGACGAAGCCCGACTGGAACGCCGCCCCCACCACCAGGTCGTCGAGGATGCGCCAGGAAGCGGCGAGGGTCGGCCAGACGAACAGCACGTCCATGTTCAGGAGGTCGTAGCGCTGCGGCCCCGGGATCGGGATCCGCGCCCCGTCGTGGTTCACGACCCAGACCTGCGTCGGGAAGCTCGCGCGGCCGACGGCGGCCGGCCCGAACGCGCCGAAGCCGAACTGGAAGTCGGTGTCGAGGCCGAGGTCGGTGACCAGGGCGAAGAACGGGGCGGGAAACACGCCGCCCTCGTCGCGCACCCGCGGATACCGCATGCCGCTCACCCGGTACTGGTTCGCGCCCACGAAGTCCATCTCGCCGTCGCGGCGGAACTCGAGCGTCCGCAGGACCAGGTTGGCGTCGAGCAGCAGGTGGGTGCCGGGTTCCATCCGACCCATGCCGGCGGGGTTGTAGTAGAGGGTCGAGGGGTTGTCGCCGCGGGCGGTGAACGCCCCGGCGCGTCCCACCGCCTCGGCACCGTTCACGCCGTACTCGAAGCCGCCGGCGCGCACCGGCGCCGGCCGCCCGAGCAGCGCGACGACGATGATTCCCGGAAGAATTGCACGGCGATGCACGGAGCCATTGTGTCCCGGCGGCGCGGTGTCGGCAATCCCGCTTTTTGACGCGCCGCGTCAGGGCCGGCGGGCCTGCCGGCGCCTTCCGGCCCGGAACCGGCGCAGGAAGGTGTCCACGACGTCCCGGTCCGGCAGGCCCAGCACGCGCGCCACCTGGCGCAGGTAGCCCTTGAGGAAGACTTCCTCGGGCAGGGCGTCGAAGTCCTCCTCCTCGATCGCGCGCAGGTAGGCGGTGCCGATCCGGGTGACGGCGGCGACGTCGTCGCGTTCCATGCCTCGGCGTCGGCGCAGCTCGCGCAGCAGTGCGCCGGTGTACTCGGTCCCCTCCTCGAGCTGCAGGCGGTCCGCGGGCGCGGCCGTTCCGGAGGTCCGGCCCGGCCCCGCGCCGGTCGGCCCCGGGGGCGGCGGCGCCTCGGGTCCCTCTTCCTCGGACAGGGTCCGGTCGTACGGTCGGCGCAGCTTCGAGTCGACGAGGGTCTCGTAGGCCTCCTCGGCGCGGGCCAGTGCGCGGCGCTGGTCGGCCGCAGCAACGTGGCCGCGGGTGGCGACGTGCTGGCCGGAGTAGAGGTCCTTGGCCCGGCGGTAGGCGCGGCGGACCTCCTCCTCGCTCGCCCCGCGGTCCAGCTCGAGCACCTCGTACAGGCTGGCGTCGCGTCCCGGCTCGCGCAGCCGTGGGGCGCCGGGGCGCGGGGCGGCGTCGGGCAGCAGGATCCAGCGGGCGATGCGCTCGATCTCGCGGGCCGGCTTGGAGGACGGCGCCTCGACGAGCAGCGGGCGGCCGGAGCGGACGCTCTTCCAGATCGCGTCGTCGGCTTCGATCGAGGCCAGGAAGCGCAGGGGGATGCCGAGGATCCGGCGGGCGACGCTCTCGACGGCGGGGCCGAGGTCGAAGTCGCCGCGGACGCGGACCTGGTTGACGACGAGGCCGGGGACGAAGCTCTGGACGTGGCGGAACAGCTCGCGAGCCGCCGCCTCGTCGCGGTCCGCCACCCGCTCGAGCACCTCGGCCGGCGTCGGCGGCGCGTGGCCGGTGGCGGCGAGCACTTCGCGGACGAACGCCCCGCGTTCCGGCTCGGAGGCCAGGAAGCGGTTGGTCGCCTCGCGCAGGAAGCCCAGCGTCGATTCGACGGCGGTCGGCTCCGGCGCGCAGACGACGATCGGGGCCGCCGCGTGCACGAACAGGTCGAACGCTTCGCGTCGCGGCCAGGCGCCGCAGTCGAACAGGAAGGCGTCGAAGCGCGGGAGGAGCCGCGCGACCGTTTCCTCGAGCCAGCCGCGCCAGCCGAGGCTCGGGGCGCGGCGGCGGTCCGCGGGGCGCGCCGGCACCACGGCCAGGTTGGCGATCGGGGTCTCCTCGATCCGCGCCGCCAGCTCGTCGGCCCCGGCTCCCGGCTCGGGTCCCTCCAGCCGGGCCGAGTGGCCGACCATGGCGTGGAGGTTGCCGCCGCCGCGGGCCATGTCGATCAGCAGCACGCGCTTGCCGATCTGGGCGAAGAACAGCCCGAGGTTGGCGAGGACGAGCGAGGTGCCGACGCCGCCCTTGCCGGCGGCGGCGACCACGACCAGCGGGCCGCCCCGCTGCGCCTCCGCGGCCAGCTTGCGGATGTCCGGCCGGATCTGCCATCGCTCGTGCATCGTCCCGGCAGCCTACCAACCACCGCCGGCCGGGGAAAGGGCCAGGCGCTCCCGGGCCTCCCGGGCCTACGGTGCCGCAGCGCGCAGCCGGAGCGCGTTGCCCGGGTCGGCCTTCTCGTCGCCCGGCACGACGCCGACGGCCGGGTCGAGCCACGTCATCTCGTCGAGGATCAGCTCCGTCTGCGTCGCGGTGCCCTTGAAGTTGACGCCCCGGCGGTCCTCGACCA
>JAFGHH010000513.1 GCA_016930215.1 Deltaproteobacteria bacterium
ACACACGGACCCACACGTACGCACCGGCAAGGACAACGTCATCCGCCGAAGCGGCGGTCGACGGTCCGAGCCGGGAGAGAATGATGCGTAACGATCCGCCGCCTGCCGCTACCAACAGAGTCGGAGCAGGTGGAGTCGATGCGGGAGCGTCTCCGGAGGGGAGCGGGTCGGGAGCCGCGAGCGGTATCGCCGCCGGTCCGCTCGGGGGCTCGGCCCACCGTCCGCCGGACGACGGCTCCGAGGGAGCGGGCTCCCCCCGGCGATCCTGCGATTGCTCCCAGGGAACGTGGGTGGTGACCACGACGACGGAGGGCACCCGCTGTCGACGATGATGCGCCGGCGGGGCCCGGGGTGCAAGGTCCCGGCTGGGGACCCGGGAGGCAGGGATGAGACACGGAACGGACCATGTTCTTCTCGCGGTCGCGGTGCTGCTGCTCGCGCCCGCGGTTTCGCGCGGCGATGTCTACGGCACCGCGAACGCGGACGTGATCGTGTACGGCCGAATGCACCACTACGCCGTCAGCGGAGGTGGCGGCTGGTACTGGCGATACGACGGCGAGGGTGGCTGCGTGTTCAAAAAGGACGCCTACAACCCGCTGACCTACCGTGGCGACTTCCTCTACCACGACGACGACGACGTCGGTGAGCCGTGGTACGTCTACGGAGGCATGGGCGGCGACCACATCTACTCGCCGAGCCTCCACGACGGCGGAAGCCTCGTGTGCAAGGTGTGGTTCTCGAAGGTGGACACCGACACCGTGCACCAGTACGAGGCCCACATCAAAGGCGACGACGGGGACTGGAACTCCGGCGACGGAGACACGATCTACGCCTGCCCGAGTTGGTACTGCGTGGTCCAAGGGAACGGCGGGTCCGACGACATCATGGGCGGCACCGCGGGCGAGAGCCTCTCGGGCCAGGACGGCGTCGACGAAATCCGCGGCGGCGATGGGATCGACTGGATCTACGGAGGCGGGGGCAGCGACTGGCTGTACGGCGACGAGGGGGTCGATCACCTCATTGGAGAGGGCGGAAACGACCACCTCTACGGCGGAGAAGACGGCGACCACCTCCACGCCGATGGCTGGGGCGGGACGAACTTCCTCTACGGCGAAGCTGGCGAAGACGACCTCTACGGCGGCTACAATACCGACTACCTGTACGGTGGAGACAACGACGACCACCTCTACGGTAACTACGGGAACGACCGCCTCTACGGGGGCGAGGGGAACGACCTCCTCTACGGGGGCGACGGTACCGACTACCTCTACGGCCAAGCGGGCGACGACGACGACTGCGACGGCGGTGTTGACGAAGACCCCGACTACTGTGGAACGGGGAGCCCCTACTACTGCGAGACCCCGCTGGTCTCGTGCAGTACGGGTGGCTAGCAGGCGACCGATGGACCGCGGCGGGAACCGGCCGCCGGAAAGGAGAGGGCGATGAAGCCGCCGGGCATCGCGGGCAACGCGGCGACGGCATTGGTCCTGCTGGTGGTGGTCGGCTGCTCTGGCGCATCGGTGGTAGGAGCGCAGGACGGCGACGACGGTCGGGCCGACTCGTCGGGGATGTCCGATGGGGAGGTCGCGGATGGCGGTGACGGAGGATGGGAGGACGCCGAGCCTCCTCCGGTGGCGCCGCCGCACTGCGGGGACGGCGTGCTCGACCCGGACGAGGAGTGCGACGACGGCAACCGGTTGGACGGCGACGACTGCGACTGGCTCTGCCGCCTCGGCCCCGGCGAGCCGGTCGATGACACGCCGGACCCGAGCGTCGGTGACCTCGAACGCGACCTTCCGTGGACCTCCGTGGTTTCCCCTTCGCCGCCAGCCTTCGTAGGGTACAACCCGTCGCTGCCCCTGCTCTGGACCGGATCGGCCTACGCCACGGCCTGGATCCTCGTGGACTCTGACGGAGGTCGGGGCGAGGACGCCCAATTCCGTCTCTTCGACCGCCTTGGTCGTCGCACCGTTCCGGACTGGACCTACCCGGATTGGCACTTCGAAACGCTCGACTTGGCCTGGTCCGGTCGCTTCTTCGCGCTGGTCTGGTCTAGTGACGGCCCCCTTTGGGCGATGATCCTGGACGATGTTGGCAAGCCGCTGGTGGGACCGTTCACGCTCGTCGAAGGGTCGGCTGGTAGCGACGTCACCGTGACCTGGGACGGGGAGGCATTCGCAGCGGTCTGGCGTTGGGGTGACGCTGCTGAAGGCTCAGATCTTGGGATTGCACGCTTCGACGAAGTCGGCTCGATCCTCTCCGTGGTGTCGTCCGTCTACGAAGCTCCGCCGGGCACGAACCTCGCAAGGCCGTCGTCCGCATCATCTCCCGCTGCGACCGTGACGGCGTTCATCGAGTTTCCCGAAGTGCCGCCTGCGCTCGATTACATATGTCGACTGGGGTGGCTTGCTTCAACGCGAGATGCCGAGTTGCTGCGCCCGCCCGCCGAGTTGGGGCAGGCGCAGTGGCGGCCCATGACCATCGAGTGGGGCGAGCGGGGCTTCGGGCTCGCGTTCGTTCCGGCGTACACCAGCACGGACCCAGTCCATCTGGCCCTGCTGGATCCCGCCGGCATGCTCGTCGGACCGGTACGTCCGGTCTGCAGCGATTTCCAGCTCTGCTCCCGTTTCATGGCGATGGCCTGGGGCGCTGGTGGTTGGGTGATCGTATGCGACCAGGCGTCGGCGCCCGAAATCTACCTGATGCGGACGGATGCATCGGGAACGCTCATCAGTACGACGGACCTGGACGAGCCCCGGGTCGGGCCGGTCGGGCCGTTGGCCCCGGTGTCGGTGGCCTTCGACGGCGAGGGCTTCGGCGTCCTGGGCAGGAATAGCGGCGGGCTCGTGTTCACACGGTACGTCGTCGTGCCGTGAGGGGAAGGCGGGCGGCGGAAGCGCCGGTCGCCGGTCGAGAAGGGACGAAACGAATCGAGACGAAACGAGACTCGCCCGGCGCGCACCACGGGTTCGGGCGACGAGATCGAAAGGGAACGACATGCGAGTCACCTTCTTCTCCGTCGGGGTCTTGGCCCTGGCGCTGTTCGGATGCACCGCCAACGATCAGAGCGCGTCGCCCACCGGTACGGGGACGGCGACCGCCGCGACGACGGCCGGGCCCGTCGCCGCCGAGACCGCGCCGCTGACCTTCGACCGCTGGTCCGTCGTGCTGGTGACCCTCAGCCCGCCCGGCCGGCCGCAGATCACGTCGTCGTTCTGCCGGTTCCCCACGCCGCTCGTCTGGGCGGACCGGCTGGCCGCCTCCGGCGACTGCCGGCTCCTGCACTGGGGCGAGGCGCAGGAGCTGGCCGGAATCCTCGAGCCGCTCGACGTCGGGGAGATCACCGTCGAGGTCAACGATGTCGAAGTGCCGTTGCGGCCTCTCGACCCGTCGCTGTCGTGCCTGCGCGAGGCGGGCTTGTCCGTCCCGGATTTGCGGACCGGCGACGTCGTCCGCGTCCGCTCGACCGGAGGCGCCGACGTGCCGGCGTTCGACCTGAGCCTGCCCGTGCCCGACACCGCCGGAGCGGCGACGACGCCTCCGGGAGAAAGCCTGGAGATCGGCGCTCCGTGGGCGCTGGGCTGGACCGGTACCCGCGCCAGCGACGTGTTCGTGGAGGTGCGGGGCAAGCTCGCCGACCGGGACCTCGCCCTGTCGTGCCGCGGGCTCGCGGGCGAGTCGCTCACGCTGCCGGCGGAGTTGACCGCGCTGTGGCCCGCGGGCGTCGAGCGCGCGAAGATCCAGACCGGAACCGAGGTGGCGATCGACACCGGTGGCTCGGAGCCCGTGACGCTGCGGATCACGGCGTACGACGACGAGGTCGGGACGCGCGTGACCGTCGGTGGTCCGACCCCGTAGCGGTCCCGACGGACCGGAGGGGAGTTCGCCGGGGCGGAAACCGGGGCACGGACGCCAGACAAAGGGAGGGAGGACGATGAGGACGACCTGGATGTGGATGGTGTGGCTGAGCGTAGGGAATCCGACGCCGGTTTGGTTTGCGCCGAGCCATCGCCCCATCCGGCCTCCACGGTCGAAACGGCAGCATCCGGGACGGTTCGGGGCAACGGCGCCACCGCGCGATCGGGCTGAAGACTAGTCCTGCGCGTCCGGCGGGACCTGGGAGGCGTCGTCGTAGAGGGTAAGAGGGTAGCGGGTTGCCGTCTTGCCGTCCGGCCGACCGACCGACCTTCGACCGTCTCATGGACAAGTCCCGTCCAGGTCTTACAGTTGCCGGCCGGACACGCGGGGGTCCTGTTCGGGCGGCGGTTCGGATCGGCCGCCCGGGCTGCGAAGGAGCAAGAGATGGCGAAGGCAAGTCGGGACGCGGCGGCCGGGGCGGCGGCCGAGTGATCGGCTGCGTTCACCACGCGTCCGGAAGCTCCGGCAACGGCGCGGGCGACGCGCGCAGCGCCGTCAGCCGCTCCAGCACCAGCACCAG
>JAFGHH010000514.1 GCA_016930215.1 Deltaproteobacteria bacterium
ACCTCCTCGGCCAGCTCGCGCAGCGCCGTTTCGGAGGCCTCGCCGTACAGCACGAGGTCGAGCACCTGGCGGCGGCGGACAAGGCGCGAGACGACGGGCCGCTCGGCCTGCTCCGGGAACGTGACGATGCGCGCCACGGCCTGGCGCACGTTGTCGTAGACCTGCAGGTCATCGACGTCGGCGTGCAGCTCCAGCGTCACCGAGCCGGAGCCCTCGGCGGCGACGGCGGTCATCTTCTTGATGCCGTCGAGGCCGCGCACGGCCTGCTCGATCGGCAGGACGATCCCCCGCTCGACCTCCTCCGGGCTCGCTCCCGGGTAGGCCACGCGCACCGTGACGAAGTCCAGCTCGAACTCCGGGAACAGCTCCTGCTTGATGTCGCCGGCGGCCCACAGGCCGCCGCCGAGCAGGGCCAGCATGATCAGGTTGGGGGTCACCCGGTCGCGGGCGAAGCGGGCGATCCAGCCGCGCTCGCGGGGCGCGTCGGATGGTTCGCTCACGGCCGCCCTCCCCCGTCGCGTCCGTCCCGCCCGGTCCCGCCCGGCGGATGCTCGCCCGCGGCCCGACCCCGCGGACGCTCGCCTTCCTCGACCGGGTCGTCCCTCAGCCGAAGCTGCATTCCCTGGACCGGCGCGGCGATCTCGGAGACCACGACCCGGTCGCCGGGCTCCAGCCCGTCGCGCACCAGCACCCGATCGCGCTCCTTGAACGCGAGGGTCACGGAGCGGATCTCGAGCCGCCGGTCGTCCCCCATCACCCAGACGCGGTCGCCGTCGCGCAGCCAGCCGCGGTCGAGAACCGCGACCGACTCCAGCTCTGGGCCCTGGATCTCGAGCTCGACCCAGCTGCCCAGGATGAGCGGCGGGAGTCCGGCGTTGGCCGGGTCGAGGGCCAGCGGGTCGGACACGGCGACGACCACGCGAGCCAGCCGTCCCTGCGGCTCGAGGCCCGGGGCGAGCCGCACGACGCGGGCCTCGCGCGCGGCGCCGGGTCCCCAGGCGGCCTCGTCGCGGACCCGGGCCGGCGAGCCCTCCTCGCCGGCGCGCTGCGGGATGCGGAGCCAGCGCAGCTCGTCCACCGGCACCAGCGCCTCGATCCACCACTCGTCGGTGGCCGCCAGCAGCGCCAGCGCCGTGGCTTCGGTGACCCGCGTGCCGAGCACCGCGCCGCGCGTGCGCACCACGGCGTCGAAGGGCACGGGCACGGTGGTTCGCTCGAGGTCGAGTTGCGCGGCGGCGAGCTGGGCGCGCGCGGCGGCGACGGCGGCGCGGGCCTTGGCGAGCTGCGGTTCGCGGAGGACGAGGTCCAGGTCGTCGGTGGGCAGGTCCTGGCCGAACAGCTCGAACTCGCGCCGTGCCACCGTCTCGCTCCCCTGCTCGATGCGCAACGCCGCTCGCGCCTGGGCCACGGTCGTCTCCACCTGCCGCGCCTTCAGCTCGTAGTCGACGGGGTCGATGCGCAGGGCGACGTCGCCGGCGCGCAGCAGGCCGCCGGGGACCAGCTCGGCGGCCACCTCGACCACCTCGCCCGCCACGCGGGCGTGCAGCTCCAGCTCCCGGGACGGCCCGACGGTCCCCTGGGCGTCGAGCACGACGCGTTCGCTGGAGCGCTCGACCTCCACGACCTCGACCAGCAACGCCGTGCGCGGCGGCGTCCGCCGGCCGACCTTGGGCTTCGTGCGGATCAGCTCCTGCGCGAAATGGATGCCGGCGTAGACGACCGCCGCGGCGAGCAGCAGCTGAACCGCGAACCGCAGGAGAACGACGCGCCGGGAAGGCGTCCGGGGACCGTCGGGAGCCGCGGAGGTCGCGGTCCGTCCCTCCTCCGGGCCGGGCGACCCGCCCGGACCGGAGGGCGAGGCCTCCGGGGCGCCTGCGACAGCCTGCTGCGGGCGCGGGTCGTCGTTCATCGGTCCTCCGGCTGCGGCGCCGCCGGCGCCGCGTCCCCCTCTTCGTCCACGGGCTCCGGCGTCCAGCCGCCGGCGAGCGCGCGGCACAGCGCGACGACGTACTGCAGGATTTCTCGCCTCGCCGTCAGCTGCGTACGTTCGAGCGTCTGCTCGGTCTGCACGGCTTCGAGCACCTGCAGGTAGCTCACGGAGCCCCGGGCGTAGCTCGCCCGGGCCTGCTCGACGGTCGTACGGGCCAGCGCGAGCTGCTGCTCCAGGCCCTCGAGCAGCTCCTCCTGGGTGCGGATGCGGACCAGCGCCTCCTCCACCTCGGCGAACGCGCCGAGCAGCTCGATGCCGTAGGCGTGCAGGGCCGCCGACGCGACCGCCTCGGTGCGCTCCACCTCGGCCTCCCGCTTCCAGCCGTCGAACAGCGGGGCGAGCAGGTTGGCGGCGAGCGAGGCGAGCCAGCCGACACCGAAGTCGGCCCGCGCGTCGTAGCCGACGTCCGCGCGGGCCGCCAGGCTCAGGCGCGGGTAGCGATCGGCCACGGCGGCGGCCACGCGGCGGTCGGCGGCCAGCAGTGCGTGCCAGGCCTGGCGCACGTCGGGGCGCCGCCGCAGCAGCTCGGCCGGCAGTCCCGTCGCCGGCAACGCGGGCGGCTCCACCAGCTCGGCCACCGGCTCGGCCACGGGCGAGCCCGGCGTCCGGCCGAGCAGCACGGCGAGGCCCAGCTCGAGCGTTCCGACGGAGGCGTCGAGCCGCGCGCGGTCGCCGCGCGCCGATTCGATCACCTGCTGCTGGCGCAGCAGGTCGGCGGCGCCGGCCTGTCCGATGGCGAAGCGCAGCCGCACCAGCTCCAGCACCTGGCGGTTCCGCTCGAGCTGCCGGTCGAGCAGCTCGAGCTGGGCGCGCTGCTCGACGAGCTGGAACCAGGCCGTGGCGACCTGGGCCGCCACGGTGATCGCCGCGACATCGACCGCATCGCGCGCGGCCAGGGCATCGAGCCGCGCGGCATCGGCGGTGGAGCGCACGCGGCCCCACAGGTCGACCTCGTAGCCCGCCGCCAGCCCGGCGCCCAGGTCGAGCCCGCCGCCCGACGAGGCGAAGGCGTAGCCGAGGCCGGCCGAGGCATCGACCGTGGGGTAGAAGTCGGCGCCCGCCTTGCGCGCCGTCGCTTCCGCCTGCCGCAGCCGGTCCCAGACGACGCGGAGGTCGAGGTTGGCGGCGAGCGCCTCATCGATCAGGGCCGTGAGCTGCGCGTCGCCGAACAGCGTCCACCACCGCTCGGGCAGCGCACCCTCGCCCGACTCCGAGAAGCGTTCGGGGATCTCCACCGGTGCGCGGACCGGACCCGAGGTCGCCCCGCAGCCCGCGAGCAGCGTGGCCGCGGCCACGGCAGCGACGAACGGACGAACGGTCGGGGCGCGGCTTGCCATCATGGTTCACGCCATCGGTCGCGACGTCCGCGGGCCCAGGCCCCGGTCCCCACCCGAACGGTATCCTACCGCGGCCGACGCACCGGTTTCGTTGCGGTTTCGACAAGAAGCGCAAAGTTCCGTGAAGTCTTCCTTGATGCTTCTTCACGGACGGGCGGCGCGGAATCGGGTAGCATCCGAGCGCGGCGCGAGCCGGGAGGTCGGCGGTGCAGATCCTGGTGGTGGACGACGACGTGGAGCTGTGCGAGCTGCTCCGGGACTACCTGACCTCGGAGGGGTTCGCCGTGGAGCTGGCGCACGACGGCCCGGCGGGCCTCGTGGCCGCGGTCTCGGATCGCAGCGGGCTGGTGGTGCTGGACGTGATGCTGCCGGGCCTGAGCGGGTTCGAGGTGCTGCGGCGGCTGCGCGAGCGGTCGGCGGTGCCGGTGGTGATGCTGACGGCACGCGGCGACGACGTGGACCGGATCGTCGGGCTCGAGATGGGTGCGGACGACTACCTGCCGAAGCCGTTCAACCCGCGGGAGCTGGTGGCGCGGATCCGGGCGATCCTGCGGCGAGCCGAGAAGCCGTCGGGGAGTGCGCCCGAGGGCGAGGGGCTGGCGGTGGGCGACGTGGAGCTGCGGCGCAGCTCGCGGACCGTGCTGCGTGGCGGCGAGGAGGTGGTGCTCACCGGCGTGGAGTTCGCGCTGCTCGACGCGTTGCTGTCGGCGGCGGGACGGGTGGTCTCGCGCGACGAGCTGGCGCGCAAGGTGCTCGGACGGGAGCACTCGCCGTACGACCGGAGCATCGACGTCCACGTGAGCAACCTGCGGCGGAAGCTCGGGCCGAGCGTCGGCGGCGGGGAGCGGATCAAGACCGTCCGGGGCAGCGGCTACGTCTACGCCGCCGGGGGCTGACGATGCGCAGCCTGTTCCTCCGCATCCTGGTCACGTTCTGGCTGGCGATGGCGGTGATCGCGGCCGCGTACGCCTTGATCTTCGTCCGCAGCGAATCGTCCTGGCGTCGGGAGCGGCTGGCGTACCTCGTGGGCCACACGCTGCACTCGGAGGGCAGGGCCGTTGCGGAGCGGGTCGAGCGGGAGGGCGAGGCGGCGGCGGTCGAGGCCTGGCGCGAGCTGGACCGGCGCACGGGGCTGCGGGGCACCCTGTTCTGCGGCCCGGAGCTTGCACCGCGCGCGGCGCTGGCGGCGCCGTCGGACGCGCTGCGCGAGCTGGCACGGGAGGCGGCCGACGCCGGCGAGCTTCGTTCGAAGCTCGACGCCGACCTCGACCGTTTCGCCGTACCGCTCTCCGGGGGCGCCACGCCGCGGTGCGTGGCGGCGGGGGAGATGCCGCATCCGACGCGCTTCGAGCGCTGGCTGGGGATGGACACGGCGTGGCTGCGCCTGCTGGTGGCGCTGCTGGTGGGCGGCGTCGTCGGCGGCCTGCTCGCCCGCCAGCTCGTCCGACCGATCCACCGGTTGCGCGAGGCGGCGCGCCGGCTCGAGGCCGGCGACCTCACCACCCGCGTCGGCCCGACGCTCGGGCGACGGCGCGACGAGCTGGCGACGCTCGGGCGCGACTTCGACCGGATGGCCGAGCGGATCGAGTCGCTGGTCGAGGGGGAGCGCCGGCTGCTGCGCGACGTGTCGCACGAGCTGCGCTCGCCGCTGGCCCGGATCCAGGTGGCGCTGCAACTGGCCCGCGGCAAGGCCGGCGAGGCGGCCGCCGGGGCGCTGGACCAGATCGAGCGGGACGCGGAGCGGCTGAGTGAGCTGGTCGGGCAGATCCTGACCGTGACGAAGCTCGAGCATGCGCCGGACGAGCGGCGGACGGCGCCGGTGGCGCTGGCCGAGCTGCTGCGGCAGGTGTGCGACGACGCCGACTTCGAGGCGCGCAGCCGCGGGCGGCGGGTCGAGCTGTCGCCGCCCGGGCCGGCGACCGTGCGCGGCGTCGAGGAGGTGCTCCGGCGGGCCGTGGAGAACGTGGTCCGCAACGCCGTGCGCTGGACCGCGGACGGGACCACGGTCGAGGTGCGGCTCGAACGGACGACGGGGGCCGGCGGCGAGGCGCGGGTGCGGGTCCACGTCCGGGACCACGGTCCCGGCGTGCCGGAGGCCGAGCTGACCGGCATCTTCCAGCCGTTCCGGCGCGTGGACGACGCGCGCCGGCGCGAGGACGGCGGCGTCGGTCTCGGGCTGTCGATCACCGAACGCGCGGTGCGGGTGCACGGCGGGATGGTGGAGGCGCGCAACCACCCCGAGGGCGGCCTCGAGGTGCTGCTCGAGCTGCCGGCGGAGCCGGCCGCCTGATGGCCGAACGGGAGCCGCGGGACGGGGACGAGCGGGGGGACTGGGTCGACCGGGCGACCGCCGTCGCGCGGTGGCTCGGCCTGAACCCGATCAAGGTGCGCTGGAAGCTCGAGGCGTGGCGCGGGCGGATGCAGGCGCGGCGCGACGAGCTGGCGATGCGCGCGGAGCTCGTCCGCCGCCGCCAGCAGAACTGTCCGCAGTGCGGTCGGCTGTCCGAGGGCGGCGAGCGCCGCTGCCCGTCCTGCGGCGCGTCGCTCGAGGGCCGGACGACGTTGGCCCTGCGCCGCATCGGCCTGGCGCTCCCGGACTTCGTCTCGGTCAGCTCGCTGCTCGCCGTGGCGATCCTGGCGGTCTACGCGCGGACCGCCGGTGCGCAGGCGGACGCCGGCTGGTTCGAGCTGCGGATCGACACCCTGGTGCGGTTCGGCGGACAGTGGCCGCCGCTGGTCGACGCCGGCGAGTGGTGGCGTCTCGGCACGGCGATCTTCCTCCACGCGGGCGTGCTGCACCTGGTGTTCAACCTCCTGGCGCTGTCGCAGGTCGGTCCGGCCGTCGAGACGATTTTCGGCCGGTCGCGGATGCTGTTCTTCTTCATGCTGACCGGACTGCTGGCCAGCCTGGCCAGCTACGCCGTCGGGCGCAACGCGGTCTCGATCGGCGCTTCCGGGGCGATCATGGGGCTGATCGGCGTCGCCGCCGGCTGGGGACACCGCGCGGGCACCGGGCGCGGCCGCGACATCCGCAACCGGATGCTGCAGTGGGCGGTCTACACGATGCTGTTCGGGTTGATGATCGGGGCCGACAACGCCGCGCACCTGGGCGGCTTCGTCGCCGGCGCGGGGCTGGGCCTGGTCTCGCGGCCCGTCTGGTCGGACGGTCCGTGGCGCCGCCGGCTCGCCCCGCTGCTCGGCCTGACCGGGTTCGCCGCCGCGGCGGCGGCCGTGACCCTGACGCTGGCCCCTCCGGTCGAGCACGGCACGGCCGACGAGGCGGAGACGGTGGCGAACAACGCGGAGCTGCGCCGGCTCGCCGAGCCGTACAAGCGGGCGTGCGCCGAGTACCGTGCCGGACGGCCCGAAGCGGCGCGGGCGGCGCTGCGCGGCGGCAGTCTCGAGGGATTGGCCGGCGCCGACGCGAGCCCCGACCTGCTCGAGGAGCTGTGCGACGGCATCGATGACCTGCTCGAGCGCTGCCGGCGCTTCCCCGTGGAGGGGCTCGCCGTCTTCCAGACGCCGCCGGCCGACCTCCGGCTCCGCACGCAGCTCGAGGCGACCTGGCGGACGACCTGCGAGGCGTGGAACGACTGACTCAGGGTGCGGGTGCGGCGGCCACGGGCCGCGGCGACAGGTCGAAGGTCAGCAGGCCGCCGGCGGGTCCCGGGCCCAAGCGACGGAAGGCCAGCACGCCGTGCGCCCGGACTCCTCCCTCGACGACCGGGGGAACGAACGTCGGCAGCGCGAAGCGGTAGGTCGCGCCGGGCGCCAGTTCCACCTCGCCCGCCGGCAGGCTGCCCTGGGCCACCAGCTGCTCCAGCACGACGCCCGAGTAGGCCCGCTCGCCGACGGGGCGCCAGCCGTTCCGGCGCCCGTCCGAGTGCGGGACGTCGGCCTCGAACCACGCCTCCGCGCGCAGCCGGAAGCCGGGCCGGACCGCCTCGAAGAACAGGACCCGCAGCGGCTCGGTGCCGGCGTGTTCCAGGGTGATCGTCGGGCGAACGCCCTCCCCGTCCGGCACCAGCTCCCAGCCGGCCCGTACCGCCCCCACCGGATGTCGCGACACCTCGTCGACGATCTCGATCAGCAACCGTTCCAGCGCGGCGAGCTGCTCCGGCTCCTGCTCGAGCGCCGTGGCCATCGTGATCGCGTTCCGGCGGTCGTCGCGGGCGAGGATCAGGGTGCGGGTCGTGGAGTCCGGGGACGTCGACGGCTCGCCCGGGTCGTGGCGCATCAGGTCTCCCTCCTCGACCAGACGGGCCAGCGCCTCCCGCCGGGGGGGGCCGAGCCGGACGGCGAAGCCGCCCAGGGTGTCGGCCGGGGCGGACGGCCGCGACCACGAGCTGGTCAGGTCGAGCTCGGCGGCGCCGTCGGGGGCCACGTGCAGCGACATCGACACCGGAGGGCGCCCGCCCTGGGCGACGTAGCGGACGTCGAGGCCCTCGACCGCAGGGGGCGGCGCGGCGGCGTCCGTCGCCGCCGGTTCGACGACCACCTCCGGCTCGGGGGGAACCGCTGCGGACCCGTCCGGCGGAACGGCACCGCGGTCGGCGCCGTCGGATGCCGAGCGACGGCCGCTGCACGCCGTCGCGAGCGCGAAGCAGGCCGCGACGAGCAGCAGGCGGGCGAGAGGACGCGACGAACGCATGCGAGGTCTCCTTTCGGGGGTCGAGGCGACGACCGATCCTAGGGGCGGCCGCGACGCCGGTCAAACCGGCGGGCGGTCGACGATGCTCCCCGCGGGACGGCAACGTGGCGGCGGTGCGCCGCGGTCGGGCCGCGGGGTCCGGGCGGCCGCCCGACGCCGACGACGACGACCTGGACACGAGCCGCCGCAGGGACCGCGACCGCCGGGGAAGGGACCCCTTCCCTCTCCGCGGCCGCCGGGTTACCTTGAACGTGTCGGGCGGGCCTTGGGGGAACCCCGGGGGACGCCCGAGAAGGAGGTTGCCATGCCGTGGTGTCGGACGTTCGGGAGGGAACCGGATCGGCTGGATCGGCTCCACGGGTGGTTGCTGGCGGTGGCGGCGGCGTGCGCAGCGGCGTGGGTCGGGTGTGCGCCGGCGGACGACACGGTCACGCCGCCGCGGGACGTGCCGCTCGACCGCGCCGGGGACGTGGTGGACGTGCCGCCGGACACGCCGCCGACCGACACGACGCCGACCGACACGCCGGTGGACCCCGGGCACGAGGTGCGGCCGCTGGACACGGACAACGAC
Source organism: Deltaproteobacteria bacterium (assembly GCA_016930215.1). Classification (GTDB taxonomy): domain Bacteria; phylum Myxococcota_A; class Polyangia; order DRWM01; family JAAZOP01; genus JAAZOP01. The sequence goes on from JAFGHH010000514.1 coordinate 8,550, forward strand.
GGACTGCCGGACGAGGACGAGCTGGCGCGGGGGACCGATCCGACGCGCGAGGACACCGACGGCGACGGGCTGAGCGACGCCGTGGAGGTGTTGGCGAGGACCGACCCGCTGGACCCCGGGTCGGTGATCCCGCCGACGGACTTCTACGTGGTGCTGCCGTTCGAGGACGAGCCGCAGTGGCGCGACCTGGAATTCACGGCCCGGCTGGGACGCGGCGACATCTTCTTCCTGGTCGACACGACGGGCAGCATGGCGATGGCGATCAACAACGTGAAGACCTCGCTGGCGAGCTTCATCGTGCCGTCGGTCCAGGCTGCCATTGCCGACGTGGTGATGGGGGTGGGCGACTTCCGCGACTTCCCGGTGGAGCCGTACGGGTCGCCGGGCGACTGGCCGTTCCAGCTGCGCCAGGCGATGACGGTCGACATCGGGGCCGTGCAGGCGGCGCTCAACGGGTTGCGCGTGGGCGGCGGCAACGACGAGCCGGAGTCGCAGCTCGAGGGGCTGTACGAGTCGGCGGCGGGCGCGTGCGCCGGCGGCGGCGGGTTCGGCCAGGCCTGCTTCCGCGACGCCAGCCATCCGATCGTCGTGGTGGTCACCGACGCCACCGCCCACAACGGCGTGAATGCCGAGGGGGCCTACGACCCCGCGATGGTCACGGCGCGGTCGTGGACCGAGACGCGGACGGCGCTCAACGACCACGCGGTGAAGATCGTCGGCGCCGCGGTGAAGCCGATGGCGATCGTGCCGGCGCCCGGCGCGCCGGACCTGGAGCGGGAGGCGCGCGACACCGGCTCGTTCAACCGCGACGGCGACCCGACGGTCTACCCGGCGCCGAGCGGGGAGGTGAGCGGGGCGGTGGTCAGCGGGATCGTCGACCTCGTCGCCGCCGAGACGCAGGACGTCACGGCGCGCAAGCTGGACGACACGTCGGACGCGGTGGACGCGACGCAGTTCATCAAGGAGATGCGGCCGATCTGGGCCAGCGACCCGTCGGCGACCTACGACGACACGACCTTCTACCACGTGTCCGGCGGCACGATGATCGTGTTCTCGATCATGTTCCACAACGACTTCCAGCCGCACACGCCGCACGTGCAGATCTACCGCGCGTACATCGAGGTCTACGACCTGGTCGGCAGCACGACGCTCGACACGCGCAACGTCTACATCGTCGTCCCGGCCGAGGACGGCTTCCTGATCTGACCGGCCGGCGGGCGCGACTCACGGCGGGGTCAGGCCCAGCACGAACTCCGTCCACGCCTCCTCGAACGACGCCAGGTCGGGCTCGCCGGTCACGCGCAGCAGCGTGGCGACCCCGGTCGGGTCGTCGGCGACCGTGGCACGGAACTCGCGGTAGAACCGTGCCAGGCGGTCCTGCTCCTGCAGGTACAGGCAGACGTACCGCGCCTCGGCCGTCTCCAGCCCCGTCCCCCGCTCGTAGAACTCGGAGGTCGACAGCCGGACCAGCCGCTCGAGCGGGATCGTGCGGCCCTCCCGCAGGCGGCGCTGCAGCGCCGGCAGCCGCCAGTTCGGGTAGCCGACGAGCCGGCCGTCCCGCTCGCCCGACTGTTCGTACAGCGACGCGAGGCACTCGTTGAACCACGGCGGGACGTCCGGGAAGTCGGCGTGGATCAACGGGTGCACGACCTCGTGGACCAGCGTCCCGCCGCCGGTGGCGATGTTCATCACCAGCGCCTGCTCCGCCGGGCTGAAGTAGCCGTATGGCGTGGCGGGCCGGTCGCGGAACAGCTTCCAGGCCCAGGCGCGGTACGATTCCTCGTCCTCGAACAGCCAGACGTCCAGCGGCCGGGACGGCAGCGTGTCGAAGTACTCCTCGCGCAGCAGGCGCACGGCCCAGCGCACGGTCGCCGCGTGCCCCCGCACCGTTCCCGGCGGTCCCTCGCCGATCACCACGAACGGCGGCTCGGGCACGACGGTGAAGCCGGCCGGGACGCGGGGCCGCAGCCGGCGCAGGTGCGACTCGAGGTCCTCCGCTTCCGCGGCGGAGGGCTCCGCGACCGGCGCCGCGGCGTCGGCCCGGGAGGCCTCCTGCGCCGAACGACCGGTCGAGCGGCAGGCATCGAGGACCAGCGCGGGCGCCAGGGCCGCGAGCAGGAGCCGACTTGCGGAGCGCGGCCGCCACGACGCGGGGACTCGCGGGGCGGCCCGACCGGGTCTGCGGGGCATCGGCACCTCCGACCGGGCATCGTACACCGGGCCGGGCGCCGCATCGACGCCGCCCGGCGCGCAACGTTCCCCGGTGCCGGCGCGAAGCAGGAGGCGATGCGTCGTGTCGCCCTGTTCAACTCCCGCAAGCCCCGCCGGCCGACCCCGGGCGACCGCTGGGTGCGCCTGACGACCCTGCTGGCCCGGCACCTGGCGGCCTCGGGTGACGTGCTGGTAACCGGGCTCGGCCCGCTGCACTACGACCTGGCGCTCCACTGCGCCCTCGCGGCCGGCGGCCCGGCGGAGGTGGTGGGGCTGACGGCCGCGGGGGCCCGGGCCGCGGCCGGGCGCTACCGCGGCCTCCTCGATGCGCCCCGCCTGCGGCTGCTGCCGGCGGGCCCCGAGCCGCCGACGCCGACCGAGCGGGATCGGGCGGTGGCCGAGGCGGCGGACGAGGTGCTGGTGGTCGAGGCGCGCGCGGGAGGCGCGGTGGAGCGGCTGGCCTGGGAGGCGCTGCTGCGCGGGCGGCCGGTGCTCGTCTGCCCCGCGGACGACACGGCGGGAACCGCGGGCAACCGTCGGCTGCTGGCCGCCGGGGCGGAGGAGTTGTGGTCGGAGGGGCTCGGCGCGGAGGCGGCCGCGTTCCGTGCGGCGTGTGCGGTGCGGCGAACCGCCGTCCCGGCCCCGACGTTTCCGGTTCCGCCCGCGGGGACCGCGGCGGGCGACTGGCCGTGGGTCGTGCACTTCACCCGGGCCTGCGCCGGGGAGTTCCCGGGCGAGACGCGGGCGGAGCATCTCGCGGCGTTGGCGGGCGCGGACGACCCCCGGTTTCACGACGCCCGGCGGGCGCTCGAGCGGATCCTCGGCGAGGGCCGGATCCGCTCCGCCGGGCGGCTGATCCGCGGCGGTCACGCGGTGGTGTCGTTCACGGCGGCCCATCCGCACGACCTGGCGCGGCTGGCGCGGTGGGCCCGGCACCTGGGGCGAATGACGTTCGAACCGTACGGCGTGGGGGTGCGACGGGCGGCGGCGACGCGGCTGGGGCTGCGGCCGGCAGTCTACGGTCCGCCCGGGCTGCAGGCCGCCCTGCCGGAGGGGGAGCGCTACCTGTTCCAGGTGCGGCGGGGGCGGCGGGACGAGTGGGCGCCGGAGCGCGAATGGCGGGCGCGGGGCGACGTGGAGTTGCGGCGCTGGCCGGCGGACGAAGTGGTGGTGGTGGTGCCGACGAGGGTGGAAGCGGCCGAGCTGCGGTCGGTCACGTCGTTTCCGGTACTGGCGCTCGAGGCCTGGCCGGCTCAGCTCCCGGCGGATTCGTCGGCGGGCGGGGTCGTCGGCTCCGCGTCGGCGGGCGGCTCCTCGGGTGCCGGAACCGGGGTCTGGGCGGCGGGGGCGCGCGGGGGCAGTCCGTAGTCCTCGCGGAGCTTGGTCCGCAGCTTGCGCAGGATCGCCTCCTCGCTGCTGCTCGGCAGGCCGACGACCCGCACGCTGAGCTCGACCTCTGCGATGCCGCGTTCGCCGAGGCCGCGGACGAACTCGACGGCGCCCTGGTACTCGCGGCCGTTCGCGTGCACGACGAACAGGAGGTAGCCGTTCTCGCGATCCTGCTCGGAGATCTCGTAGCCGAGGTCGACGCGCAGCAGGCGGATGGCGGTACTCCAGAGGATGTCGTGGTCGTAGGTGAAGCTGGCCTGGGCGTCGGCGGCGGCGGGCGCGGGGTCGAGCGCGCCGAGGGCGGCCAGCGCGGCGAGCAGGGCGGCGCCGGCGGGTCGGACGGTCGTGCGATTCGAGGGAGACACGTTGCACCTCCTGCGGGCGAGCCGTGGCCCGGGTCCGCCGGGATCATCTTCGCAGCGCGGCGGCGGGGTGCCAAATTCCCGGCAGGGCCGGTCAGGTCCAGTCGGAGAGGTCCTCGGTAGCGACCTGCGGCAGTCCGGAGGCGAAGACGCCGCGCAGCGAGACGCGGGCGCCGAACAGGCTGCCGAAGCCGACGACCAGCGTGAGGCCGACCTGGCACAGGTAGAGCAGGAAGATGAACACGGCGGCCCCTTCGACGAGCGCCGCCGCCGGCAGGTACAGCTCGAGCGCCACGAGAACGGAGGCCTGGAAGTTGCCGAAGAAGCCGGGGCCGGACGGCAGCAGGATGCCCACGGCAACCACGGCCATGGTGGCGACGCCGCCGAGCAGGTCGAGGTCGAGTCCGCAGCCGCGGGCGAGCAGCATCACGCCGACGGCGTTGATCGACCAGTAGGCGACGGAGAAACCGAGGAACTTCACCAGGGCGAGCCTGTTGGGCAGCACCGACAGACCGCGGCCGAACCCCTCCATCACGTGGACGACGGTGTCGGCCAGCTTCCTGGAGAACAGTGCGGCCAGGCGGCGGCCGAAGCGCACGAAGGCCTCGCCGCGCCAGAGGAAGGCCACGAGGAACACCAGGGCGCCGACGAACAGGGCCAGCGGCAGCAGCCGCAGGGGCCAGACGTAGGGGCTGATCGCCGGGTCGACGCCGAACAGGCACAGGGTCAGCCACAGCGAGACGAGCAGCCCGTCCACGACCCGTTCGATGGCGATCGTGCCCAGCGCGGCGCTCATCGAGACGCCGGCGTGGCCCTTGATCAGGTACGGCCGGGCGATCTCCCCGGTGCGCAGCGGCATCACGAGGATCGCCAGGAAGCCGACGAAGGCCACGGGCAGCGCCTTCTGCACCGTGATGCCCGGGTGGATCGGCTGCAGCAGGTAGATCCAGCGATAGGCCCGGAGGAAGTGCACGACCACGAGGGTCAGCAGGTACACCGGCACGGCCCAGCCGGCCACGACCCCGAACTGCTCCGCGGAGGGCAGGATCTCGATCCCCTGGTTGCCGAGCCACCAGACGAACACGGCGGCGATGCCCAGCGACAGCGCCAGGCGCAGGACCAGCTTGCGCATCCCGGCGCTCATGCGGGGCGCTCCGCGGCCGGCGGCGGCAGCTCGAGCGCGAGGCGCAGGGGGCTGCGATGCAGCAGGCGGTCGAGGCCGTCGTCGCCGACCAGCCGCCGCAGCCGCTTGATCGCCCGCTCCACCTCCGCCAGCTCCCGCTCGGCGTGCAGGTCGGTGCAGGCCACGTCGAACAGGTCCAGCTCCAGCAGCCGCTCCGCGGTCCTCCGCGACCCGCGCCCGCCCTGGCCGACGAGGCTGGTGAGGTCGAGGGCGGTGGCGACGCCGGCGCGCCGCAGCTCCTCGATGCGCGCGACGTCGTCCTGGAACGCCGCGCAGCGTTCGGGGTGCGCCAGGACGGGGCGCAGTCCGCCGACGCGCAGCCGGAACAGCTGCTCGGAGAGCCGCGCGGGGCCGGGGCCGATGGTGGAGATCTCGACCAGGATCGCCCGGCCGTTCGGGTACGGCCGGCCGAGTCCTTCCCCGATGCGCATCCAGACCTCGTCGTCGAGGAAGTGCTCGCCGGCCAGCAGCACGCGCGGGCCGGCGGCCCCGAGGGCCGCGCGAAGCTCGTGGAGGGCGGCGACGACCGCCTGCGGCGCGGGGTCGTACAGGCCGGGCCGCATGTGCGGGGTGGCGACGAGGCAGGTGAATCCCAGGTCGCGCAGGCCGCGGGCCAGCGTCACCGCCTCGGCGACGTTCTCGGCGCCGTCATCGACCCCGGGCAGCACGTGGCTGTGCAGGTCGACGAACCCTTCGGGCGCCAGTGCCTCCGTCATGCCGGCTCCGCCGTCCCTTCCCCGGTCGGGCGCCCCCAGCGCTCGCGCACCACCCGCTCCAGCTCCCCGGCAGTGTTGCGCGACGGGTCGTCGGTGACAAGTTCCAGCAGCGCGCGCTTGACCTCGCCGACGCGGGGCCCGGGGCCGATGCCGAGCAGGCGCATGATCGCGGTGCCGTCGAGGGCCAGGGCGTTCTCGTCGAGCGCCGGGCGCGCGGCGAGCAGGGCGGCGGCGCGGGCGGCCAGGCGTCCGGCGGCGGCGCAGGCACCGGGCACGTCGGGGCGGTCGCCCTTGGCGACGAGGTCGGCCTCGAGCAGGGCGAGTTGGTCGGCGAGATTCTCGGGGCCGATCCGCCGGAGCCAGCGGCGCACCGCGGCGTCGGTCCACTCGTCGTCGTAGTACACGCCGTGGTGGGCGACCAGCGCGACGACGTGCTCGGAGTCCCGGGAGGGGAAACGGCTGGCCCGGAGCCACGCCCCGGCGAGCTCGGCCGAGCGCGGCTCGTGGCCGTGGAAGGTGCGGTCGCCCTTGTCCTCGGACCAGGCGGCGGTGTCGAGCTTCCCCAGGTCGTGGAGCATGGCGGCCAGGCGGACCGGGCCGACGGGCGCGGCATCGACGGCCCGCAACGTGTGCTCGAACAGGTCAAACTCGTGCCAGCGGTTCTGGGCGAATCCCGCCGCGCGGGCCAGCTCCGGCAGGATCTCCGCCAGCAGACCGCTTTCCGCAAGCAGACGCAGGCCGACCGAGGGACGGGGGGCCGCGAGCAGCTTGACGAGCTCGTCGCGCACGCGCTCGCGGGACACGCGGCGGAACACGTCGAGGTGCCGGGCCAAGGCGGCGCGGGTCGCCGGCTCGACGTCGAACTCCAGGACGGCGGCGAAGCGGGCGGCGCGCATCGGACGCAGGCCGTCCTCGGCGAAGCGCGCGTCCGGGTCGCCGACGGCGCGCAGGATGCGGGCGCCGAGGTCCTCGCGCCCGCCGAACGGGTCGATGAGCTCGCCGGTGAGCGGGTCGCCGGCGATGGCGTTGACGGTGAAGTCGCGGCGGGCGAGGTCGTCCTCGACGCGCTCGACGAAGGTGACCGCGACGGGGTGCCGGCCGTCGGCGTAGGCGCCGTCGCCGCGGAAGGTGGTGACCTCGATCGGCCGGCCCTCGACGACGACGGTGACGGTGCCGTGCGGCAGGCCGGTGGGGATGGCCCGGCGGAACAGTTCGAGCACGCGTTGCGGCGGGGCGGCGGTGGCGACGTCCCAATCGGCGGGGCCCGGCCGAGCGAGGGCGAGGTCGCGGAGGCCGCCGCCGACGACGTAGGCGGCGTGGCCGTCGTCGCGGAGCCGGCGGCAGGTCGCGAGCACGGCGGCGGGGACGCGGCGCGGCCAGTCCGGGGGGACGACGGCGGTCCCGGACGGCGACGGGGCGGGCGGGCGGTTCTCGGCCATGACGCGTCTCCGGCGGGAACCGATGATGTCGGGTTGCGCGGCACCGCGCAAGCGGGATCGGCGGGCGGCGGCTACTCCTCGATGCCGTCGACGACGATCGGGATGTCGGACTCGTTGTCCGAGTCCTCGATGCGGGCGGACTCGCGGGCGGGCCCGAGGTTCGGTTCCTGGAGCGTGCTGAGGATCTTCTCCGCCTCGGCCTTGGCCTCCTCGGCCGGCCTGGTCTTGCCCTGCTTGGCCAGCATCTCGGCGTAGGACCGCAGCGTCTTGGCGCGCTCGAGGTTGTCGCCGATCTCCTCGCAGATCGCGAGCGACCGTTTGAACAGCAGGTCGGCGTTGCGCTCCTCCTCCTCGCCCCAGCCGCCGGCGAAGGTGACCTCGGCCAGCGTGCGCAGGGCGATCGACACCAGCACCTTGGAGCGCATCGCCTCGAAGTGCCCGAGGGCGACCTTGAGCGCCTCGCGGGCGCCGGCGTAGTCGCCCATCAGCATCCGGGTCTTGCCCATGGCGCGCGCGGTCTCGCCCTGGAGCAGGTGGTCGCCGAGCTGGATCGCGATCTCCTGGGCCTCGCCGAGGGTCTTGATCGCGTCGGCGTAGCGGCGGATCTGGTATTCCGACACGCCGATGTTGGTCAGCAGGTAGGCCTGACGCAGGCGGTCGTCGATGCGGCGGGCCTCGGTGAGGGCCTCCTGCCAGAGCTGGATCGCCTTGTCGTGCTCGCCGGAGTCCTGGTAGACGGTGCCCAGGTTGTTGAGCGAGATGATCAGGCCGGGGACGTCCTTGATCTTGCGACGGATGTCGAGCGACTCGGTGAAGCAGCGGAGCGCTTCCTCGAACTGGGCGGAGTCCTGGTGGACGAGGCCCAGGTTGTTGAGCGAGAGGGCGATCGAGCGGAGGTCGCCGATCTGGCGCCGGATCTCGATCGCCTTCTGCATCTGCTGCAGCGCGACCTTGTATTCGCCGCGGCGCCAGTGGACCTTGCCGATGTCGTCGAGGGAGGAGGCGACGCCGCGGCGGTCCTCGGCCATCGAGAACAGGACGTGGCCGGTGCCGAGGTGGCGAAGCGCCTCGTCGAGCTTGCCCAGCTCGCGGAGCACGCGGCCGATGCGGTTGTGGGCGACGCCGCCCTTGCGGCGCATGTCGAGGCGCCAGGCGATGCGGCGCATCTCCTCGAAGCACTGCAGCGCGTCGTCCATGCGTCCGAGGTTCTGGAGCACGTCACCGAGGTTGTGCAGGGCCTCGAAGCGGGTGACGAGGTCGGCGGGGTCGAGGTGTTCGAGTGCCCGGCGGTAGTACTCGGCGGCCTTCGCGTTGGCGTAGCGCTCGCGTGCGTGGTTGGCGGCCTGGAGGTAGCCGGCGGCGGCCTTGGGCTTGGAGCCGCCCCGCGCGTGGTGCTCGGCCAGCATCTCCAGCTCGTCCTCGCGGCCGTGGATGCGGTACGCCAGCCACTCGCCGATCAGCCCGTGGTAGCGGTTCAGCTTGGTCGGGCTGGTCATCCGCCGGATCATGTCCCGCTCGAGGTTGTGCTTGAAGATGTACTCCTGGTCGCCCTCGAAGGTGGCGTCCGGGACCTCCATGATGTAGTCGCGCTGGACCAGGCCGCCGATCACGTCGCGGATGTGGGGAGCGAGGTCGGCGGAGCCGCCCCATATTTCGGGCGGCTCGGCGTCGGCGCGGCCGAGGGAGACGAGTCCTCCGAGCCAGAACACGGAGCCGAAGGTGCAGGCCTTCTCCATCGTGTCGCGCTCGGCGGGGGTCAGGGCGCCGATCCGGGCCTGGATCGCCTCCTCGACGGACATCGGCAGCCGCACGGCGGAGAGCCGGTCGAGATTGACCTTCCACTTGCCGTCGGGGCCCTGGGCGACGGTGCCGTTCTCGAGCAGCATCTTGACGATCTGCTCGATGAAGTACGGGTTGCCGCCGGCCATGTTGCAGGCGCGCTGGACCAGCGCGTCGGACAGGTCCTCGACCGCCGACAGCAACGTCGTCAGGTAGCGCTCGGAGTTGAGCCGCGACAGCGGCCCCAGCTCGACCAGCACGTGGCGGTCGCCCAGCCCCTCCATCCAGTTGGGGCGTCGGACGTGGATCTCGTGCGTCGCGGTGCAGACGAACAGCAGCGGCGAGCCGCTCGACTTGCGCGACAGGTGGTCGATGATGTCGAGGGTCTCCTCCTGGCCGGCCTCCTCCACATCCTCGAAGGTGTAGATCGTCGGCTTGCCCTTGGCGTCGACCTCGAAGAACCGCCGCAGCACCGTCTTGCGGATCTCGGCGACCTGCTCGGGGTTCGCCTCCATCGTGCGGATGAACGGGTTGTCGGGGTAGCGCAGGCCGATGAAGGAGCCGAGGAAGTGGACGAACTCGGTGACGCGCTGGTCGCCCAGCAGGCTGGTCATCTGCTCGCGGAACTTCGCCCGCGCCTCCGCGGCGTCCATCCCCTCCAGCAGCCCGAAACGGGCGCGCAGCAGGCGGGCGAACACGCCGTAGGTCCCGGTCGATTCCTGGCACACGGCCCGGTAGATCTGGGTTCCCGGCCGCATCTGGCGGGTCTTCTGCAGGAACTCCACCAGCAGCCGGGACTTGCCGATCCCGCGGTTGCCGAGGATCGTCACCGTCATCGGCGATTCCTGCTCGATCGCCTTCTTCAGCACGTCCTCGAGGATCTCCATCTCCTTGAGCCGGCCGACCATCGGGATGCGTGTCTTGAGCGTGGCGATGCCGGGCTTGGCCGGAGCCGTCTGTTTCGCGTTCATCGTGCCCTCCCTCTCGCTCCCGCCGGCCGTGCGCGTTCATCGAACCCCGGCCGCGGACTCGGGTCGATCGATCCATGTGACATTCGCGCGGCCCTTATGCTATCGGTAGCTTCCGATGTCAACCTGTGGTCGCGGGACCGCCTTCCCGGCGGTCGGCGACGCACGAGGATGGACCCGGATCGATGAGCGCCCGCGACAACCGTTTCGAGCCGACCCCGTTCGGGAACTACACGTTGTTACGGCGAATTGGCCAGGGCGGGATGTCCGAGGTCTTCCTCGCCCGACCGCTCGATCCGCGGCGCCACCACGAGCGGTTCGCGCTCAAGCGGCTGCTGCCCGACCTGGCCCGGGCGCCCGACTTCGTCCGGCTGTTCGAGCAGGAGCGGCAGCTGGCCGCCCGGCTGAAGCACCCGAACGTGGTGCGGGTCGTGGACGGCGGGGTGGTCGATGACCGCTGCTTCATGGTCATCGAGTACGTCGAGGGGCTGGACGGCTGGAAGGTGACGCGACGCCTGGCGCGCCAGATCGAGACGCTGCCGCTGGACCAGGTGCTGTGGATCGTCACCCAGGCCCTCGCCGGGCTGGCGTACCTGCATGAGCTGCGGGACGAGCGGGGGGCGTCGTTGGGGATCGTGCACCGGGACGTCTCGCCGTCGAACATCCTGCTTTCGCGGCGGGGCGAGGTGAAGGTCGGGGACTTCGGCATCGCGTTGATTCGCAGCGCGGAGATCGAGCAGCAGCGTCGACAGCGGCTGCGCGGGAAGATCCGCTACCTGTCGCCCGAGCAGATCCGCAACCAGCCGCTGGACGCGCGCTCCGACCTGTTCGCCGTCGGGGTGCTGCTGGCCGAGCTGATCATCGGGCGCACGCCGTTCCGCGGGCAGACCGACATCGCCCTGCTGCTCAACATCCGCGACGTCCGGCTGCACCTGGCGGAGGATCTGGACGAGCGGACGCCGGCGGAGCTGCGGCAGATCCTGCTGCAGGCGCTGGCCCGGGAGCCGCGGGACCGGCCGCCGCGCGCATCGGCGATGCGGGACCGACTGCTGGCCTTCGCCGCCGCCACGGGCCTGCGGCCCGCCGCCGCCCCGTTGGCGGCGACGGTCGAGCGGCTGCTCCGTCCGGGGGACGTCGGGGACGAGGACGTGCTGCGCGACACGCTCACCCCCTGGGCGCACGCGCCGGTGGGCCCGCGGGAGATTGCCGTCGTGGGCACGGGCGGAGCGCCGAGCCGGCCGGTGACGACGTACCGCGTGCGCTGGGCCGACGGCCGCGAGTCGCCGGCGCTGAGCTACGCGGAGGTCGTCGAACAGCTGCTCGGCGGTCACGTCGCCGCCACGGACCAGGTGGCGGTGGACGACGCGCCGTTCCGCCCGGTCCACGCCCTGCCCGACCTGCTGCGTCACCTTCCGCTGCTCACGCCGACGACGACCCGCATCGACGGCCCCGGCGTGCCCGACCGGCACGGCCTGTTCCAGGACGACGCCGTGCCGACCGTGTTCCTGCTGCTGGCACGCCATCGCGAGACCGGGCTGCTCGTCGCCGACGCGGGCTCCGTGCGCAAGGAGGTGTATCTCGTCGACGGGCACCCGATCTACGCCTCTTCCAACCTCGGCTCGGAGCTGCTGGGCGAGTACCTCGTTCGCAAGGGGGTGCTGAACCGGGTGGAGCTCGAGCTGGCGCTCGCGATGCTGCCGCGCTACGAGGGCCACCTCGGCGACACGCTCGTCGCGCTCGAGCTGCTCGACCCGCTGACGCTGTTCAGCCACATCACCGAGCAGGTGCGCGAGAAGGTGCTCGAGCTGTACGGCTGGCAGGACGGCTCGTGGTCGTTCTTCCGCGGCGTGGTCTGCGAGAAGCGGGCGTTCCCGCTGTCCTCCTCGGCGCCGGAGCTGCTGCACGAGGGCATCCACCGCTCGCGGACCGACGAGCAGCTCGCGGCGTGGTGGACGACGGTGGCGGAGCGGGTCGTGGCTCCCGTGCCGCAGGCCGAGCCGCCCCCGGACTGGTGGCCGTTGACGGAAGCCGAACGCCACGCGCTGGTCGCGGTCGACCGGCCGCTGAAGGCGGGCGACGCACTGCGACGGCTCCAGGCTCGGGCGCCGCAGTTCGACCGACCCGCGCTGCTGCGCGCGCTGCATCTGCTGCTGGCGGCGGGACTGGCGCGGCCCACGGACTGACGCATGGAACTCGTGGCGGGGGTGGACGGACGATCGGAACGGCCCGCGGCGGAAGCCGGGCCGGGGAACCGGTATCGCGAGCTCGTGCGCGCGGCGGCGGCCGTGCTGCTCCTCGTGCCGGTGGCGCATCTGCTGGCCGTGGCCCACGAGTGGCTGTATTTCCCGCGGGAGCAGATCGAGGAGCTGGCGCACGCCGGGCCGCTGTGGGGGTTCTACGGTCCGCCGATCCTGCGCGGCACGCTGGGATTCCTGGTCGAGCTGCTGGCGGTGGGCGCGCTGCTCGCGTGGCTGCGGCGGCGGCAGGGCGCGCCTTGGCTGCGCGCGGTCCGCGAGGGCGCGCTGCACCTCCTGCCGCTGGGCCTGACGGCCTGCGCGCTGTTTCACGACCACGTGCCGGGCCGGCTGATGCTCGTCGCGGGCGTGGTGGCCGGGACGGCGGCGGCCGTGGCCTTCCGCGCCCTGCCCCCTCCGACCCCGACGGAAGCGTCCGCGCACTGGCCGCGGCGGCTCGCCGTGGCGTTGGCGGCGAGCGCCGCCGCCTGGTTCATCGCGTTGGCGCTGCTGCGCCACGCCAGCTACTGGTCGTCGATCATCGACCTCGGCCTGTTCTCCGGGGCGCTCGACTCCACGCTTCGCGGCGACCGCTTCCTCTACGCCCCGGAGCTCGGCGTGACCTTCCTGGCCGAGCACTTCTCGCCGATCCTGGTGCTGCTGCTGCCGCTGCACTGGCTGTGGCCCGACCCGGCGATGCTGCTGGTGGTCCAGTCGCTGGCGGTGGCGGGCGGCGGCTACCTGCTGTTCCGTTGGGCCGAGGGGGTGCTCGGCAACGGCTGGCTGGCCCTGGCCGTCGCCGCCTCGTACCTGCTGGCGCCCGACACCTTCCAGGCCCAGTGGCACGACTTCCACATGGACCTGCTGATGCCGCCGATGATCTTCGGCGCGCTCCTGGCGCTGCAGCGCGGGCGCACGGTCTGGTTCCTGGCGTGCGTCGGGCTGCTGTGGTGCACGAAGGAGGACGCGTTCGTCTACACGGCACTGCTCGGGCTGTACGCGGCGCTGGCGCACCGTCGCCGCCTGCTGGCGCTCTGCACCGTCGCCGCCTCACTGGTCGTGGGCCTGGTGCTCCTGGTGTGGGTGCTGCCGGCGTTCGTCGCCACGCAGGACCCGGGGTGGTTCTTCCGGACCACGTGGAGCACGGGCACGGGCGGCGGGTACAAGTTCCTCGAGCGCTACGGCCACCTCGGGAAATCGGTCCCGGCGATCGTGGGCAACGCGCTGTCGAACCCGTTCTACGTGCTGGGGCACGTGTTGAGCGAGGATCGGCTGGCCAGCCTGCTCACGCTGACGGTCCCGTTGGGGTTTGCGGCGTTCCTGGGCGGGCTGGCCTCGCTGCTGCTGCTGTCGGCCTGCCTGGTGATGCTGGTCGCCTCGCACTACTACATGAACTCGCTGTCGTTCTACTACGGGGTGATCCCGCTCTGCTTCGCCTACGCCGCGGGCGTGGTGGGGCTGGCGCGGATCCGGGCGTGGCTGGCGCGCCGTGACGCGGACGGCCGGTCGAACGGTGCGGCGCCGCGCTTCGAGCGGGCGGCCCTGGCCTGGGTTGCGGCCTCGGCGCTGGCTCTGCTGTGGATCCACCCGGAGTCGGTGATCTCGCCGGTCCACGAGCGACCGGCCTACCTGCTCACGCCCCGCACCGAGCTCCTCGACCGCGTCGTCGCGTCGGTCCCTCCCGACGTGCCGCTGTCCGCCTCGGGATACATCGGCGTGCACCTGATGAACCGCCCGCGCCCGCGGATGGTGCCGTACGGGATGGAGCACGCCGAATGGGTCGTGCTCGACCTGTACCGCCCGCCGTGGCCGCTGGAGGGACCGGAGCTGTGGCACATGGCCGAACGGCTGGTGCGCAACCCCGGGTGGTGCGTGGTGCGGGCCGAACACGGGGTGCTGGTGCTGCGGCGCGGCGCGCCCGACGAGGCGGCGCGCGAGCGGGCGCTGGAGCTGCTGCGCAGCCCGGTGCTCGAGCCGGAGGAATGGGAGTCGTCGCTGTACGCCAACCTCGCCGTGCGCCGCGCGGACGCCTCGGGCGGCTGGGCGCTCGAGGTGACGCCGGCCGACCACCGCGGCGCGGGCTGGCTGTTCAACGGACCGTTCGCGGCGCTGCCGCCGGGCGAGTACGAGGTCGAGTACCGGCTGGCGGCCGGGGGCGAGCCGGGACGTGCGGCGACGGACCTGATCGGGACGATCGACGTCTTCCGGGCCGGCGAGGTGCTGGCGGGGCGCGACCTGGCATTGACGGACTTCGAGCGCCCCGGGGCCTGGCAGGGGTTCACGCTGCGCTTCCGGCGCACGGCGCCGGACCCGTACGAGTTCCGGGTGTTCTACCACGACCGGGGGACGCTGGCGGTGGACGTGATCCGGGTCCGGCGGGTGGCGGACTAGCCGTCTCGAGTCCGCGACGGTCTAGAACCTTGCCTGGGTGATGATGGCGACGCCGAGCTGGTCGGCGCGGCGGTAGACGCGGAAGGTGCCGTAGTCGTCGCGCGACAGGCGCGTGGCGTTCTCGTCGCGGACGTACTGGACCATCGCGTACACCGAGAGGATCTCCGACAGGTCCCAGCGGAGCGAGGCGCGGGTGGAGAAGATCGGCACCGAGTCGTCGCCGGAGGGGAGGATGTCGCGGGTCTCCTCGTCGCGGACGACGACGGTGGTGCCGCCGGACTGCAGGGTGGCGGGGATCTGGACGCCGGCGATCAGCGAGGGGGTCAGCCGGGTGCTCTCGAAGAAGTAGTTGACCGAGGCGGCGGCGAAGAACTCGGGCTGCGTCTCCGCCTCGCCCTGGATCGCGACGAACGGCGAGAAGCTCGGCACGTTGTGCAGGATGAACTCGAGGTTCCGGAAGAAGGCGGTGACGTTGGCGGAGAAGCCGTCGTACTTCAGCTTGCCCTGGAGCGCGGCGGCGTAGGCCGGCTGGATCACCGACCGGCCGAAGGTGTCGATGTCGGCGACGTGCTGGCCGAGGATCGAGCCTTCGAGCGTGACGGCCCAGGCCAGCTCGGAGGGCAGTTCGCCGGCCGCGGCGGCCGAGGCGGCGGCGGCGGCGAGCGACTCCTCGGCCAGCGCCTCCACCGCGTACGGCTCGTTGCGGTACAGCCGGAAATCGGCGCCGGGGCCCACGTCCATCCCGTCGTGCAGGGCCAGGCGCAGCGAGCCGCCGCCGGTGTAGACCGGCTCGCCGACCAGTCCCGGCTGGTCGAAGGTGCCCTGCTGGAAGTAGCCGCCGGACAGATCGATGCGGAACATCCCGCCGATGTCGAACCCGGCCCCGGCGAGGAAGCCGTAGTTCGTCTCCTGGACGTTGAGCGGCTCGCCCTCGACGTCGGTCTGGCGTTGTTCGGACACCTGCGCGGTCTTGAAGCCGACGAACCAGTCGGCCGGCCCGACGTCGAACTCGAGCTTGAGGCCCGGGGCGAAGCCGTTGCGCTTGTTGGTGAACAACCCGCCGCCGCCCCACGAGATGTCCCACAGGTAGCCCATGCGGAACCGCTCGGTGTCGAACGGGAAGAACACCACCGCCATCCCGTCGCCCTCGGTCTCGGGCAGGTCGTCGAAGCCGTAGCGGATGCGGAGGTAGGTCCCGTCGTCGCGGATGTCGAGGCCGTCGTCGGAGATGTCGAACTGCAGCACGACGCCGGCGTCGGTGGACAGTCGCGGGAAGAACCCGTCGAGGTGCTTGTACATCACCAGGTGGGTCTGGTTCTCGCGGCCGCTGTACCGGCTGTCGATGTTGTCCATGAACAGCTCGTAGCCCTGCCGGTCGCCGATCGAGGCGTAGGGGGTGTCGGGGATCTGTTCTCCGGCATCGGCGAGGAAGTTGTCGTCGCCGAAGGTCCAGGTGACCCGCGTGTCCATGAAGTCGCCCGCCCGGGCCGGCAGCGCGCCGGCGAGGAGGAGTCCGCACAGTCCCAGCTGCAAACCCGTCAACCGCATGCTCATCATCCTCTCGCTTCTCGCCGTCCGGGAGCGCCGTCCGTCGGCCGCGCCCCGACGCATCCGTCCCTACCGCGTGTAGTCCTCGTCCGGGGGCACCGGCCCGACGCACGCTTCGTGCATCGGCTTCGCGGGGCCGGCGAGGACCAGATCGTCCCGGCACCGCACCTCGAGAATCCACGGCACGTCGAGGAACTCGACCTGGGACAGCGTCCCGCGGATCAGGGCCACCGTCTCGCCCGCGTGCGCCAGGGCGTCGAAGTCCGGCACCGCCTCGCGGGTCAGCACCTGGATCTTCCCCCGCTCGGCCGCCGTGGCGCCGAGGGTGGCGATCGAGAACTGGCCGTAGGTTTGGAACTGGGTCAGCTCGGAGCAGTCGAGCGCCTCGGCGCACTCGTCGGCGCAGTCCTCTTCCGGGGTGTCCCAATCGATGCCGCCGTTGTCGTTGAAGTCGCAATCCTCGAAGCGGGGGGTGATCCGGCCGCCGGAGACCTTGATCAGGCCGGCCTCCAGCGATTCCATCGCCGCGCCGTTGTCGAGCAGGGTCCGGGTGATCTCGACCGGCTCCGGCACCGGGCACTCGGCCGGCGTCGGATGCTCGGGGCGCGGCCAGTCGAGGTCGCGGGTCCACGACGGGTAGGTCAGCTCGGTGTAGCCGTAGAACTCGCCGACGATGCCGCCGAGCGTCACGAGCCTGTCGCAGATGCGGACGCCGGCGGGGGTGTTGAAGTTGAAGGCGAACAGGTGGTTGTAGCCGCGCGTCTCGCTGATGTCGGTGACGTACAGCCCGTCGACGGAGACGCGGGTGACGACCATGTCGCCGGCGTCGATGTTGATCGAGCGGCCCTCGAGGGGCGGGACGGAGGTCATCCCCTGGACGTCGGCAATGCGCGGGTTCCGGTAGTAGAGGACCGGGCTGAGGCCGACGGCGTGGCTGCCCTCCGACTCGGTGTCGTCGTTGGCGTAGGCGCAGCCGGGGTCCGAGCCGTAGTCGGTGCGGCCGTCGCCGTCGTCGTCGAGGCCGTTGCGGCAGGCGGAGCCGACGGCGGGACCCGGGACGAAGCCGAGGTCCTCGACCCAGATCCGGGCATCGCCGTAGAGCTTGGCGACCGTCACCCGGACGCCGGTGGCGCGCCCCCCGTGGAGCTGGATGTTGGTCCGGATAGCGCCGGGGGAGTCCACCGACAGCACGTCGCCCGGCTGGGCGCGGATGGAGACCCAACCCTCGCGGAACGCCTGGGCCGGCAGCGCCTCGATGTCCAGCGTGTAGGTCGCTCCCTCGAGGGAGAACGGCAGGCGGGCATCGACCGCACCGGGGTCGCCGCCGGTCAGCGCGACGCGGAACCCCAGCGGTCCGGGGGGCAGGTCGCCGGTGTCGCCCGCGCAGGCCGGCAGCAGGCCCGCCGCCAGCGCGATCCAGCCCAGGTTGCAGCGTCTCACCTTCGCCTCCTCGCGCCCGCGCGGCTCACGGCAGGTACGCGCGGATCCGCGCGTCCTCGGCGGCGCCGACCCGTCCGTCCACGCACGCCACCTCGGCGCACTCGAGCCCGGCGTGATTGCGGATGTCGCAGGCCACCTGTTCCGCGTCATCCCCCGGCTCGAGCACGCGCTCCAGGTACAGGTCCGCGACATCCTCGACGCACGACTCCAGGACGCACCGGCTGGGTCCGGCGCAGGCGCCGTCGTCCTGGCAGGTTCCGGTGGTGTCGTTCCATCGCCAGCGGCCGGAGCAGGCGCAGAGCTGGTTCTCTCCGCAGACGTCGTCGGTCGTGCACTCGCGCGGCTCGACGCAGGGGACGCCGGCGCGGATGCGGTCGATCACCGCGTCGCGCTGCGGGATGCCGGAGTCCTGCTGGGTGGTGTTCCGGCGCAGCATCACGTAGCCCGAGCCGCCCTGGGCCAGGTAGTTGTTCGTCGCCAGCTCGTAGGAGCCCTCATCGACCACGTCGATCAGGTTCGCGCCGCTGCCGATCTTGATCGACTCCGCGCACGGCAGCCCGCCGGTCCGCTCGCAGCCGCGGCAGTTGAGCACGACCTGCGCGCCGGCGATCTGGGCCTGGGACGAGCAGCCGCGACTGGCCGTCCGGCGCGCCACGTAGTCGAACAGATCCCGCACCTCGAGCCCCGACAAGAACATCGTGGTGATCGTGTTGTCGAACGGGAAGACGTTGAACAACTCCTCGACGGTGACCGGCCCCGGGTTGAGGTCGGAGCGGATTCCGGTGGTGTTGGTCAGGGTGAAGTCGGTCTCGATGCCGGCGCGCAGCCACATCGAGTCGGCGACGAGGTTGCCGAGGGCCGAATCGCCGCCGGTGGAGCCGAAGCGGCGCACGGTATTGGGCGCGTAGCCGATCAAGCGGTCCAGGTCGATCACCTGCTCCATCTTGATCTTGTACGGCTCGAGCAGGTAGGCCGTCGCCGGGTCCTCGGGGACATTGGCGTCCACCGGGAACAGCGTGTACTCGTGGCTCG
>JAFGHH010000515.1 GCA_016930215.1 Deltaproteobacteria bacterium
CTACCCGGACGAGGACGGCGACACGTACGGCGACCCGTCGCTGGCCACCGCGATCGCCGCGTGCCCGGGCCTGGCTCCCGCGGGCTACGTCGAGGACAACACGGACTGCGCCGACGACGACGCGAACCGCAATCCCGGCGAGACGGACGTCCCCGACGCGTTCAACTACGACGCCGATTGCGACCGCGTCGACGGGGACTTGGAGCACTCGATTTTCGTGTCGTCGGCAACCGGCTCCGACGCCAACGACGGCCGGGGCACGGTCGACTCAGTCGGCAGCCTCGCGATCCAACCCGTCCGGACGCTGGCCCGCGGCCTGGAGCTGGCGGCGGCCGTCGGCGACGGGTACTGCGAGGGGACGTGCGACGTGCTCGTGGGTGTCGGGACCTACGACGTCGGAACGGATCCGCTCGAGCTGGTTGCCGGCGTGGACGTCTTCGGCGGCTACGAGCTTCCCGGGTGGACGCACACCGCGGTGGCCGACGCCACGGTCGTGACGGGGACGGGTGGAGCCGTGGTCCTGCAGGCCTCCGGCTTCACGGTCGACACCGTGGTCGGCTTCCTCAAGGTGCAGGGCGCGACCGTGACGTCCACCGGGGGTTCGTCGACGGCCCTGCTGGTGACGGAGACACCGGCCCCCGATCGGTTGCTGATGCGGCACGTCGTGCTGGCGGCCGGGACCGGCGGCCGCGGTTCCGACGGCCTCGACGGCGGGATCGAGACCTGCGTCGAGTGCCCGGGCGGGGCCGGCGGCTATGCCTGGCACGACTTCGACTACTGCGAGTGTGGCGACGGCCGCGAACACGGAGCAACCGGCGCCGCGACCGTCACGAACCCCGACGGCACGACCTACACCTGCCCGAGTCCCGGCGTCGGAGGCCGGGAGGGTGACGATGCGAACTGCTCCGGGAGCTGCACCTGCGACCGGGCCGGCGACGCGCTCGCAGGCGCGGCCGGGGGGTACGGGCCGGGCGCCACGGTCGCAGGCACGCGTGTCGCCAGCTCGCTGGGAGCGTTCTCGGCCGGCGTCTGGAGCGCCCCTCCGGGAGGCGACGGCGTCGCGGGTCTCCGCGGTGGTGGTGGCGGCGGCGGCGGAACCGGCGGCACGGACCGCAGGATCAACTGCCCGGATCGCCGGGTCTGCGGCGGCGGTGGGGGCCGCGGCGGCTCCGGCGGCTGCGGGGGTGCCGGAGGGGATGGCGGCAGCGCCGGCGGGGCCGCCTTCGCGGTCGTCCTCGTCGGATCCCAGATCACGTTCGACGCCGTCACCGTGGTCCTCGGCGCCGGCGGCACCGGCGGCGCCGGCGGCGACGGCGGCAACGGTACGATTGGCACCACGCCGCTTGTGGCCGGAAGCACCGGCTTCTGGAGCCACTCCGGCTCGTGCACGTACCATGGCGGCGACGGCGGTGCCGGCGGCGCCGGCGGCGTCGGCGGCGGCGGCAGCGGCGGCGCCGGCGGCAACGGCGGACCTTCGATCGGCGTGGCCCTGGTGGGGCTCGGTGCGATCCTCAACGGCACCACCCCTACGTACAACACCGTGAGCGCCTCCGGCGGCTTCGGGGGCTCGGGCGGCGCAGGGGGCTTCGGCGGAGGCGGCCCGTCGGTCCCGGCGGGCCAGGACGGACTGCGAGGCGCGGTCGAGGCGACTTGGCTCTACTAGCGAACCGTGGAAGCACCGGGCAACCGCTGTGCCGCCGCACGAGCGGTGGTGACGGAGCGGCTGGAGGGAAGACCATGAGGAACGCAACGCCCACGTCCTGCCGGTATCGGACCGCGATGACGCTCGCCCTGGCCTGCACGCTCGCCGGTGCGGCCTGCCAGGGCTCGGACGACGCCGCGGCCGTGAAGTGCACCCGCGACCTGGCGCTGATCTCGGAGCACCGGCCGTGCCGCGCGGACGACGACTGCCCTTGCGGCGCGGCCTGCCTCCTGGGGCAGTGCGAGGCCGACTGCCTGTCGAACGGCGACTGCGCGTCCGGCGAGTACTGCGACATGTTCGGTCGCTGCCGGGCCTCCGCCGACGACGCGCCGATCCCGCCGCTGTCGCCCCTCGTTCCGGGCGGCACCCTTCGGCTCGCGACCAGCTACGTGCCGCTCACCGAGGCGGAGACGGCGCGGCCGGTCCGCATCGAGGTCACGGGCGCCCCCGGTCTCGTGCGCGTCGCGGCGGACGAGGGCCTCGAGGTGACCTGCGTCGAGGGGGGACCGTTCTCGGACGAATGCTCGTTCGACGGCCCCGAGGACGGCGCGCGGCTCTTCGTCTGGGTCCGGCCGACGGAATCGCTCGCGCCCGGCGACTCGCGCACCGTCTGGGTCTACCACGGGACCACCGCCGACAGCTTCTCGGTGACGTTCGGCCCGACCGGCGAGGGCGAGCCGCCCGCGCCGGACGGGTTGACGCCGGGCCGCTACGTCGGCTCGGCCTCGCTCGTTGCCGTGGGCGTCGGCGGCGACGCCGAGCCGCCGGCGCTGGAGCTGGCGGGCCTCACCCTGCCGCTCGCCGCCGAGCTCTACCTCAGCACCGCGGGGGACTCGGGCGTGCTCGTGCTCGACGACGCGCTCGAGGTGTTGCATCCCGCGGGTCGGTGGATCGGACGGGTCGCGGCGTCGTCGCCGACGACGGCGACCGTGCAGTTCCCGCGGGCGGAGTACCTGACGGGCGAGGCGGCCGCGGGCGCGCCGGTGGAGGTGCTCGTCGAGGCGCCGGCGGCGCCGCTCGTCGTCGGCGGGCGGTCGTTCTCCTTCGAGCTGATCACGCGCTACTCCGGCGTGCTGATGCAGGAGCGCAAGCCGCAGGTCCGGTGGCTGGTATCGCTGAGCCGCACGGCGGACCTCCCGGCCGACGCGCGCGCCCCGGCCGTCCCGGGCGACGCGACGCCGGCCCTGGATCCGGCGCGGGGCCGCAACCCGACCGCCTGGGAAGCCGCCTTCGACAACGCCACGACCCCGGACCCGGCCGCGGTGCTCGCCCTTCCCGACGCCGACAAGCGCGCGCTGCTCGAGTCCTGGGGCCGTGGGGGCGCGGGCACGCTCCACGCGTGCGCGCTGTCGAACACGGTCGCGGACGCCCTGGCCGGCCTCGCCCTGCGCGACGGCTGGGGCGCGGAGTCGCCCGGCGGGACCACGCGGGTCGCGCCGGGCGCGCTGACCTCGAGCGGTCGGGCGCTGGTGGCGCGGCTGGCCACGCCGTTGGCCGGCCATCCGTTCGTCGCGGCGAATGCCGTGCTGACCTCCTCGACCTCCGCCCGCGTGCTTCCGTGCCGGGCCGGCTTCACGGCGGTCGACGCCACGTTCACCAACGGTGCCTGCACGCCGGCCGCCGAGACCTTCACGTTCAACCTCGGGTCGATCGACCTCTGCGACGCGATGGCCGAGGCGTACGGCTGCGAGGTGGCCGACAGCACGGGCGAGACGCTGACCGTCGACGCCCGCCTGTCCTACGAGGACTCTGCGGGGTGCGTCCGCAACCACCCCGGCTTCGACATCGTCGGGACCGTGACGACGGTCTGCCGCATGCCGGTGGAGCCGCCGTCGTGCGCGGAGATGGCGCTGTGCTACGAGCCGCCCGCCGCCGGCGGGACGACCGTCGCTTCGGTCGCCGCGCCGTACCTGGACGGAGCGACCGCCCCGCTGTCGGTGTCCGGGGACCTGCACTGCGCGAGCGGCGCGCGCAGCGCGGCGATCGCTGCGGACGTGAACGCGGAGTTGCCGATCGGGGACGACGCCCGGCTCGACGCGCAGGCCCGTCTGGAAGCCTGCTCGGACGACCTGTTCAACTTCCGGGCCGTCGGGGCGACAACCCTGGAGCCGTTCGGCAGCGGCTTGCGCGAGGCCCTCGATGCCGCCCCGGCCTGCATCGACGGCCTGCGGCTCTACTGGGCGCTCGGCCTGGCCACCGACTCCGACCGGCGGCGCGCGCAGACCGCCGAGGCGCCCGAGGTCCCGCTGGCCTCGGCGATGGCCGGCCGCCTGTTGCAGCAGTGGCTGCTGCTGCACGCTTTCCCGGCCCGCGAGGTCGCCGAGGCGGAGCGGATGGCCCAGGTGTTCCGCGACAGCGGAGTGCCGGGGGACCCGACGACGACCCCCGTCGAGGAGGTGCTCGACGCGTCGCTCCGGGGCTGGGACCTGCTCCTGCACCCCCGGTTTGCGACGGCGCTGGCCGGCCTTCCCGGCAGCGTGCTTGCCGAGCCGGACTATCGGCCGCGGGCCGCCGGGGCCGCGGTCGCGTCGCAGCCGCACCACGGGCAGACCGACGGGCCGCCGGTCGCGATGCTCGCCGCCCTCAACGCGCAACTCGCCCTGCTCGAACCGCACTTCGAGGAGGCGGCCCTGCGCCAGGACGCGACCGTGCTCGAACTGCTCGGCCGGGTGCTGCGCTACGCCCTCGTGATGCGACCGGTCGCCGAGGATCTGGCGAACCGGGCGGAAACCTGGGCCGCCGGCGAGGGACTGGCCCGGCCCGCCTGGCTGGACCGCTACGACGGATTGGCCCGGGCCGGGGCCACCACCCTCGGACGCCTCGCTGCCGCGGCGGACGCGATCCGCTCGGGTGAAAACCCGCTCGGCATCGCCGACGAGGACCTGCCGCTGTACTTCTTCGGCGACGAGGCGACGGCGACCCGCCGGTTCTCGGCCGTCTCGGACTTCCTGATCGGCACCGGTCCCGGGTCGGACGCCTGGGCCCCGACGATGGTCGCCCGGGCGGAGGCCGAGCTGGAGGCCGCCCGAACCGCCTGGCTCGCGCTGCGCGAGCGCGACGTGCAGGCGGCGCGCGATGCGGCCACCCTCGAGCGGCGCCTGGACCGGATCCGGACCCGCTGGGGCGAGCAGCTCTACGAGCTGTGCGGCTCTCCGTCCGACCTGATGACGGTCCAACTCCTCGAGGAGTGGGTGCCGTTCAACGAGAACACCTGCTTCGTCCGCTCGGAGGATCCGAGCTGCGGCTTCGACCTGGAAGGCTACGGCCGGCTGCTCTCCGTCGAGCAGGTCCGGTACCACATGTGCGTCGTGCGGGAGCTGCGCCGGCACGTCGGGTACGTCGTCGGCTTCCCGGACGCGACGCTGAACGGGCTCGTCGAGCGGCTTGGGGATTGCTCGACACTCGAGTACCCCGTGGAGTGCCCGGAAGGGGAACGGCTGTGCCTGTCGTGCGGGCTGCCGGGCGAGACGGTCCTCGCCCGCATCACCCCGGACACGTTCCGCGAGACCTCGGGCCTCGACTTCATCGACCTCCGGACGATCGAGGATGCGCGGAACGCCTGCCTCGCGGACTTCCCCGGCGTCGACCCGGTTCTGCCCGGCACCGAGGACGTCGCCGACTCGCCGGTCGGGATCCTCGACTGCTATCGCGGGTCGATGGGCGAGGTGGTGCTGGAGATCCGAGGCCTGGCGAAGGACGTCGAGATCGCCCAGTCCGAACACGACGATCTGTACCGCGCGTACGACATCGCCGTGCGGCGCTGCGCCGCCCTCTCGACGGACCTGGTCAACCAGAACTCGATCCTCGCGGCCCACGACTCGACGATGACCTCGCTGCGCAAGCAGAAGTTCATCGCCGACGAGGTCGCGGCCGCGGCGTCGGCCGTGAAGTGGATGTCCGAGGCGCTCGACGCCGACTGGAAGGGCACCGGCAAGGTGGCGATGGTGCTGGGGGCCGTCGCCTCCGTGGCGGAGGGCGCCGCGGTGGCGTTCTCGCTGGCCTACCAGAGGGAGATGGACGAGACGCAGCAGGCGCACGAGCTGACGATGGCGCGGGCCGGGACCGAGATGGCGGTCGAGCAGTGCGCGATCGATGCCGAGATGTCGCTGGTGGGCCTGGAGTCCGCGGGCCTGCGGATCGCCCGGGCCGGGATCGATGTCGAGAACGCCTGGTACCGCCTGAACCAGATGAAGGTCTCGGCCCGCGGGATCTACGACGACGGTCGCCTCGCACTGCAGCGGCAGCGCGACCGGGCCGTCGCCCCGCTCGACCACGACCTGTGGCTCGACGAGCGGATCGACGACTTCCTGCGCGACCTGCGGCTCGCGCGGCGGCTGGTCTACCTCGCGGTGCGCGCCGTCGAGTACGAATCGCAGCAGTCCCTCGCGCTCACGGGCGACGTCCTGTTCGCCTCGCGGCCGTCCCAACTCCAGACCGTGCTCAACGAGCTGTGGACCACCGCGGCCACGCGGGGCGTCGACGGCCGCCGCCCGACCGACCTCAAGGTCGTGCTCAGCCTCCGCGAGCACCTGCTGCAGATCGCCGACCTGTCCGGCCAGCCGGAGACCGAGCTGGGGCTCTCCGACGTCGACCGGTTCCGGCTGCTGCTCCAGTCCCCGCGCCACGCCGAGTTCGAGGGCGGGGTCTACCGCGGCCAGCGCATCCCCTTCGAGCTGGCCCCGCTCGGGACGATGGGCCTCGGCGACGCCCAGGGCATCCCGGTGCTGGCCGCCCACGATTGCGCCGAGCGCGTCTGGTCGGTCAACGCCTCGATCCTCGGCTCCGAGGAGCTGTGGCGCGGCAGCTCGCCCTCGACCTACACCCGGGTCGACCTGCTCAAGGAGAACACCTTCTACAGCCAATGGTGCTCGCCGGGCGACGAGCCGTTCCAGACCGCCTCGGTGCGGCCGTCCCGGAACCTGTTCCGCGACCCCGTCCTCGGCGGCGAGTACGGCACCAGCCTGGGCCCCGGCAGCGAGGCCGCCGAGTTCACCCGGGCGCGCATCGAGGCCTACTTCAACGTGGACCGCGAGGCGTTCGAGGCCGACGACTACGCCAACGGCGACACGTCCGAGCTGGCGGCGCGCGGGCTCTACGGCCGCTACGCCCTGTTCATTCCCGCCGAGGTCCTCGCCGTCGCCGGCGGCAACGGTCTCGTCCTCAACGAGGTCGACGACATCCTGCTGCGACTGGACTACGTGTCCGTCGCCCGGTAGGACCGGTCGCCGGACTACGGGCAGGGCGTGGTGCAGACGCCGCCGCAATCGATGCCGGTCTCGTCCTGGTTCTGGAAACCGTCGTGGCACGACGGGCAGGGCATGCCGAGCACCGTGACGCGCGCGCCGTCGAACTTCGCCCCGTAGTGGCCGGCCCACCCCTCGCCGTCCCGGCCGCCGTGCTCGAAGTGGATCGCCGCCGGCGTTTCCGCGTAGCCCGTGTAGGTGTGCTCGTGCAGCACCCAGGCGTCGCTGTCCGTCGACTGGAGCGCGGTCGCCGAGCCGACGCTCCAGCTCTCGAGGGCCGTACCCGAGGAGTCCTGGAGCTGCGTGTCGATGTAGAAGTAGTCCATCGTGTCGCGGATCCCGTCCCAGCGACGGCGCACGTAGTCGCAGACGTAGATGTCGGGGTGCGTCTCGAGTTGCGTCGCGGAGTACCCCGCCGTCGCCAGGCTCACCAGCTGGGACTTCCGGCACAGGGCGTACGACGTGACGAAGTTGTGGCTGTCCCGCTCGACGGGGGGCGGCGCCCAGCTCTCCACGGCCCAGCCGCTCCCGCCGCTCGCCAGGATCGTCCAGCCGCTCGTGTCCCCCGCCTGGGCGCTGCCGTTGACCAGCAGGTTGCAGCCGGTGACGCACAACTCGTCGTCGCACAGGCCGCTCTCGCAGTCCGAGCCGTAGACGCAGGCGCAGACGCCGAGCCGGCAGAGGCCGCTGGGGCAGGTGGAGCCGCAACGCCCGCAGTTCGCCGGATCATAGTCGAGGTTCGTGCACGCATCGCCGCAGAGCGTCTGGCCCACGCTGCAGTTCGGCACGCAGACGCCGGCCGTGCACAGCTCGCCGTCGAGGCAGACCTCGCCGGCGTCGGCGCCGGTGCAGGCCCCCGAGGCGCCGCAGAAGGAGCGGTCGGTCTCGGGATCGATGCAGCGGTCGCCGCAGACGAGCTGTCCGGCGGGGCAGGAGGTGGCGCAGATGCCGGCGACGCAGACCTCTCCGTCGAGGCAGGTTTCGCCGGCGTCGGCGCCGGTGCAGGCTCCGGAGGCGCCGCAGAAGGAGCGGTCGGTCTCGGGATCGATGCAGCGGCCGTCACAGACGAGTTGGCCGGTCGGACAGGAGGTCGTGCACGCGCCGTCCACGCAG
>JAFGHH010000074.1 GCA_016930215.1 Deltaproteobacteria bacterium
CGACCACGGAGTTCGGGATCTACGCCGACCCGGCGGCCACCGGCGCCAAGGCCGACGACCGGATGTGCGACGTCAACGACACGGAAACGTTCCTGCTGGTCAGCGAGATCGGCGAGGGTGAGAACGCGGTGCTCAAGGGCAACGTGACCTTTGCCCAGACGACCAACTGGACGCCGGAAGAGGGCGAGATGTTCGAGTTGGTGATCTCGGGCGGCGGCACGTTCGAAGCCAAGATCTGCCCGCCGCGCGAGTAGCGGTCCCCGAACCGACCCGGTTTCTCCGTACCGCGCACCCGGCCCCGCGCGGCCGCCGACGACCCGTCGCCGGTCCGGCGCGCGGCACCCTTCGGCGTCCCTGCTCCACCCATCACTTCTCCACGCGGAGGTGGCGCCCGCCCCGGTTCTCGGGTACACCATCGATGGGTGCGCGTCGCGGCGCGGCCGCAGGGGATGTACATGCGAACGACACGATCTGGATGCCGGCTGTGGATCCCGGCCGCAGTCCTCGCCATCGCCGGCGGCTGCGGCCTGGACGTGACGGGTATCGGTTCGGACGCCGGTGAGGACCCCGGCCCCGAGGGCTTCGACGGCGAGGTCCCGCCGCCCGACGATGCGGGCGACGACGCGGGCGACGACGCGGCGGACGACGTGGCGGACGACGCCGAGGCGGCGACCTGCACGACCGCCGGGGAGTGCGACGACGGGATCGCCTGCACCGTGGACGACTGCGCCTCGGAGACGGGGCTCTGCACCCACGAGCCGGACGACGCGGCGTGCGACGACGGCGACGCCTGCAACGGCGCGGAGCTCTGCGATCCGGCACGCGGCTGCGTCGCCGGTACGCCGGTCGACTGCGACGACGAAATCGGCTGCACGGACGACCTGTGCGACCCGGCCACGGGCGGCTGCCTGCGGGCGCTGGTCCACGAGCGCTGCACGCCGCCGCAGCTCTGCGACCCGCCCCGCTCCGCCGACGCGACCGGCTGCGCCGACCCGCCCGCGTGCGAGATCGACGGCGATTGCGCCGACGGCGACCTGTGCAACGGGAGCGAGACCTGCGGACCGGACCGACTGTGCCGGCCCGGCACCCCGGTGGTCTGCGACGACGGGGTGGCCTGCACGATCGACTCCTGCCGGCCCGCCACCGGCACCTGCGAGCACGTCGGACCGGACGCCGACGGCGACACGTACATCGATGCGGCGTGCTTCGGCACCGACTGCGACGACACGCGACGCGAGGTCCACCCCGCCGCCCCGGAGCTCTGCAACAGCCGCGACGACGACTGCAACGGCACGATCGACGACGGTGCCACCTGCGCGCCGCTGCCCAACGCGACCGTGGCGTGCGTCGGCGGCGGCTGCGTCATGACCTGCCTGCCCGGCTGGGGCGACTGCGACGGGAGCCCGTCGAACGGGTGCGAGTCCTCGTTCTCCGACCCGGCGACCTGCGGCAGCTGCACGACGCCGTGTAGCCGGCCCCACGCCGTCCCGAGCTGCACGGAGGGGGTCTGCGGGATCGCCGACTGCGACCTTGGTTGGGGCGACTGCAACACGCTGGACTCCGACGGCTGCGAGCGCCCCCTAAACACGCTCTCCGACTGCGGCACCTGCTTCGTCGCCTGCGCCCCGGCGAACGCGGCCGGTGCCGACTGCAGCGACGGCACCTGCGGCTACACGAGCTGCAACGCGGGCTGGCTGGACTGCGACGGGCACCCGGAGAACGGCTGCGAGCTGCCGGTCGGCGCGCCGACCTCCTGCGGCACCTCCTGCGCGACCGTCACCGACTGCACGACGCTGCCGCACGTCGCGAGCGCCACCTGCGTCGCCGGCGGCTGCTCGATCGGCGCCTGCGCCGACGGCTACGCCGAGTGCAACGACGTTGCCGCCGACGGCTGCGAGCGGCTGCTCAACAACGACGTCGGGACGTGCGCCGGCGCCGTGAGCCTGGGCTCGGTCCGCGGCGACACCGGCTCCGACGTCCTGACCCGGACGGGGTTCGGCGAAGGCTGGTTCTCGTTCCGCGTCAACGAGTACCATCTGACGTCCGGCTACTACCCGTTGACCGCCACGATCCAGCTCGATGTTCCCGCCGGCATCGACTACGAGGTCTTCGCCCACTGCGGCACCGCGGGTTGCTCCAGCACCGGGCCGAGCGGCGAGAATGCCGCCGGGGTCGACGAGTCGGTGGACATCCGGTGGAACGACGCCAACGGAGACACCGGCCGCACGGTCTATTTCGAGATCCGGTTCTACGCAGGCAGCACGCTCGACTGCGGCAACTGGACGGTCACGATCACCGGCAACACGTCCGTCGCCAGCGCGACCTGCCCGTAGGCGGCGGACGCGCCGGCGCCCGGTCGTCGCCGGCGGGCCCGCCGGCGGGCACCCGCTTGATCGGCTTGAGGTAGACGCAGTCGCGTCCCCCGAGCAGCGCCTCGTCGACGCCGACCGCACCGAACAGCCGGTCCCACAGCCGCTCGAAGCAGTGCGCGGCGTCGGGGAACGCGGCGGCCAGCTCCCGCGCGTGCTCCCAGAACGCCCGCGGCCGCGAGCGGATCCGCTCCGCGGTGACGGCGAACTGCGCCCCCGGATAGAACCGCACCCGCTCCGGCGCCGGCTCGCCGAACAGCAGCCGGTGGAACTCGTCCAGCCGCAGCTCGCGGCCGTCCTCGTTCTTGGTCCAGCGCACGAACAGCCGGCGGCCCCGCGGGTCGTCGGTGTCGATGGTGAACCCGAGCCAGCGGAAGTCGGCGACCGTCTCCCGTCCCGCCGCCAGCGCCCGCAGCACGCGATGGAGGTCGTGCGCGTGGTCGAACGGGCGACCCTGGCAGAACACCGTCAGGGCCGCCGGCCGTTCGAACCGCTCGACGATGTGGTGCAGGTAGGTCTGTGCCTCGCGCCCGACGTTCGGGAGGCGAACGAGTGTGGCCCGCGGGAAGTCGGCCGCGTCGAGGTCGCCGCCCTTGTCGTAGACCGTGACGCGCACGGAGCGCGGCACGTGGCGCGTCCACTCGACTCGTTCCGCGTACCGTGCCACCACCAGTTCCAGCTCCGCGCTCATCCCGCCGCCTCCGCCCGCAGGAGCGGCCCGAGTCGTTCCGCCAGCGCCAGTGCCTCGGCGACCGCCTGGTCCATGTTGAGATAGCGGTAGGTGCCCAGCCGCCCGACGAAGGTCACGTC
>JAFGHH010000516.1 GCA_016930215.1 Deltaproteobacteria bacterium
CGGCCGGTACGGCGATCGATGTGGCGATGACCACCGCCGGCACCGCGACGTACCCGTTCTTCCAGCTGGCGCCGGGGTCGGGCGTGAGCGGCTACGCGACGATGGGGCCGTCGGCGATGAGCACCGTGGACTCGCGTCGGCAGTGGGTGATCCTGGCGACCGGCCAGCACTACGTGGTGGGCACCGACGGCCGCCAGATGTCGTCGTTCTACTACGGCGGCGGGACGGTGCCGTTGGCGGACCAGTGCTGCGAGGGCGGTCCGGGGTACGACTACGAGCTGACGATCTCGCCGTTCACGCTGGCGCCGACCGACGGTGCCGTGGCGGTGGGCTCGCCGGTGACCAACAGCTTCGCCGACGGCAGCCTCGACGTCTTCTCGCTCGAGATCACGACCAGCGAGGCCCGCACGGTGCGGATGACCGCCACCGACACCGATCGGCTCGATCCGTTCCTCGTGGTCTACGACCCGGCGACCTCGACGGTGCTCGGTTCGAACGACGACGAGGCTTCGGGGAACTACAACTCGATGGTGCGTTTCACGCCGGCCGCCGCCGGCACGGTCTACGTCGTGGCCGGCTACTACGCCGCCTCGTTCCTCGGCGCGCCCGAGTACACGATCACGGTCGAGTAGCCGGTCCGCACCGGGGCCGGGCGACCGTCGCGGGCGCGTGTGCCCGCGTTCGCCCTGCGGACTCCGGCGAGTTGTCGGGCGCCCCTACTTCGCCAGCTTGCGGTGGACGTAGCGGTGCGGGGTGGCGGCGGCCTGGCCCAGGCGCCGGCGGCGGTCGGCCTCGTAGTCCTGGCAGTTGCCGGCGAACCAGACGATCGTGCCGTCGTCCTCGATCGCCAGGATGTGCGTGGCGATGCGGTCGAGGAACCAGCGGTCGTGGCTGACCACGATCGCGTTGCCGGCGAACTCCTCGAGGGCCTCCTCGAGCGCGCGCAGGGTGTTGACGTCGAGGTCGTTGGTCGGCTCGTCGAGCAGCAGGACGTTGGCGCCGGTCTTGAGCAGCTTGGCCAGGTGCACCCGGTTGCGCTCGCCCCCGGACAGGTTTGCGACCAGCTTCTGCTGGTCCGGTCCGAGGAAGTTGAAGCTGGCGACGTAGGCCCGCGAGTTGATCTCGCGGTCGCCCAGGCGCAGCAGGTCCTCGCCGCCGGAGATCTCCTGCCAGACGGTCTTGGATCCGTCGAGCGAGTCGCGGGACTGGTCGACGTAGGCGAGCTTGACGGTGTCACCGAGCCGGATCGTCCCGGCGTCGGGCTCGATCCTCCCGGTGAGCAGGTTGAGCAGCGTCGTCTTGCCGGCGCCGTTGGGGCCGATGACGCCGAGCACCGCGCCGGGGGGCAGCACGAACGACAGCTGGTCGAGGATCACGCGGTCGCCGAAGGCCTTCGACACTTCGTGGAACTCCACGACCTGGTTCCCGAGCCGGGGTCCGGGCGGGATGTAGATCGACAGCTCCTCGCGCCGTTTCTCCGTCTCCTGGCTCAGCAGCTGCTCGTAGGCGTTGACGCGCGCCTTGCCCTTGGCCTGCCGCGCCTTCTGCGACATGCGGATCCATTCCAGCTCGCGGGCCAGGGTACGCTGCCGGCGCTGGTCGGCCTTCTCCTCCCGCTCGAGCCGCTGCTGCTTCTGCTCGAGCCACGAGCTGTAGTTGCCCTTCCAGGGGATGCCGTGGCCGCGGTCCAGCTCGAGGATCCAGCCGGCGACGTTGTCGAGGAAGTAGCGGTCGTGGGTCACGGCAATGACGGTGCCCTTGTAGTCGCGCAGGTGCTGCTCGAGCCACGCGACGGACTCGGCGTCGAGGTGGTTGGTCGGCTCGTCGAGCAGCAGGATGTCGGGCTCGGTGAGCAGCAGGCGGCACAACGCCACCCGGCGTCGCTCGCCGCCCGACAGCACCCCGACCGGGGTGTCGCCGGGCGGGCAGCGCAGCGCGTCCATCGCCCGCTCGAGGCGGCTGTCGAGGTTCCAGGCGTCGGCGGCGTCGATCCGTTCCTGCAGCTTGGCCTGCTCCTCGAGCAGCGCGTTCATCTCGTCGTCGTCGGCGACCTCGCCGAGCCTGCTGCTGACCTCCTCGAAGCGGGCGAGCAGGTCGACCGTCTCCTGCACCGCCTCCTGGACGCACTGCTTGACGGTCTTGTCGGGGTCGAGCTCCGGCTCCTGGGCGAGCAGGCCGCGGGAGTAGCCCTTGGAGAGCATCGTCTCGCCGGCGTAGTCCTCGTCCTGGCCGGCCATGATGCGCAAGAGCGAGCTCTTGCCGGCGCCGTTGAGGCCGAGGACGCCGATCTTGGCGCCGTAGAAGAAGCCGAGCGAGATGTCGCGCAGCACCTGCTTGTTCGGCGGGTGGGTGCGCGAGACGCGGACCATCGAGTAGATGACCTGCTGGGTGTCGACCGTCGCCATGTGCTGCTCCCTCACCGGGCGGGGCCCGGGACCCGCGTCCGGCGAAGGGAGGATCGCCGGACAACGGACGGGAGGCAAGGGGGATCGGGGGAGACCTTGTCCGGGGCAGGAGCGCCGTGCCGGGACGGCGCCGGAGGCGGCGGAGCAACCGCGCCCGGCGCAGGGACGTGGCGGCGGCCTCGCGGTTCTGTGCTAGGGTCGCCGCGCCAGAGGAGGCCCGGCGGATGAGCAGCGAGGCGGCGACCGAGAAGCCGAAGGGCGGGCTGGGGCAGTTCCCGAAGACGTTCTGGGTCGCGAACGCGATGGAGCTGTCCGAGCGCGGGGCGTACTACGGGCTCAACGCGCTGCTCGGCCGCTACCTGACCGACAAGACCGGCGGGGCGCTCGGGTTCTCCGAGGACGAGGCGGGGCTGCTGCAGAGCGTGGTCTACGCGCTGACCTACGTGCTGCCGATCCTGGGCGGGGCGCTGGCGGACCGCTACGGCTACC
>JAFGHH010000517.1 GCA_016930215.1 Deltaproteobacteria bacterium
AAGCAGTACCTCGACTTCCTCGAGGAACGCGAGACCATGGAGCGCCGCTGGGCCCTCGACTTCGACGCCGTGCGCTCCCTGGCCGCCGACGCCCGCCGCGCCCTCGAGACCGCGACGCCGGCGGAGCGCGAGAAGCTGCGCAAGGGGCGCGACCTGTTCCGCCAGCAGGTTGATCAGATCCACCCCAACGGGCTCTCCAGCCGCTTCGGCCAGTGGTTCACGCTGGTCCAGACCGAGGACGGCGCCGAGCAGTCGCGCTACGCGCAGGTCGGGTTCACGCCCGGCGAGGAGGACTTCGAGCTGCTGCGCGCGGTGGTCCACAAGCCGGACGGCCACACCCAGGACTACGAATCGCACTTCCCGGTCTCCTACGGCGGCAGCTCGTACTTCTCCGACGCCGGCGCCGAGGCCATCGCCTTCCCGCGGCTCGGCGTCGGCGACGTGCTCGAGGTGCGCTACCGCATCGATGGCCGCAGCCGCCACAACAAGTTCGGCGAGCACTTCAGCAACGAGGTCCCGGTGCTGGGACTCCACCCCACCGACCGCTTCCGCTACGCCCTCGTCGCGCCCGAGACCAAGCAGCTCTACGTCCACGTCCCCCCCGCGCTCGGCATCACCCCGGTCGAGGAGACGACGGACGGCGAGACGGTGCGCCGCTACGAGGCGACCGGGCTGGGCGCGATCCCCGAGGAGCCCGACGCGCCGCCGTACGGCGAGCTGGCGCTGCCGATCCAGGTGTCGACGTTCGCCGACTGGCACGAGCTGGCCCGCTGGTGGTGGAACCTGGCCAAGGACCAGCTCCAGCCCGACGAGACGATCCGCCAGCGTGTCGCCGAGATCGTCGCCGGCACCGACGACCCCGCCGAGCGGACGGCGCGGATCTTCGACTGGGTGATCCGCAACACCCGCTACGTGGCCCTCGAGTTCGGCATCCACGGCTGGAAACCGTACCGGGCGCACGAGGTCGTCTCGCGCGGCTTCGGCGACTGCAAGGACAAGGCCTCGCTGATCTACACGATGCTCGCCGCCGCCGGCATCGAGGCGCGGCTGGTCCTGGTGCGCACGCGCGCCTACCGCGGCCGCCAGGTCAGCGAGTTCCCCAGCCCGGGCCAGTTCGACCACATGATCGCCTACGTCCCCGCCTTCGACCTGTTCCTCGACGGGACGATCACCCTCGCCGCCCACACCGAGCTGCCGGCGATGGACCGCGGCGCGTTCGCGCTGATCGTCGGCCCCGACGAGGAGCGCACGACGGTCATCCCCGGGGAGCCGCAGGGGCCCGACCGGCTCGAGACCGAGTACCTCCACGAGCTGCAGCCGGACGGCGCCGCCGTCAGCTCCCTCGAGCTCCGCGCGTTCGGCGCCTACGCCCACGGCTGGCGCGGACGCCTCCAGGCCGCCGAGACCCGGCGCAAGCGGGTCGAGGAGGCGCTCGGCGCCGCCTACGCCGGCCTCGTGCTCGGCGAGTTCACCGTCGATGGGCTGGAGGACTTCCAACAGCCCGTCGCCCTGCACGTCCGGGCCGAGATTCCCCAGCTCGCCGGCGGCGGCGCCGGCACGTTCTCCGTCCGTGCCGCCCGCCCCAAGGACCTCGCCCGCCGCTACGCCGGCCTCGCCACCCGCGAGCTCGACGTCGAGCTGTACGGCCCGATCCACGAGTCGCAGGTCGTCACCTACCGGCTCCCGGACGGCGCCGGCGACCTCGCACTCCCCGAACGGCGCGAGGCGCGCGACGGGGACCGCTCGTTCGTCATGGACGTGACCCGCGACGGCAACACCGTCCGGGTCGCCTGGGAGCTGCACGTTCCCGACCCGCGCATCCCGGTCGCCGACTACGCCGGGTTCCGGGCCTTCTGCGCCGCGGTCGACGCGGCCCTGGCGGAGCCGATCACCTATGCGATGCCTTGACTGCCGAATCCTCCTCGCCGCCCTCGGCGGACTGCCGTCCGCAAGCGCCGCGGCCCAGCCGGCCGAGGCCCCGGGCGCGGACCGGGCTGTCGCGACGGCGGAACCCGGAGCCGCCGGGGCCGGGACCGCCGAGGCCCCGCCACCGACCGGCGACGAGGCGTACGAGACGCTCGTCGCCCGCATCCCCGCCGACGCGGAACCGTGCCTCACGACCTACCTGCGCTCGCGCATCGCCGCCGGGACCGGCCGGCACGAGGAGTCGGTGCGGGGACTCCGCGACGCGCTCGAGCAGGCCCTGGCCGAGCCCAACGAGAGGTCCCGGCTCGTGGCCCTCGCCGCGATCGGCCAGCTCCACGGCGTGCTCGGCTGGGCCCCCGGCGCCTGGGTCGCCCCCGCCGCCGAGCTGCTCGACCACGTACCGCTGCCCGCGACGTCGTGGCTGACGGTCCGACACCGGCTGCTGCAGCTCGAGGCCGACCTGCGCCTCGACGTCGTCGACCGCGACGGCGCCGACGCCACGGCGGCCGACCGCGGCTGCCTGCTCGAGTGGACCGGCACCGGCCCCGAAGGACCCACCGGCACGTGGGACTGGGATCGCGACCCGCCCGACGGGCACCTGCTGCACCCGGCGGCCTGGGGCGAGCCGCAGAACGAGCCGTCGCGGCCCGAGCGCTCGTGGAAGCCCGAGACCTACCTCTGTCGCCTGACCCTCGGCCGCCGCGACGAGGGGCGACCGGGAGTCCACCGCATCGCCGCGGTGGTCGAGCTGCCGGAGAACCTGCGGACGGCGCTCCTGCACGTCCGCTCGGGCGATCCGTTCCTGGTGCGGATCGATGGGACGGTCGTCGCCCGCAACGACCCCGCCCGCCAGGCCACGGGCGACACCTTCGACTGGGAGCTGACCGCACCCGCCGGCCGGCATCGCCTCGAGCTGCAGGTCGGGTCGAGCTGGGGCCGACCGACGCTCTCGGTGGGACTGCTCGGCCTCGACGACGACGGGCGCGCGGTGCCGCTGCGCTCGTCCGGCGACCTCGCCGTCGAGACCCCCCCGGCCTTCCTCGGCAGCCTGCGCGAGCTCGCCCTGCCGGAACCGGGCGACTGGGCCCACGCCCTGCCGGTCCTCGACCTGCTGGAGCTGCACGGGCGCGAGGAGTCGGCGACCCGGCTGGCGGAGCGGCTGGCCGACGCGCCCGGCGGGGCGGACGAGCCGTTCCTGCAGCTGCGCGCCGCGTTCGCCGCGATGCGCGACCCGATGCTGGCGCTGCCCGAGGCGCGCCGCCGCGCGGCCGCGCGCTTCGACGCCCTCGGACCGCTTGCCGAGGGCCTCGTCGCCGTCCACTCCACCCGCGCCCTGTGGGCCCTGCAGGACGGCGACCTCGACGACGCGATCGAGCTGCTCCGCGCGGCGCTCGAGCGCTTCCCGGGCGAGCCCGAGCTGCTGCAACAGCTCCAGGGCGCGTACAGCCAGCGCGGCTGGACCGAGGAATCGCGCCGCACGGTGGAGGCGATCGAGGCGGCGCTGCCCGAGAGCTGCGCGGTCAAGCGCATGCGGCTCTCGCTGGCCTACGACGTCGGGGACGCCGCGGAGATCGACCGGGCGGTCGAGGACTACGTGGCCTGCAAGCCCCGGGCCTTCGACCGGATGAACCGCCGGGAGGCGCAGTGGCGCTGGGACGACGTCGCCGCGGAGATCGACCGGCTCGAGCCGCTGTACGACGACCCGCACGCCCCCGAGGTCGCACGCGCCATGCTGCGACTGCAGCAGGGCGACACCACGGGACTCGAGGCGCTGCTGCGCGAGCGGCTGGCGGAGGAGCCGACCAACGGCGGGTGGGTCGAGTCGCTCGCCTCGCTGCTGCTCCGCGAAGGGCGTGTCGACGAGGCGCGCGCGCTGTGGCTCGAACACGCCGACCGCACCGGGTCCTCCGCCGCGCTCGAGCGGGCCGCGGCGCTCGACGACATCGACCTCCACGCCGCGCTGTTCATCCCCGCCGCCCTGGCCATCGCCTCCTACGAGGCGCGCCGAGGCGAGCAGGAGGCGCCGGCGACCCAGATCCTCGACCACACCGTCAGCCGCATCCACGACGACGGCGCGATCACGATGCGGACCCACACGATCCTCAAGCTGTCCTCCCAGGAGGCGATCGAGCGCTACGGCCAGTCCGGCGGCGGCGGCAACCTCGTCTCGCGCACCATCGCCCCGGACGGCGGCGTGACCAACGTGCTGCAGCTGGCCGAGGCCGGCGTCGGCTCGTTCCCCAACCTGACCCCCGGCTGCTACATCGAGACGTTCTCGTCGCGGGTCGACGAGCCGAGCGCGCTGCTGCAGGGCGGCACCGACCACTGGCGCTTCTACTTCCAGAGCGCCGACGAGACGATGGCACGGACCGAGTTCGTCGTCGTCTCGCCCCCCGACGACCCGCTCGAGCTCTCGCCCCGCGCGGACCCGCCGGCCGAACAGCACCGGGACCTCGGGGCGCTGCACCTGCGGCGCTGGACCGCCCGCGACGTGGAACCGCTGCGCGTGGAGCCGTACTCCGTCCAGAGCGACGCCTACGTCCCGTCGGTGCGCGTCGCCCGCGACTTCGACTGGCACCGCATGCTCGTCGGCCTGGCCGACGCGCTCTACGGCGCGGACTACGTCCCGCTGGAGGTCCTGGACTTCGCCCGCGAGACCTGCGACGGCCTCGACGAGTCGGCCTGCGCCCGCACGCTGTACGACTGGATCCTCGACACCATCGAGTCCGGCGACTTCGGCGAGTCGCTCGCCGCCACCTACCAGCGCCGCGCCGGCTCCCGCTCCCGCCTGCTCGTGGCCCTGCTCCGCGCCAACGGCTTCCACCCCCGCCTGCTGCTCGCCACCTCCCTGGACCGCGACCGCACCGAGACGACCGTCGCCGAGGCGGGCCGCTTCTACTACCCGGTGGTCGAGGTCGGCGGGACGTACCTGACGATCGAGCACGACGAGGCGCCGTTCGGCTTCCTGCCCGCCGAGATTCGCGGCATGCCCGCCGCGCCGTTCGACCCGCTCGGCGACGTCTTCGAGACGGTCCGGCTGCCCGAACGGCCCGACCTGCAGGAAGGAGTCCTCGCCGACCTCGACCTCGAGGTCGAGCCCGACGGCGGCGACGTCCGCGTCGCCGGCTCCATGACCTTCGTCGGCGGATTCGCCGCCGACCTGCGCGACGGGCTGCTCCAGCGCTCCCCCGCCGACCGCGAGGGCGACCTGACCGGCGCCTTCATCTCGCCGTCGTTCCCGGGAGCCGAGGTCGAGTCGGTCGCCGTGGAGGGGCTCGAGGACCGCGAGACCCCGCTCGTCGTGCGCTTCGTCGCCTCCGCCGCCGGGATGGCCGTGCGCCGCGGCGGCACCCTGCTGCTGCCGCCGATCATCCCCCAGATGCTCAGCCGCGGCTACGCCCCGCTGCCGCGCATCGAGCACCCCGCGGTGGCCTTCCCCCCGATCCGGGTCGAGCTGCGGATCCGCCTGCACGTCCCCGACTGGCGCCCCGCCGCCACGCCGGGCCTCGACATCGATGCCGCCGGCGTGACCTTCGACCAGCGGGTCGAGCCGGCGGACGACGGCGGCACGCTGGTGCGCCACCTCTCGATCGCCCACGCGCGCCTCGAGCCCGACGCCTATCCCGCCTTCGCCGAGGCGATCCGCCGCGCCGAGAACCTCTGGAACCTGCCGCTCGAGCTGCGCCGCGACCGGTGAACCGCGGCCGACGCTCACGTCGTGAACAGCAGCCCGAGGAACTCGGCCAGGATCCGCTCGCGCAGCCGCGCAGGCACCGCCTCCAGCAGGTTGTTGATCCCGGCCGACCGCTCGGGCAGCCCGCCACCCACCGTGGCGGGGTCGAGACCGGCGAAGGCCAGCAGGCGCGCGAACTCCGCCGGCGTCAGCGCGTCGGGGTCGATCGCGCGGGCCGCGGCCACGAGGTCCGGGTCGGGCCGGGCGGACGGCGCGGCGCGCGCCGCGACCACCGCGTCCCGCAGGTCCCGGAGCAGCGGCTCGACCCGCGGCAGGCTCGCCGCGGTCACCGTCAGGTGCAGATTCCGCGGCAGCGCCTCGAAGGCGAGCTGCGGCTGGACATACCAGCCGCGCACCCGCAGCTCGTCGACCACCACGAACGGGTCGACCGCCTCCTCGGTGGAGCCGACCGCGAGCAGCGCCGCGTCGGGTCGGCCCACCACGCGCAGTCCCGGGAGCGCGGCGACGCCGTCCACCAGCGCGCGGGTCGCCTCGCGCGTCCGCCGCGCCAGCTCCAGCTGCCCCTCGACCCCGAGGTGCTGGAGCGCCGCCCAGGCCGCCGCCAGCGGCCCGGCGGACTTCGTCGATTGCATCGTGGCGTTGATCATCACGTAGCCCGGCCACGCCGCGCTCGCGAAGTACGAGGCCCGCCGCAGCGCCGGGTCGCGGAACAGGAGCAGCGAGGCGCCCTTCGCCGCGTAGGCGTACTTGTGCAGATCGACCGACAGCGACGTCACCCCGGGGACGGCGAAGTCGAACGGCGGCACGTCGTGCCCGGCGCGACGCCACCACCCCAGCAGCCAGGCGCCGATGCAGCCGTCGACGTGGCACGGGATCCCCCGCGCCGCCGACGCCGCCGCGACCGCCGGCACCGGGTCGCAGGCGCCGTGCGCGTAGGAGACGGCCGAGCAGACGACCAGGACGGTGTGGTCGTCGAGCGCGGCGGCCGTGGCGGCCGGGTCGGCGCGGCAGGTCGCGGGGTCGACCGGCACGCGCACCGGCTCGACGCCGAAGTACTTCGCCCCCTTCAGGAACGCGGGATGCACCGTCGTCGGCACGACCATCCGCGGCCGCTCCACGCCGGGCCGCGCGTCCCGCGCCGCCTTGACGGCCAGCATGCACGACTCGGTGCCGCCCGAGGTGAAGGTGCCCACCGCGCCGGACGGGGCGGAGAGCAGCTCGAGCGCCGCGCCGACGAGGTCGTTCTCCAGCGCGACGATGCTCGGGAAGACGGTCGGATCGAGGCCGTTGACGGCGGCGTAGGCCCGGTGTGCCTCCGCCAGCAGCTCGTCGAGGCCCGCGAGACCCGCGTCGTAGACGTAGGCCCAGGTCCGGCCGCCGTGCGTCGGCAGGTCGCGTTCGTGCCGCCGCCGCAGCTCGGCCAGCACGTCGTCCGCGGACCTGCCGCGTTCCGCCAATCTCATGGTCGTGCCTCCTCCCTGCCGCCGACGACGGCGGCCAGTCTCGCTTCGCTCAGGTTGTAGCGCCGCAGCAGCAGCAGCGACAGCAGCATCGCCGCGGCGGGCAGCACGCTGAACGAAAGCAGGATCCCGGTCTGCGCGGCCGGCGACTGCACGACGCGCGTCCCGGCCTCCGTGGACACGAAGCCGGCGGCGCCCAGGACGGCGCCGACGAGCGACGGGCCGAGGGCGAAGGCGCCGGTCTCGCCGGCGGTCCAGATCCCCGTCAGCAGGCCGGCCCGGCGCACCCCCGAACGCGCCTCGTCGGCGGCGATCGTGTCCGGCAGCATCGCCAACGGGAAGACCTGCATCCCGGAGTAGCCGACGCCGGCGGCGACGACGAGCGCCAGGGCGCCGGCGAACGGCAGCACGCCCCCGGCCAGCAGGCCGGCCGACGCGGCGGCGTAGCACAGCGAGGCGACGACGTACGCCCGCTTCTTCCCGGCGCGGCGCCCGAACCACGTCCACAGCGGCATCACGAGGATCGCCGGGGCCACCAGGCAGGCGAACAGCGGCGTCGTCGCCCCGGGCCGGTCGAGGATGTACGTCGCGAAATACGGGATCGAAGCGAGCGTCGCCGCCGAGGCGAGGGCCTGGACGACGAAGCAGCCCCACAGCGGCAGGAACCACGGATTGCCGCGCGCCACGCGCAACGCGGCCAGCAGCGACCCGGCCCCGCCCGGCTTCGTCGCCGTCGGCGCGCGGCCCGTGCCGAGCACGGCCCCCAGCATGCCGGCGAGCAGGAACGCGGCGACCGCGACCGCCATCAGCAGGTAGCCCGACCGACCGCCGCCGCCCTCCGCGACGAGCAGCGGGGCGACGGCTCCGGCCATCAGGATGCCGAGCGTCAGCGCCACGATCCGGTACGCGATGATCGTCGTCCGCTCGTGGTAGTCCTCCGTCATCTCCGCCGGCATCGAGACGTACGGCACCTGGAACAGCGCGTAGGCCGCCGCGGAGCCGAGGAAGGCCAGGCCGGTCCACGCCGCCGCCCCGGCCGCCGTCAGCGCCGCCGGCGCCGCGAACATCGCGACGAACAGCGCCGGCAGCAACAGCGCGCCGGCCAGCATCCACGGACGGCGCCCGCCCCACCGCGTGTTCGTGCGGTCCGACCAGCCGCCCACCACCGGGTTCCAGAACACGTCCCAGAACTTCGGCACCAGCACCGTCACACCGGCCAGGCCGGCCGGGACCCCCAGCGTGTCGGTCAGGTAGTACAGCAGCAGCAGGCCGGGAACGGTGCTGAACGCCCCGGTGGCGAGCGAGCCCGAGGCGTAGCCCAGGTAGGTGGCGACGCCGAGGCTCCGGCCGGTCCGCACGACGTCCGACATGCGGCCCGGGACGCTAGCACAGGCGGCGCGCGCCGCGACAGGTGCGCCCCGCCACGTGCCGTCCGGGACGGTTGCTGCTATCATCTTTCCGGACGCCGACCCGCGGAGGACAACACGATGCGATGGATCCTGCTGACGCTCCCGGCCGCTCTCGCGGGCTGCTACGCCTCGTACGCCGCCGACGACCCGCACGACGCCGCGCGGGAAGCCGACATACGACCGGACGAGACGCCCCCCGACGCCCGGCCCGACGACGCGAGCGGCCCGCCCGACATCGTCGGCTGCCTGACCGACGACGACTGCGCCGTCGCCCTGCCGGAGGACCGCTGCTGCTCCCCCAACCCGCTCGCCGTGCACCGCTCGATCCTCGACCTCGACCCGTGCCTGCACGAGCTGGGGGAACCGTGGGGCGCGACGCATCGGGAGTGCATCTCCGAATGCGACCATTGCGAGCCGATGTGGCACCGCTACTACGCGGCGCGGTGCGTCGAAGGGACCTGCGTG
Source organism: Deltaproteobacteria bacterium (assembly GCA_016930215.1). GTDB lineage: Bacteria > Myxococcota_A > Polyangia > DRWM01 > JAAZOP01 > JAAZOP01. The sequence goes on from JAFGHH010000517.1 coordinate 8,955, forward strand.
GGCGTCGAGGACTTCTGCCCGCCGGAAGCGGTCCCGGAACTCGCGGCCGACCTGCGCGCCGAGGAGCTGGAGGACGGCCGGTGGAGGGAGCACCAGGGCCGGTACGTCCGGGTCCGCGGCGGCCTGCTGCTCGGCCCGGACTCGTGCGCCTGCCGGGGAGAGCCGTGCGTCTGCCGCGAGAACGAAGTGCAGTGGACGGTGGGCTGCGCCCTGTCGCTCCGCGGCTCGACCTGCGGCATCCCCTGGGAATGCACCGGGACCGAGTGCGAGCGGTCGTGCAGCCCCGACCACGTGCCGATGTACAGCATCGTCGAAGGCTACGTCGTGGCGAGCGAGGCGACCGGGCCCGAGCTGTGGGTGACGACGCAGCCGTACGAGTGCGCCCCGCCGGGGCCGAACCCGGCCGGCGAACGGTGCCACATCGATTCCGCGGAACCGGACTGCGCCGACGGGCTGATCTGCTTCTACTGGGGCGACGTGGTGATGGGCTGCGACGGCGAGTGCCGCCCGGTGGGGACGGAGTGCACCGTGGACGAGGACTGCGCGGACGGCGACGTGTGCGTGCACGGCTACTGCGAATGGTGCTGCCCGGGTTGAACCGGACCGTCGTCCGGGCTCGCGCCGCCCGGCGGGACTTGCACCATCCCGGTCGGCATCGTATGGGAAGCCCCGAGGAGTGACCGCCATGAAGCAAGTACGCCCGGGAAACCCGTGGATCCTGCTGCTCGCGCTCGCGCTCGCGCTCGCCGCCGGCTGCGGTGACGACGACGAC
>JAFGHH010000518.1 GCA_016930215.1 Deltaproteobacteria bacterium
CGAGCCCCGGCATCGCCAGGTCGGTCACGATCAGGTCGAACGGCTCCGTGTCCCGGATCGCCGCCGCCGCCTCGTTGCCGTCGGCGGCCAGCGTCACGCGATATCCCGTACGACGGAAGAGCACCTCGAGCGTCGTCCGGATCCCTTCCTCGTCGTCGACGACGAGGAGTCGGGGAGCGTCGGGAGCGATCGCGGTCATGGCGCGTTCGAGGCTACCACCGGCGCCGTCGGCTGGCCATCGGCGGTCGCGACGGGCGTCTCCGCGGCGCCCTCCCCCGCCGGCGCTTCGGCCGCCGTGGGCGGTCCGGGCGGCGGCACCGCCGCATCGATTCCGTCGCCCAGCGGCGCGGTGAAGTCCTCGGGCGGCTCGTCGCTTTCCGGCTCGACGATCGGCAGGTCCGGACGGTGTTCGGGGCGACCCGAGGCCGCCGCGCGGCCGGCCTCGCGCAGGTACGTCCGCGCCTCCTCCGGCGCGGACCAGACGACCACCTCGTCGCCCGCCGACAGCGCCGTGTTGCGACCGAAGTGGTTGACGCGCGAGAGCGAGCCGGCCGTCGTGGCGAACCGCCGCGCGATCGTTTCCAGCGTGTCCCCCTCCGTCACGACGTAGACGATCCGCTCGCGCCCCTCCTGCCGCGCCAGGTGTTCGAACAGCTCCGCCGACCCGGCGGTGAACACGAGCACGTCGCCCTCGCCGAACACCAGCACGGTCGCGCGGTCGAGCGACGGGGGGACGAACAGTTGCAGCACGAGGCCCGGAGCGAGGTATGCCTCGGGGTCGACCGTGTTCCAGGTCACGAGATCGGTGGCGGTGACGCCGAACGCCTCGGCGATCGCCTCGAGCGTGTCGCCGGCCAGGGTGCGGTAGAACACCCGTTCGCGGCCGGGGTAGACGAAGGTCTCGGCGGGGACGACGACCAGCGGCTTGGGGTCGGCGGGTTCGAGATCGCGCGGCTCGACGTCGGGGACATCGAGCACCTCGCCGCCCCGCACGCCGTCGCGGTCGCCGAGGCCGTTCATCTGCCGCAGCCGCGCGGTGGTGGTACGGAAGCGGTAGGCGACGTCGGGCAGCGTCTCGCCGAAGCGCACGGTGTACGCGCGGGCCTGGTCCTGCTCCCGCGCGGCCGCCAGCCGCTCCACGAACCCTTCCTCGGCCCCGGCCGGGACGCGCACCGACCAGCGCTCCTCGCCGGGCGGCGTGCGGTCCCGCAGCAGCTCCGGGTTGAGCCGCTTGAACGCCTCGGGAGTGATCCGCGCCGCGCGCGCCAGCGCCGCAACCCGCTCCACGCCGCGGACCTCGACCACGTCGTACGGCTCGGGCGGGTCGAGCGTCGCGTCGGTCAGGCCGAAGCGGTCGGGGTTGCGGGTGGCGACCGCGACCGCCAGCGCCTTGGCCACGTAGATCGTCGTGCCGAACGGCAGGGCGTTCTCGGTCTCGACCAGCGTCCAGTAGTCGTTCGTCCCGTGCTTGACAACCGCCTTCTCGAGCCCCGCCCAGCCCATGTTGTAGCCGGCGAGCGCGAGGTCCCACGAGTGGAAGCGCTTGTGGAGGTCGGCGAAGTACAGCGCGACCGCCTCCGTGGAGCGCTCCGGGTTGCGCCGCTCATCGATCCACCGATTCTGGCGCAGGCCGTAGATCCGGCCGCCGGCAGGCATGAACTGCCACAGGCCGACGGCGCCGGCCGACGAGCGTTCCGTCGGCCCGAAACTCGACTCGATCGCGGCGACCCACAGCAGATCCTCGGGCAACCCGTGGCGGCGGAACACCTCGCGGACCATCGCCGACCAGCGCCCCGAGCGGCGGTACCATCCCTCGAGGGCGCCGTGGAACGAGCCGCCCTCGCGCATCTGCTCCAGGTAGTAGACGACCTTCTCGTTCCAGTGCACCGGCAGGTCCGGCAAGACGATCCCCTGGAGCCACGACAGGTCGCGCCCGCCGCCCTCGGCCGGCGGGGAAGCCTCCGCCGTTCCCACGGTCTCCGCCGCGGGCGACGAGGGCTCGCCCGGTACGGCAGCGACGGCCGCGGTGGTGAACACGCGAGGCACCCGTACACCGGCGAACAGTCGCGGCGGCGGCACGACGGGGGGTCCGCAGACGGCGTCGGGACCAAAGAACGCGCGGCACGCCTGCTGGTCCATGCGGGACCGCTCGAGCTCGAGCAGGCTGAGCCCTTCGGCCTGGGGTGCGGGGAGCGCGCGGGCGTCGCCGCGGATCGAAGCGCGCTGTCCGTCCTGGAGTTGGAGCGCGACCGGGTACGGGTCGGCCCCCGCGCCGACGACGAGCGTCGCCTCGTGGACCTCCTGGGCGACGGAATCGGGCGCGACGGTCGTCCCGAGGAACAGGACCGCACCGAGCGCCCCGGTGATGGCACGCGGGAGCCTCACGGGCCGAATCTACCCCGGGAGCCCGGGAACGCCAACTTCGCGGCCGGGCCGCCTACCGGCCGGCTTCGCCGACCCTGCGACGCCCCCTCCCGGACGCGGGGCGGCTTCTCCAACGCCCGGTCTCGTCGCCTCGATGGAGCGGCATCCCTTGACTTCCCACCCCCGATCCGCACGATCCGCCCGTGCGTTTCGCCGACACCAGCATCCGACTGGGCCCCTTCGAGATTGCGCCGGCCACCCTGCTGGCGCCGATGGCCGCGATCTCCCTCCCGCCCTTCCGCGCCGCCTGCCTCGCCCAGCGCTGCGGCCTCGCCACCACCGAGATGGTCGCCGCCAAACACCTCACCGTCCGCCGCGCCTGGCGCAAGAAGAAGCCGTTCGAACGCGCCGCCGGCGAACGCGTGCTCCACGTGCAGATCTTCGGCAACTCCGCCGAGGTGCTCGCCGAGGGCGCCCGCGCCGCCGCCGATTTCGGCGCCGACGCCCTCGACGTCAACCTCGGCTGCCCCGCGCGCAAGGTCGTCGGTTCCGGCTCCGGCGCCGCCCTCGGCCGCGACACCGCCACCGCCGTCGCCGCCGTCGCCGCCGTCGTCGCCGCCGTCCCCGTCCCCGTCACCGCCAAGATCCGCGCCGGCTGGGACGACGACTCGATCAACGCCGTCGAGACGGCCCGCGCGCTCGCCGACGCCGGCGCCGCCTGGATCACCCTCCACCCCCGCACTCGCACGCAGATGTTCGGCGGCCGCGCCGACTGGTCCCTCCTCGCCCGCGTCGTCGCCGCCGTCCCGATTCCCGTGATCGGCAACGGCGACATCCGCGGCCACGCCGACGCCGAACGGATGGTCCGACAGACCGGCTGCGCCGGCGTGATGGTCGGCCGCGCCACGATGGGCCGCCCCTGGCTGTTCCGCGCCCTCGCCGAGGGCACCGACGAGGAGCCGCCCGTCCCCGAGCGGCTCGCGATCTTCCGCGACTACGTCGCGGCCTACACCGCCTGGGCCGGCCCGTCGCGCGCGATCAAGGAGCTGCGCAAGCACCTGCTGTGGCTGGTCCGCGGCGTCCGCGGCGCCGCCGCCTTCCGCGTCGCGGCGCAGAAGGCGAGCACCCCCGAGGACGTCGCAACGCTGCTCGAACGCGCCCGCGACGCGCTGGTGGAAGGGGAAGACTAGCCGACGACGCGGTTGCGGCCCGCTTCCTTGGCCCGGTAGAGGTTCCGGTCCGCCTGCTCGATCAACGCCTGCTCGTCCATCTCCTCCGAGCCGAACGCGCTGACCCCCAGGCTGACCGTGACCGGGATCCGTCGGTCCGCGAACTGGAACGTGCACCCCTCGACCCGCTGCCGCAGCCGCTCGGCCACCTGCACCGCCTGGTCCTTCCCGGTCTCCGGCAGCACCAGCACGAACTCCTCGCCGCCGTACCGCGCGAACAGCTCGCCCTGCCGCACGTGCATCGAGACCACGTTCGCCAACTCGCGCAGCACGTGGTCGCCGGCCAGGTGCCCCAGCGTGTCGTTGATGCGCTTGAAGTGGTCGATGTCCATCATCACCAGCGCCAGCTCGCGGTGGTAGCGCCGGGCCCGCGGGATCTCGCCCTGCAGGACCTCCATCAGCCGCCGCCGGTTGGGCAGGCCGGTGAGGCCGTCCGTGATCTTGAGCTGGTAGATTTCCTCGGTGTACTGCAGGTCGAGGTCGTCGCCCGCCTGGTACTTGAAGATCGCACGACCGATCATCATCCGCGCGGGCCGCGGCATCTCCTGCGGTGTGTACGGCGGAATCCGCCGCTCGTCGATGTACGTCCCGTTCGTGCTCTGCAGGTCCGTCAACATCGTCCGCCCACCCTTGCGGTCGATCCGCGCGTGGCGCCGCGAGACGGTGTCGAGGTCCAGCACGATGTCGTTGTCCGGACCGCGGCCGATCAAGATCGAATCCTTGTCCAGGTCGAACCGACGGCCGATCTCCTTGGGGTCCGAGTTCTCATTCCCCGTGCCGACGTGGATCAGCAGCAGGAACTCCTTGAGCGAACGCGGCACGATCACGGGCTCGGCCTGAATGACCTGCGTCGCGTCGTCGTGGTCGAGACGGTCCCGTGACCCCGGCATCGCCCGTAGGTTTCCACAATTCCGTCCCAACTTCAAGCGGCGCCTGGACGGCAACCGACGGTATACTGCCCCCGTGCGCACCCTGGCCGCCTCCCTCGCCGCCCTGACCCTGCTCGCCGCCGCCCCCGGCTGCGGCGAACGCGAGCCGTGCCGGAGGCTCGCCGAACGCGACTGCGCGCGCCACGGCGAGAACAGCACGATCTGCCGCGACGCCCGACACCTCGCCGACACCGCCGACCCGTACCTGATCGAGGTCTGCCGGAAGGAACTGGAGCAGGGACGTTGAACGCCTCGAGACGACGCTCATACCCGACTCGCCCGCCCAGGATGCAGGAGACCCTCGGCGTCGTCCTCCTGCTCGCCCTGCCGGCCTGCAAGACCGGCGGCGGAAGGACCGACGAAAGCCCCGCGGATGCACCGATCGTTGCGCGCGTCGTGCCGTCGATCGGCGACGAACACCTCGCGCTCCTGCCCCCACCGGTCCAACTGCTCGTCCAGGCCAACCCGACCCCGCTGTTCGCCGACCCGATGCTGTCTCTCGCCGCCGGCGCGTTCCTCGCCGCGATGTCCGACGACCCGCAGGCCACCAGCACCTGCGTCGAACGCCTCTCGCGCACGGCCGTCGTCGTCACCTACGCCTGGATCGGCGGCGCCGCCGACGGCTGGGTCGCGATCGTCGATGCACCGCTCGACACCCCCACCGTCGGTACCTGCCTCGCCGCCCTCGGCGCCTCCCCACCCCCCGGCACCGAGCTCGACCCGCCCCCCGGACAGGCCTACCAGCTCGGCGAAAACGACGAGCTCGTCCTCGCCCGGCTGGGACCCGACCGGCGCGCGATCGGCCTCGCGCTCACGGTCGAAGCGGTCCGCCGCGCCGCCCTGCAACCACCACGCCTCCCCGACGACCCGTCCGGCGCCGAACTGCTCCCGCGACTGCGCCAGGGCGACCTGAAACTGTACGCCGACTTCGAACAGCTCGCCGCCCTCGGCGCCAGCTCGCTGCCCCTGATCGATGACGCCGACCAGCTCGCCCTCCTGCTGCGCCTCGAGCTGATGGAAGCCGACGTCGTAACCCTGGTCCGCGCCCGCGGCAGCGGCGCCGTCGCACGCCTCGAAACCACCCTCGACGGCGTCCTGTCCTCCCTCCGCCGCCTCGTGCTCGAGGAACCCGGCGTCTCCGCCGGCTCGGTCTACCGCGTGTTCGACGAAGCCCGGGTCGAACGCCTCGATACCCTGCTCCGACTCCAGGTCACGCTCGATCGCCCCACCCTCGCCGCCCTGATCGGCATCCTCGCCCACCGCGCCCTGCCGTCGATCGGCACTCCGCGAGCCCCGCCGGGAAACCCGTAGCGCCTCCCCACGGCTCAGGGCGACGCCGACGGTGACGCCGGCAGGTCCGCCAGGATCCGCTGCCTCAAGGCCTCGAACTCCGGCAGGTCCGCCAACGCCGGCTGCAGCTCGAACGCCGCCTCCAACGCCGCGTCCGCCTCGGACCAACGCCCGACGTCCGCCAACACCCCCGCCAGCGCGAACGTCACCCCGGGGTCGTCGGGCGCCAGGCCCCGCGCGACACCCAGCGCCTCCGCGGCGCGCCCGTTCTCGCCCGCCGCCCGCAGCGCGACACCACGGTCGAACTGCACCTGCGCGTCCTCGGGCGACAGCCCCGCGGCCCGCTCCAGCGCCTCGACGGCCGCCGTCGCACGGCCCGACGCCAGCTCCGCAGCCCCCAGCCCGTGCCACACCTCGACCTCGCCCGCGGCCTCCCCCGCCAGCCCGCGGAACAGCTCCGCCGCCCCACCCGCATCGCCCCGCGCCAGCAGCACCCAGCCGCGCGCCGCCCGGGCCCGCACCGACGCCGGCGCCGCCGCCTCCGCCCGCTCGGCCGCCTCCAGCGCCGCGTCCAGCCGCTCGGCCTCGATCAACACCGACACCCGGTCGACCAACAACTCGGCGTCGGCCGGCGCCAGCTCCACCGCCACCGCGAACCGCTCCAGCGCCGCATCCAACTCCCCCCGGCGCGCCAGCAGGTTGCCCAGCAGATGGTTCGACTCGAGGTCCCGCGGCGCCACGGTCAGCGCCGCACGGTACGCCGCAACCGCCTCGTCGAAACGTCCGGCGGCCTCCCGCGCCCGGCCCAGCGCGCGCTGCGCCTCGACCGACGACGGGGCCCGCTCCGCCGCCTCCAGGCAGATCCGCCCGGTCTCCGCGTCGGCCGCGTCGACCACGGCCCGCGCCCGGCACAGCCCGACCAGCGCCTGCAGGTCGGTCGCGTCGGCCGCGGACGCCCGCGCGAACGCATCGATCGCCGCCTCCGCGCGACCCGCCGCCAGCAGCACGTCGCCGCGCATCGCCTGCACGCGCGCCGCCGCCGGCGCCGCCCGACCCGCCACCTCGACCTCCTCCACCGCCGCCGTCGCCTGCCCCGCCCGCGCCAACGCCACGCCCCGCAGCGCCCGCACCTCGGCCGCCCGTACCGGCGGCGTCGTCTCGTCGAACGCCCGCAACGCCTCGGCCAGCTCCGCCGCGGCCTCGAGATACCGGCCGGCGCCGAGCAACGCCTCGCCCAGCCCCGCCCGCGCCTCGCCCAGCCCCGGACCGGCCAGCCGGAACGCGTTCACCGCCTCCTCCCACCGCCGCGCCGCGAGCTGCCGGCGGCCGACCAGCATGTACGCCCCGGCAGCGTCGGGACTGCCCGCCGCACGCAACGCCTCCGCCAGGTCGCTCGCCACCCGCAGGTCGGTCGGCGCCAGCGCCAACGCCCGCCGCAACGCCTCCGCCGCCTCGTCGGCCTTCCCCGCCGCACGCAACGCCCGCCCCGCGAAGACCCAGAACCGCGGGTCCTCCGGCAGCCGCACCCGCAGCTCGACACACACGTCCTGCGCCTCCCGCAGCCGCCGCAGGTCGACCAGCACCGCCCCCAGCCGCAGCAGCGCGTCCTCGCCCAGCTCCGCGTCGCCCTTCAAGCCGACGAAACGCTCCACCGCCTCCGCGCCGCGCCCCAGCGCCGACAGCGCCTCGCCCGCCCCGTACTTCGACCGCGAACGCTCCGGCGCCAACGCCAGCGACCGCTCGAACGCCGCCAGCGCCTCCGCCGCCTTCCCGCGCCCCAGCAACGCGCGCCCCAATCCCTCGTGGACCTCCGCCTCGCTCGCATCCAGCTCCAACGCCAGCCGCAACGACAGCTCCGCGTCCTCCCAACGCTCGAGCTCCAACAGCGTGTTGCCCAGGTTGAGCCAGCCCCGCAGGTACCCCGGGTCCAGCGCCACCACCTCCCGGAACACGTCCGCCGCCTCCGCTCCGTGCCCGAGCTGCGCCAGCGCCAACCCGAGGTTGTTGCGCGGCGCCAGATACCGCGGCTGCAGCTCCAACGCCCGCCGATACGCCGCCACCCCGCCCTCCAGCCGCCCGAGCGCCACCAGCGAACGGCCCAGACCGTTGGCCGCCTGCGCCGAGCTCCCGTCGAGCCGCTGCGCCTCGAGGAACGCGCTGCGCGCCGCCTCCGCGTTGCCGAGCTGCAACTGGAGGTTGCCGAGGTCCACCCGCAACTCCGCATCCCCGGGCGACAGCTCCACCGCACGCGTCAGGTCCGACAACGCCTCGGCCAGCCGGCCCACCCCGCGCAACGCCACACCCCAGGCTCGCAACAACGGCGACCAGACGGCGTCGTTCACCGGCACCGGCACCGCCGCCCGCGGCCCACGCAGGAACGCCACCGCCTCGTCCGACCGCCCGTCGAACGCCATCTCGCGGCCGACGGCCGCGTAGGCCGGCACCAGCGTCGGCGCCAGCGCGAACGCCCGACGGAACGCCTCCGCCGCCTCGCGCCCCCGGTCCAACCGGCCCAGCGCCTCCCCGAAACGCGCCTGCACCAGCGCGTCGCCCGGCTCCTCCGACGCCAGCTCCTCGAGCAGCCGCACGGCCAGCGCCACGTCGCCCGCGGCAAGCGCCTCCTCCGCTTCCGCACGACGCGTCGCCGCATCGACCGGTACGACCTGCACCTCCTGCGCCGCCGCCCCGAACACCGACAACCACGCCGCCAACCCTGCGAGCCCCACGCCCACCCGCATCGTCACTCCTCCTCGCCGGACGACGCCGCGCCCAACAGAGTCACCCGCAACGCGTCGACCGCACCGCCCAGCGTCCCGAAGTCCGGATCGTCCGCGCCGACCAACGTCCAATCCTGCTTTCCCGGCTCCCCGCCCGGCAACGGCACACGCAACGCCAGCAGCTCCGTCCCCGACGCGCCCCCCGTCACGTGATACCCGTCGACCGTGAACGCCGCCCAACTCCCATCCACCCCGAGCGCCAGCCGGATCAGCCGCTCGCCGCCCCGCGCGGCGGTCAGCACCGCCGTCCGCGCGTCCGCCGACAACACCCACGGACCCGCCGTCCCCGGCTCGAGCACCGTCACCGGACCGTCGTGCAGCACGTCGCCCCACAGCGCGTTCCCCGTCCGCCCATGCAGCGCCACCACCCCGCCCCGCGCACCACCCACGAACAACGTCTCCCCGTCCGCACTCCACCGGATCACCGTCGGCCGCCCCCCCTGCTCGTTGATCGCGAAGAACGACCGCTCCACCTCCCAGCTCTCCAGACTCCACGTCTCCAACATGCCGTCGTCCCGCCCGATCAGCACGCTCCCGCCGTCCGGAGAGACCTCCGCCGGCGCTCCCGCGTACCCCTCGCCCTCGAAGTACAACACCGGCTCCTCGCGCCCCGTCCGCCACACCACGAACCCCTGCGGGCCCGAGCCGACCACGGTTCGCCCGTCGACGCCCGGCGCGAGCGACGACACCTCCAGCCATCCCGGCCTGCGCCACTCCCCGAGCACCACCCCCGTCCCGTCGAGCAGCGCCACCCGGTCGCCGCTCGGGCCGATGCTCGCCGCCACGCCGCTGCGCAACGCCACCGGCCGCCACCCGCCCGCCGCCTCGAAGACCGACGACCCGGCCGGCGTCTCCAGTCGCAGACCGTCCTCCCCCGACCACAAGACCGCCCCGGTCGCCGGGTCGAGCTCGGCCACGGTCGCCTCCACCCTCGCCGACGAGACCGTGAACTCCTGCAGGTCGAACGAGACCCGCGTCGTTCCCGACGGCCCGTCCCCGCGCAGCAGGTCGACCCCGGCGCCGCCGTCGACCAGCATCGCCCCGGCCAGCGACGCCCCCGACGCCACGGCCGCCACACCGGCCGCCGAACGCACCTCGAAGCCCTGGTTGCGCACCAGCGCCACCACCGTGCCGCCCGCCGTGCACGCCTCCCCCCACGCCTTCCCGTCGATCGACTCGGACCGCCAGCCGCTCGCCGTACGACGCAACACCTCGACGCCGCCCGGATACTCGATCGCCGCCGCGCCGTCGCAGACCGCCTCGATCCCCATCGGACCCGACGACCCGGCCTCCGCCGGAAGCGCAACCGGCTGCCCGACCTCGCCCCCGCCGCCCAACGGCACCACGTACCTGCCGCCTTCGTCCGCAATCGCCAGGAAGTCGACCCCCAGCCCGACCTCCGCAGGACCCCCCCCCCCCCCCACCCCCCCCCCCCCCCCCGCCCCCCCC
>JAFGHH010000519.1 GCA_016930215.1 Deltaproteobacteria bacterium
GTCAAACACCTCCGCTTCGGCTCGGACCCCGACTACTTCAACGTGCGCCGCGTCCGCCTCGACACCCCCGCCGGCCTGCGGCATGCCGCCGACGGCCTCCCCCGGCTGCGCCGCGAGGAAGGCGGGGACCCGCGGACCCGGCTGCGCTTCTACGCCGTCGTCGGCGTCGGCGCCCTGCTCGTCGCCGTCGGCGCCGCGATCTTCCTCGGCCTCGGCGACGATTCGGACGGCGTCGGCGTCGGCGCCGGCACGCCGCCCGCCGACTCGGACGCCGCCCTCCCGGACGTCGCCGCCCCGCCGTCCCGTTCGTTGCTGCCCGGCGGTCCGCTGGTCGTGTTGCCCGTGCCAGGCCTGCCTCCCCCCACGCCCGTCGCGCCCGACTCCGGCTCCTCGCCGGCACCGTCGAGCGTCTCCCCGCCGCCCCTCGCGATCCCGCTCCCTCCGGCGGCGATCCCGGCGCCGCCCTCGGCCTTGAACCCGGTTCCGGCGCCCGTCCTGCCCGGCATTCCGGCCGCCGTCCAACAGATCGCGGTGTCCCCCTCGGTGCCCGCCCTGGTCAACTGTTCCCCCACTCCCTGCCGTGTCGAGGAACGGGGTTGGACCGTCGCCGACCGCGCCCGCGACCTGCTCGACACCGACCCCGCACTCGCCGCCTGCTGGGCCGAGGAAACCGTCCGCCAGGGACGCAGGTTCAACGTCCCGGCCATGGTCTCCTCCGGCTACTTCCACCTGGGACTCGCCTACCGCGCGATGGGCTGCCGCGACCGCGCCTACGGCGCCTTCCTGTCGTCGCTGTGCGAGGGCCGGACCTCCGTCCGCCCGTCGCTGCTCGAAGGCTACCTCGGTCACTGCCGCCGCCTGGGCGACGGCTGCGATCAGCCGTGCCGCGACGAGCGGTACATCGTTTCCGAACAGCCGCTGTTCGTGCCGCCGCCCGCGCCCCCGGCGCCCGCGCCGCCCGCGGTCGAGTCGCCGGCCGCCGCGCCGCCCGCGGTCGAGTCGCTTCCCGCCGGGCCTTGACGCGGTCCGCCATCCCGCCGACAGTGCAGGCCGGGACGGCGAGCCGCCGGGCTCCGGGAGGACGAACGATGCGAGCAACGGGTTGGCTGTGCGTGGCCGTGGCGGTCCTGGCCTCCGGTTGCCGGCCTCGCCGGGAAGCGCCCGCCGCCGACTCCGCCGCTCCCGCACCGTCGGGACCGGACGCGACCGCGGTCGTCGCGCCGCCGGTCGCCCCCGTCGCCGTGCCGGACGTCGCCGAACCGGTCGTCCCCGCCGCCCCCGAAGAACCCGTCCCGGCCGGCACCGAGCCGTGGCTCGGCTTCGCCGACGGCACGGTCCGGTGTGCCGATGCCGACGGCGAGCGCGGGCTGGTCGAAGGCCGGACGGTGCTCCCCGGCACGATCGTCTGGACCGAGAGCTTCTCCCACGCCGAGCTCGACCTTCCCGACGGCTCGCTTGCGGACCTCGACGAGCTGACCGAGCTGCTGGTGCAGAAGGTGCGCGTCGCCGGCAGCCTGCGGCGGGTCGAGCTGGTGCTGCTCGGCGGAGCGGCCCGCTTCGTCGTCGCCCCCTCGCTCGAAGCCGGCTCGGCGTTCCAGGTCTCCACGCCGGTCGGCATCCTGGAGACGGCTGCCGGCGAGCTCTCCGTCGAGGTCGACCTCGACAGCGGCGCCACCCGGCTCGTCGTGCGCGCCGGCAGCGTCGTCGCGCACCACGGCACGGCCACGCGGACCGTGACCGGCGAGGGCTCGGCCGTCGGGGCGCTCGAGCTGCCCGCGGGCGGCGAGCCGCGCGACGCCGTCCCGTGGCCCGAGCTGATCGATCGCTGGGTCATCTGGGACGAGTGGCAGGGCGATCGGCTGCTCGATCTCTACGACCTGGACCCCGCCGCGCCGTGGACGACCGACGTCCCGGCCCTGTCGCTCGAGCGGCATCCGCAGTGGGCCGCGACGCTGCACGTGCGCCGCAACCGGGTCGAAGCGCGGGCCCGGGAGCTGGCCGGCGCGCTCGGCCCCGAAGGCCTGGCCGCCGAGCCGGAGTTCCGGGTCCGGCGGGCCCGCGCCCGCGACGTCCTGGGACCGCTCGTCGATATCCCGCGCCAGCAGTCCGCGCTCCAGGCGCAGCGCCCCGCGCGGCTCGAGCGCTGGCGCGCCCTCGAGCGGACCCGCGCCGACCGCCGCGCCGCGATGCGCCCGCAGCTCGCCCGGCTCCGCGACGGCGAGCCCCCGAGCCCGGCGCCGGAGTAGTCACGCTGCGCGGGCGCACGTCACCGTCTTGAGATGAACCGGTTCACCACGGTTTGACTCGGACGCGGGCCGCTTCTACCCTCCGGCGCCGATGCGCTCCCTGCCGTTGCTGCTCGGTTGCTGGTTCATCGCCGCCGCCTGCGGCAAGAACACCGCCCCGCTCGAGGAACTGGACGCGTCGACGCTCGGCGCTCCGTCCGAGATGCCGGGCGGCCTGCCGACCGCCGGGCCGCCGGACGGCGCGTGGGCCGCCGGAGCGCCGCCGTCGGCCACCACACCCGCCTGGAGCGTGTCGGGGACCGTGACCCTCGCCCCCGAGCTGGCGGACCGCGTGCCGCCCGACGCGGTGCTGTTCGTCTTCGCGCGCGTCCCCGGACAGCGGGTGCCGACGGCGGTCCAGCGCCTTCCCGGTCCGCGGTTCCCCGTCGAGTTCGCGCTGGAGGCCGGGCACGCCGGCGAGCCGGACGACACCTCGCCCGCGCAGCTCGAGGTGCGCGCGCGGGTGAGTCGTGGTGGGATGGCCGGACCACCCCAACCGGGCGACCTCGAAGGCCGCGCCCCCGGCCTCGTCACGCCCGGCGCCACCGGCGTCACGGTGACCATCGACGCCGCCGCCGGGGAACCCGGCCCGGGCGCACCCCCCGAACTTGAGCCCCCCGGTCCCGCCGCCTAGGATGACGGCTCGAGGAACCGCGATGCCGACCATGCGTCCTGCCGCCTCGCTCGTCCTGCCGCTCGCCGCGCTGCTCGTTGCCGGTGCGGCCTGCCGCGAGTCCGCCCGCGGCACGGCCGATGGAGCGGCGCCCCGCGGCGCGGAGGTCGCGGCGGTTCCCGACGTTCCCGCCGTGCCTCCGGCCGGCGTCGTCCGGCTGGCCGCCGTCGCCAATCTCGGCCGCTACCCGGGCCTCGAGGCCGACCACCGCGCGCGACTCGAGCGCGACGGCCTGTTCCTCGCCCCAACCTCCGCCCGCGCCGCGTTCCTGCTCTACGAGCGCAACGAGCGGGTCGGCCTGCCGAACTACGTCACCCCGGAGCTCGCCGTCGACCTGCTGCTCGCCGCCTGGGGCGCCGTCGTGCGCGAGGTCGAGGCCAATCACGCCGCGCCCGCGCTGTACCGCGCGCTCCACGCGCTCGTCGTCCGCGGCCTCGAGCTGCGCAGGCTGACCCTCGGCGACGGAGCCGACGTGCTCCTGGGGCTCGACCGCACGATCGCCCTGCTCGCCGTCGCCGCCCACCTGCTCGGCGCCGAAGGGGCGCGTCCCGAGCCCGAGGCCGAGCCCGAGCCCGAGGCCGACCCGAACGACGACGTGCACGCCGAGGCGGGCCGCACCGAGCTGCTCGTGCCGCTTCCCGAAATCCCCTGGCCGGCGCTGCCGCCGACCTGTGACGCGATGTTCCAGGAGGCGGTCTCCCGCATCCGCGTCGCCGCCGGTGTGTTCCCGATCGCACTGCTCAACCGGGAGGTCGATTTCTCCCGCTTCCGGCTGGCCGACGCGGCGGCCGAGGGCCGCCCGCGGGCCTTGCATCGCGCGCTCTTGTGGCTCGAGCTGTCCGCGCCCGCCACCGCGGCGGACCTGGCCGACCCGGTATCCGGGCCGCTGCTGGTGCGCCTGCTGGCCGATGCCGTGGCGGGCGACGAACCCGCCGCCGACCTGTGGAACCGCGCGACGCGCCTGCTGGCGTTCGTCGGGCGCACGCGTCCGGGCCTCGACCCGCTCGCCGCCGCGGGGGCGCTGCGCGCGTCGGTCGGGGAAGAGGGTGCGTTGCCGCGCACCGGCGGTGCGTCGGTCCGCGCCGTGCTCGCGCTGCCCGATGCTCCTCCGCGCGGGATGCTCGGCCTGGTCCCCGGCGGCCTCGCCGCCGAGCGTTGCCCGGGGTGCGACGACGTCGCCCAGTGGCTCGGACCCGCGATGCTCGACCCGGACCTGGCCCGGCGGCTGGACGCCTTCCCGACGCCCGACGAGATCCCCCGCGGCCGCGCGCGGGTCCGGCCCGAGGCATGGGCGGCGCTGCCGCGCACCTGGGTTGCCGAGCGCGACCTCGTGCTGTCGGGCGCCCCGAGCCTCCCGGCCCCGGCGCCGTTTCCCGACTGCGTCCCCGCCGGCGCCGAGACCCCGCACGGCGCCGTGGCACCCGTTCCCGTGGCGTTCCGGTCCGTGAGCGACGTCGCCGAGACGCTGGCCGCCGAGCTGCGGTCGTTGGGCGTGCTGCCCGAGCGCGAGCTGGAGACCCCGGTCGGCCCGGCGCAGACCTCGGCCTACCTGCTCCAGGAAGTACTGCGCTCGGTCGCCGTCTTCGGGCGCGCGTTCGCCGACCTCGCGGCGCTCGAGGTCGCCGGCGAGCCGTGGAGCGACACGCAGATCGTCACGGTGGCCGGTGTCGGCGGGTGGGCCGAGTCGATCCTCGCCGACGCGCTGCACGCCGAGGCCGCCGCCCCGGCCGACGGACGTCGCGCGCGGCGCCGCGCCGGCCGCGTCGAAGGGCTGGGCGGGCTCGACGTGCTGTACGTCGTGATCGATACTCCGGACGGCCCCGTGCTGGCGCGCGGAGCGATGCGCGCCGTGTACGGCGACCTCGACTGGCCGTTCGCCGCGGACACGTTCGGCGACGAGGCCTGGCGCACTTGGATCGAGGCCGATCCGCCGCCCCCGCGCCCGGCGTGGCTCGCGCCGCTGGTGGCCGCCCCCGTTCCCCCGCCCCCCGTCGTCGGCGAGGGCAACCGCCGCTGCCTCGGTCCCGATTCCGGCGGCGACCTCGAGCTGTAGGCCGCTCATTCCGGGAACGACGAACGCCCGAGCAGCACCGCGCGGTCCGGAATCCACCGGCCGCGCAGCGCACCCACGAGGTACGCCGAGCCGGTGACCAGGACCGTGCCGCGACGTCCGGCGAGCCGCAAGCCCGCCTCCAGGGCCCGGCAAGGCTCCGGCACCGCCCGCGCCTCCTCGAACCACCCGCCGAACCGCCCCCGCAACTCCTCCGCCGGCACCGGCGACTTGCCCGTCACCGCCGGCGTCGTGAACACCACCCGGCGACATCGCCCCGCGAGCGTCCGCAGCATCGCGGGCAGGTTCTTGCCCCGCAGTGCGCCGAGCACCAGCACCGCGCCCTCGTCCGCTCCGAGCGACCGCACCAGACCCCGCGCCTTCTCCGGGTTGTGCGCGATGTCGAGCACGACCCGCGGCGCTTCCGCGATCGTCTCCAGCCGGCCCGGAAACGGCGGGACGACCGCCCCAACCGGCGGCTCCACGCCGAACGCCTGCACCGTCGCCTCGGCCAGAGCCCGGTTGAGCGCACCGACCGGGCGGCCCCGCGCCGGAACCTCGAGCAACCCCACGCCGAGCGCGCGCGCCTCGGCCCGCAGCACCTCGCGTCCGACGCCCGTGGCCCCCGACACCGCCGCCGCCCCGCGCCGCAGGATCCCCGCCTTGTGCCGGGCCACGTCGCGCAGCGTCGGCCCCAGCACGTCCCGGTGGTCGTCGCCGACCGAGGTCACGACGGCGACCCGCGTGTCGAGGTGCGCCGTCACGTCGTACCGCCCTCCGCAGCTCGCCTCGACCACCGCCACCTCGACCCCCGCCCGGCGGAACGCCTCGAATGCCACCGCCGCCGAGGCGATGCCGTGGATCGAAGCCGGGCAGTCGGGCGTCGCCAGACGCCGCACGAACGGTGCGACGCGGTCGACGATCCGCGCGAAGCCGTGCCCGTCGATGTAGCGCCCGTCGATCCAGACCTTCTCCGTCGCCACCTGCAGGTACGGCGAGACGTGCAGGCCGACGCGCAGCCCGGCCGCGCGCAGGAGGTGCGCGACGGCCCATGCCACCGAGCCCTTGCCGCTCGTCCCCGCAACGTGGATCGCCGGCCAGGCGCGCTGCGGATTCCCCAGCGCCGCGTACAGCTCGCCGGCCACGCGGTGTGCGTCGACGCGCCGTTCGCGCCGGGACTTCGCGCACGTCACCTCGTCCGGGCGTCGCAGCAGCTCGCCGTCCAGCACGGCGTTCGCGCGCCGGTAGGCCCGCCACGGCGTCTCCACGGTCCGTCCACCCATCGCGGCAGCAACTAGCAGAGTCGCCGGGTCCGGGAAAGCCGGTCGGCGGCGAATCCGTGTTGCCCGGCGGGGGCGTCCACGCCGAGGCCGACGCCGACGGGAACCGGGAGGCCCCGCTCCTCTTCCCCCGGAACTTGTCCGCGGCGTCCGGCACTGGTATCCGCCGATCGAGGACGGGCGGGGACCGGCGGGAGTCGGCAATGGGGCGTGGTCCGGGCGGGATCGGTCGATCGGGGACGGTCGCGGGGGTCGCCCTCGCCGCGCTGCTTCCGCTGGGTTGCCCCTGGCACTCGCCGCCGCCGCCGCCGCCACCACCGCCTCCGCCTCCTCCCGCACAGGTCGTCGAGACGCCGCCCCCTCCTCCGGAGCCGGTGGTCGCGCCCGCACCCGTGCTGACGGAGGCGCAGGCGCGGCGGCTGGCCGAGGCGACGGCGTGGCTGCTGGCCGAGGAGGGCCCGCCGGTCCGACTCCGGCTGTTCCTCCCGTCCGCCGAGGCGGGCGGCGACCCGGCGTTCGACGCGGAGCTGCAGGCGGTGGCCGAGGCGCTGCGCGGCGCGACGCCGCGGCTGCTGCGCGTGGATGTCACCCCGGCCCCGCTCGACGAGGCGGCCGTGACGGCCCTGCGCGGCCTGGAGGTGCTGCCGCGCGACGGCGGCGAGCCCGACGCCGTGCGCTGCCTCGTCGTCGCGCTCGGCGATCGGCTGGTCCCCGTCACCGACCTCGCCCCGGGCCGCGGCACGGCGGGGATGCAGCTGCTGTTGGCCCTGCACCGCGTGGTGCGCGGACCGATCCGCATCGGCACGCTCGTGCCGGCCGGCGATGTCGCGGCCGCCCAGGCCCTGACGGCCGCGCTCCCCGATTTCGCGCTCGTGCCGGTGGAGCAGGCCAGCGACCCGCTCGGCTTCGCCGCCGTCGTCGTCCTCGCCTCCGGCGCCGGACCGCTGCCGTCCTGGGCCGCCGGCTCGACCCGCAGGACGCTCGAGAGCGGCCGCGGCGTCGTCGTGCTCGGCGGCCGCTACACGACGAAGGACGGGCGCGACGCGCGGACCGTCGTGCGGTCGGCGTCCGACCCGACCGCGCTGCTGGCCGGGACCGGCATCTCGTTCGGCGACGGGGTCGTGGTCGACCCGAGCTGCGCGCGTGTCTCGGTTCCCGCCCCCGGCGGCCGCCTGTTCCTGAGCTACCCGCCGTTCGTGCGCGCCCCGTTCGCGCTGCCCGGCGGGACCGGTCGGGCCATCGCCGTCCTGCCGTTCGCCTCGCCGCTCGTCGTGCCGGAAGGGGAGGGGGTCGAGGTGCTCGCCCGGTCGTCGGAGGCGAGCTGGCTCGAGCCGCCCGCGGCCGACTGGAACCCGACCCGGGCGTTCCGGCCGGGCCCGGAGCCGGCGTCTCAGGCGCTGGCCGTGGCGCTCCCGTGGCCCTCGTCGGCGGGCGGGGCTGACGGCGGACGACTGGTCGTGGTATCGACACCGGGTCCGGCGGCCGCCGACGCCCTGGCCCTGGAGGACAACGCCGCCGTCGTCGCGGGGATCGTGGCCTGGGCGGCGGGTGTCGAGGGGCTGCTGCTGCTGGACGAGGAGGAGGACGAGCCATGAGACGCATCCTGTGGCCGCTCGCCGCCGTCGCGTTGGCCCTCGCCTGGTGGTTCGCGCAGGGCTGCCCGCGCCCCGGCCCGGGGCCGGTCGGTCCCGAGGTCCGGGACGTCGTCGAGCCGCCGCCGGGGGAGGATGCGACGCCCCCGCCGGGCGTGGACGCGCCGGTGCCTCCGCCGGTCGAGCCGCTCCCGCCGACCGCGCTGGATCCGGAGGGTCCCCGGGTGGCCGACCGCCGGTTCCAGCCCAAGCCCGGCGGCACCGGAACCCGGGAGGGGACCGTGCCGACGATCGTGCCCACGATGGTGCCCGACGGCGACCGCGCCGAGCCGCCCGAGCTGGGACCGGCGGCGCTGGAGGCGATCCGGGCGCAGTTCGGCTGCGGGATCCTCGACCAGCTCCCGTGGCCGGCGTCGTGGCTCTCGCCCTACGGCGTCGTGCTCCGTTGCTGCAACCAGGCCGCGGGCCGGGAGCTCGACCCCGACGCCTTCCGCGCGGGTTGCCTGATGCCGTTCGAGTGCTCGCTGCTGATCGACGAAGGGATGGGCGCGATCTCGAAGCTCGAGACCGTCACCGCCCTGCGCCAGCGCCTCGCGCCGCTGCGCGACCCGCGGTCGGCCCTCGCCGTCGTCGACGCCACCGTCCGCGACGTCGTGCCGTTCTTCGGCGACCGGACCGAGGACACCGCCCTGCTCCTCGAAGGCTCGTGGCGCTACGTCGCCGAGACGATCACCGGCACGCGCGTCGTCGAACGGCCCGGCGGCGGCTACGACGTGACCACCTTCGTCGTCCCCGGCTGCGGCTGCCGGCACGACTTCGTCGAGGTGCAGTTCGTGGTCGACGAGCTGGCGGGGGTCACCGAACAGTCGCGGTCCGTCCTCGTCGAGGACCAGTCGGGGCTGTGCGTCGATTGA
>JAFGHH010000520.1 GCA_016930215.1 Deltaproteobacteria bacterium
GCGATGATCCCACCGCGATCCGGGAGGGTCAAGCGTCGGCCGCGCGTTGCGACGCCCGTCGGCCGGTGCTAGCTTCGCCGGCCGGGAGGATCCCCCGTGGCCGTTCGACCCGAGCTGCTCCAGGTCGAAATCAACACCACCTGCAACCTCCGCTGCCGCATCTGCCCGTGCACCGCATCCGCGGGAACCCGCCCGGCGAGGAACGTCACCCTCGACGAGTACCGGCGCGTGATCGGGCGCTCCTTCGCTCCGCCCTACGTGGTCGTGTTCAGCGGCTTCTCCGAAACCCTGCTCCACCCGCAGCTCCACCGGATGGTGGAGTTCGAGAAGCGGCGCGGGTGCACCGTCCAGGTGGCCACCAACGGCACGCTGCTGGACGACCGGCGCATCGGACGGCTGCTCGACGCCGGCGTCGACCAGTTCGTCGTCTCGCTGGACTCCGCCCGGCCCGCGGTCTACGAGGCGGTCCGGACGGGCGCCTCGTTCGAGACCGTGCTCCGCAACGTGCTGCGGCTGCGCGACGCGATCGCCCGCCGGTCGAGCGCCTCGAAGATCGTCGTCAACAGCGTGGTCCTGCGGAGCACCGCCCCGCACCTCGGGGAGCTGCTCGAGTTCCTGCACGAGCACGGCCTCGCGGACCTGGCGCTGATCAAGGTGATGAAGCTCGCCGCGATGCGGAACCGGTTCCTGCGGACGGACTTCCTGTCCTGGGACGAGTACGACGCGCTGCCGTTCGACCGGCTCGCCCGGCGGGCCCGGGCCCTGGGCCTGCGGATGATGCGTTCCGACGACACCGTCCTCGGGGTCCGCGGGTGCCACTGCCCGACCGGCGCGTTCTACCTCTCCGCCGAGCTGGACCTGTCGGTCTGTCCGATGCTGAGCTTCGCGCCGCGGTGGGTCTTCGGCAACCTCGGGCGCGAATCGATCGACGCGATCTGCCGCGGGGACCGCTTCGCGGCCTTCCGGGCCCGCTTCGCCGCGGGGCGCCGGCCCGCGCTCTGCGAGGACTGCGCCTGCCTGTTCACGACGACCGCCTGAGAAGACCCGCAGGGCGACGACGCGCCGGCTGCGACGCGCCCGCGACCTCGCGCACGCCGCGGGCTAGGTCCGTAGGCCGACCGCCGTGAGGAAACGCTCGAACTCGTCGAGGTCGAGCTGCTGACCGGCGTCCGAGCGGGCGGCGGCCGGGTTCGGATGCACCTCGACCATCACCCCTTGCGCCCCCGCGGCCAGGCCCGCGCGCGCCAGCGGCACCAGGATGTCCTTGCGTCCCGCCGCGTGGCTGACGTCGACCACCACCGGGAGGCGGCTCTGTGCGCGCAGCAGCGCGACGGCCGAGACGTCCAGTGTGTTCCGCGTCTGGGTCTCGAACGTCCGGATCCCGCGCTCGCACAGGATCACCCGCTCGTTCCCGGAAAGCGCCACGTATTCCGCCGCCCAGAGGAACTCCTCGATCGTGGCCGACCACCCGCGCTTGAGCAGCACCGGCTTGCCCGCTCCGCCGACCTCACGCAGCAGCTCGTAGTTGTGCATGTTGCGCGCGCCGACCTGCAGGATGTCCGCATGCTCCGCGACGAGCGCCACGTTCCGGGTGTCCGTCACCTCCGTCACCACCGCCAGCCCGTGGCGCCGGGCCGCGTCCCGCAGCAGCTCGAGTCCCCGACGCCCCAGGCCCTGGAACGCGTAGGGCGACGACCGCGACTTGTAGGCGCCTCCGCGCAGCAGCCGCACGCCCAGCTCCCTCAGCTTCGCGCCTACCGCGTCGAGCTGCGCCTCATCCTCCACGGCGCACGGTCCGGCAATGACGACCGGTGCGCCGCCGAACTCGACCCCGCCGACGGCGATCCGCAGCTCCGCACCCCCGGAGGCCCGGCCGACCCGCAGCACCTTCCGCTGCCCCGCCTCCATCAGCGCCACCGAGGCCCGGAAGATCTCCCGGAACAGCTGCCGGACGGTCTCGTCGGCGAACGGCCCGCGGTTCGCCGCCGTCAGCCGCTCCAGCATCGCCTGCTCGCGCTCCGGCACGTGGGTCGGGATGCCGTCGCGCTGCTTGATCTCCTGCACCTGCTGCACGACCGTCCCCCGCCGACTGAGCAGCTCGAGCAGCTCCAGGTTGATCCGCTCCAGCTCGCCACGCAGCGTGTCGAGCGTCGTCTTCGCCATGGCCGCACCTCGCCTTCCCGGCCGCCGCTCGAGCATGCACCACGGGCTCGACGGCGGCAAGCCGGGCTTCGCGGCGCATCGCGACGGCCGGCCCGGCGGGACGCCGAAGGGGGATGCAATCGAGCCGCGATCCGGGGGAGAATCGGTGCATGCGCGCCGTTCCCCGCGCCCTGCTCAAGCTCGGCTACGACTGCAACAACAACTGCGTGTTCTGCCACGCCGCACCCCACCGCGGCGTCCGCAGCCCCCCGGCGGACCTCGGGCGGAAGCTCCGCCGCGCCGCCGCGCTCGGCGCCCGGATGATCGTCCTCTCCGGCGGCGAGCCGACGATCCAGCCCGGCTGGCTCGCGCTCGTCGAGCGCATCGCCGCCGCCGGCCTGCGTCTCGGCCTGGTCACCAACGGCCGCATGCTCGCCTACCCCGGACTCGTCGACCGCCTGGTCGCTCGCGGCCTCGACTACGCCTATCTCTCGCTGGCCGGCCCGGACGCCGCGCTGCACGACCGGCACGCCGGAGCCCGGGCCTTCGACCAGACCTTCGCGGCGCTGACCGCCCTCGCGCCGCGCGTCGCCGAGGTGACGGCCAACATCGTGGTGACCCGCTGGAACGTCGCGCGGCTGCGCGAGATCGTCCGGCTCCTCGACCGGCTGCCGACCGTCCGGCTGAAGTTCTCGCTCGTCGAGCCGGCCGGCAACGTGCTCGACGACTTCGACGACCTCGTCCCGCCGCTCACCGCCGCCGCCCGCGCGATCCGCGCCGCCGTCGCCTGCGCCCGGCAACGACGGCCGGAGCGCCCCGTGGTCTGGGACGGCCTGCCGCTGTGCCACGCCGGCCCGTTCGAGGAGCTGGAATGCGCCCTGCGCGAGGACGGCTTCACCTGGATGAGCGAGGCGTTCGAGCGGGATTGGTTCCCGGTCGACGACCGCCACCGCGCGTTCGCCGACGCCTGTCGGACGTGCTCGCTCCGCCGCCGCTGCCGCGGCGTCTTCGTGGAGTACCTGGCGCGCCGCGGCGCCACGGAGCTGCGCCCGGTGTCGCGCGCGGTCCCCAATTCGTTCAACTGGATCCCCGCGCCCCGCGACGAACGGCTCGACCTGCGCGCCTGCCCGGTCCGCGCGGGCCTCCGCCCGCCGCCGGACCCGGTCCGCGGGATCCTCGTCCGTACCGCCCCCGGCCGGGCGCGCCGCCACGAAACGCCGACACGCGACTTCTCCGACGAGACGCTGCGCGTCGCCGTCCGCGAGCAGGAGCAGACCTACGCCGCCCCGGGCACGGCGCGCCTCGTCACCGATTTCGCCGCCCAGCTGCGACGGCTGCGGCTCTCGCCGACCTGCCGTCGCTGCCCGACGCGCCCGCTGTGCGGCGGGCTGCTCGAGGAGACGCCCGGGCCCGCCTTCCGGCGCGTCCAGGCACTGCTCGACCGCCGCCTCCGCCGGCTCGCCGGAACCGTGCTCGACGTCGGCTGCGGCTCCGCACCGTACCGGAGCGCCCTGGAGCCGGCCGCGCGCGCGGGCCGACTGCGCTACCTCGGCCTCGACCCCCGACCGCCCCGCGGACCGGCCGCCCCGGGGTTCGAGTTCCGCCGCACGACGCTCGACCGCTTCCACACGTCCGGCCCGCCGTTCGATGTCGTGCTCGCCCTGCGCTCGCTGGCCCATCTGCCGCGGCTCGACGGCTCGCTGCGCCGGCTCGCCGGACTGTGTCGCCCCGGCGGTACCGTGCTGCTCGCCGAAGATGTCGTGTTCGGCGTCGCGCGCGGCTCGGCCGCGTTGCGCCGCGTCGTCCGACGCAACGACCTGCCGTTCGAACACCGGGTCAACCTGACGCTCGAGGAGGCCGCGGCGGCCGCCGCGGCGGCCGGCCTGCGGGAGACCGCGCGGTGGACCACCCGCGACACCGGCAGCACGCTGTGGGTTCTCGAGCTGACGAAGGAGTCCGGGCGGGGCGGAACGGTGGGCGCTACCAGGAACCGTGCGAACCGTGCGAACC
>JAFGHH010000075.1 GCA_016930215.1 Deltaproteobacteria bacterium
GAGAGGAGAGAGAGAGAGAGAGAGAGAGAGAGAGAGAGAGAGAGAGGTAGTGTGTGTGACCGCTGCGGCTTGGCCGACGTCGCGGCAACCGCGAGGAACGTCACACCACGACTCATCGCCCACCCCCATCCTGCCTGCCCGTTCGCTCCGTCGTTGAGTGTGACCTCCGGATGGAACGGCCGTCAAGGACGATTTCGCCGAGCGGACCTGGAGTCCGAGCCGTGGGGTCGGGCGTTCTACACGAGCTTCACGTTGAGGAACTTCTGCATCCGGCCGGCGAGCATCATGTCGCCCTTGACCTTGAGCTTGCCGGTGATGAAGGCGCGCATGCCGCCCAGGCGTCCCTCGACCATGTCGACGAAGTGGCCGGCGGCCATGGTGATCGTGACGTTGGGCGAGGCATGCGTTCCCTCGCCGACGGTCAGCTCGCCCTCGCGGACCGCCGCGTACCAGCGGCCGCCGTCGTCGCCGGTGATGTCGAACTGGTAGACCGCGGTCAGCCCCTGGGCGCCGTCCTTGCGGAACAGCTGCGGCATCCGGTCGAAGGTTTCGCGCACCGAAGCCATCGTCGCCTCCTCGGCCCCCGCCCGAGGTGGAACGAACCACGGATGAGGCTGCCAGGGCAAGGGGCGACGGGGCGGCGTTCTGGGGCCCGCAGCGAGAGTCGAGCGTCGGGAGTTCCTTCGCCGGCGGCGAAGGAAGCGGAAGGTAGTAGATCAGCCCTGCCGGGCGGGCGGCGGACCCCCCGTCGGCAAGAGGGCCGCCAGAATGGAGTCCACGTTCCGCTTCAGCTCCGGAAGGTCGCGGTCGACCACCTGCCAAGCCGCTTCCAGGTCGATCCCGAAGTAGTGGTGGGCGAGGAGATTGCGGAGGGCGACGATCTCCGCCCAGGGCACCTCGGGGTGCCGGTCGCGCAGGTCCTGGCTCAGGCCGCGGACCGCCTCGCCGATGATCTCCAGGTGCCGCACGACCCACGTCTGCACGAGTTCGTCGCGGTCGAACACGTCGCGACCGGCCGCCGTGTGCTTCTCGATCCGTTCGACGGCTTCGCGCACGTCGAGCAGCCGGGCACGATCATCCCTCACAGCGGCACGGCCTCTCGGAGGATCCTGTCGCGAAGACGTTCCCGGAGTCCCCGTTCGGTCACGACGTCGACGGGGCGCCCGAACAGCCGTTCGAGTTCGACGGCCAGCCCTGCAACGTCCAGCAGACTGCGATTGGGTTCCAGGTCGACGAGGAAGTCCAGGTCGCTGTCCGGACCGGCCTCGTCACGTGCTGCCGAGCCGAACAGGCGCACGTTCCGTGCGCCGCAACGTGCGGCCGCGCGAAGCACGGCGTCACGACGTGCCAGGACCTGATCGCGCAGGGTCATCCGCCGCTCCGTCCCCCTCCACGCCATCGGACGCGGTCCGCGGCGCGGCTCCGATGCGGAGGATAGCCGTCGGTCGTCGGACAAGCAACCGCAGGTCCGGGCGCAGGCCGGTTGCCTGGCTGCGTGGATCTCGCGAGGCACGAAACCAGGACGGATCCGAGGATGGGCGGGGGAAGCAGAGGGGCGAGGTCGGGGGCTAGAAGTCCATGCCGCCGCCGTGGGCGTGGCCGCCGCCGGCGGGCTTCTCCTCCTTCGGCTTCTCGACGACCACCGCCTCGGTGGTGATCATCAGGCCGGCGACGGACGCGGCGTTCTGGAGGGCGCAGCGCACGACCTTGGTCGGGTCGATGATGCCGGCCTCCATCAGGTCCTCGTACTTGTCGACCGCGGCGTTGTAGCCGAAGGCCTTCTTGCCTTCCTTGACCTTCTGGACGGCGATCGAGCCATCGACGCCGGCGTTCTCGGCGATGCGGCGCAGCGGCTCCTCGGCGGCGCGGCGGATGATCTCGCGGCCGTACTTCTGGGAGTCGGGGAGCTTGAGCTCGTCGAGCGCCTCGAGCGAGCGGAGCAGGGCGACGCCGCCGCCGGGGACGATCCCCTCCTCGACCGCGGCGCGGGTGGCGTTGAGCGCGTCCTCGACGCGGGCCTTCTTCTCCTTCATCTCGGACTCGGTGGCCGCGCCGACCTTGATCACGGCGACGCCGCCGGCGATCTTGGCCAGGCGTTCCTGGAGCTTCTCGCGGTCGTAGTCGGAGGTGGTCTCCTTGATCTGGGCGCGGATCTGCTCCATCCGGGCCTTGATGTCGGCCTTCTTGCCGGCGCCGTCGATGATCGTGGTGTTGTCCTTGTCGAGCTTGACGCGCTTGGCGCGGCCGAGGTCGCCGAGGCGAACGTTCTCGAGCTTGATGCCGAGCTCGTCGGAGACCACCTGACCGCCGGGGACGCCGGTGAGGATCGCGAGGTCCTTGAGCATCTCCTTGCGCCGGTCGCCGAAGCCGGGGGCCTTGGCCGCCGCGATCTGCAGCGTGCCGCGGATCTTGTTGACCACCAGCGTCGCCAGCGCCTCGCCCTCGATGTCCTCGGCGATGATCAGCATCGGCTTGCCGGCGCGGGCGACCTCCTCCAGCACGGGGAGCAGGTCCTTCATGCTGGAGATCTTCTTCTCGGAGATCAGCAGGTACGGGTCGTCGAGCACGACCTCCATCTTCTCCGGGTCGGTGATGAAGTACGGCGAGACGAAGCCGCGGTCGAACTGCATGCCGTCGACCGTGTCGAGCGTGGTTTCCATCGACTTGGCTTCCTCGACGGTGATCACGCCTTCCTTGCCGACCTTCTCCATCGCGTCGGCGATGATCTTGCCGATCGTCTCGTCGTTGTTCGCCGAGATCGTGCCGACCTGCGCGATCTCCTTCTGGTCCTTGGTCGGCTTGGAGAGCTTCTTCAGCTTCTCGACGAGCCCCTCGACGGCCTTGTCGATCCCGCGCTTGATCTCCATCGGGTTGTGGCCCGCCGTGACCAGCTTCATCCCCTCGCGGAAGATCGCCTGCGCCAGCACGGTGGCGGTGGTGGTGCCGTCGCCGGCGACGTCCGAGGTCTTGCTCGCCACCTCGCGCACCATCTGCGCGCCGATGTTCTCGAACTTGTCCTCGAGCTCGATCTCCTTGGCCACGGTCACGCCGTCCTTGGTCACCACCGGCGCGCCGAAGCTCTTCTCGATCACGACGTTGCGGCCGCGGGGCCCCAGCGTCACGGCCACCGCGTTGGCCAGCATGTTCATCCCGCGCAGCATCTTCGACCGCGCGTTCTCCTGGTACAGGATGTCCTTGGATGCCATCACTCACCTCCCGAACGGGGCGCCCCGCACCGCGGCGGACGCCGGCCGAATCGCCTTCGCGGCGGACTACTTCTCGATCACGCCGAGGATGTCCTCCTCGCGCAGGATCAGATGCTCGTCACCCTCGATCTTGATCTCCGTGCCGGAGTACTTGCCGAACAGCACGCGGTCGCCTTCCTTCACGTCCAGCGGCCGGACCTCGCCGTTCTCGAGGATTTTGCCCTTGCCGGCGGCGATCACCTTGCCCTCCAAGGGCTTCTCCTTGGCCGTGTCCGGGATGATAATCCCACCCTTGGTCTTCTCCTCTTCCTCGAGGCGCTTGACGATGACACGGTCGTGCAACGGTCGGATCTTCATGGCTCAACCTCCTATCTCGGCGATTTCCAAGCGCTTCCCGCTCGTCCCGGGCGGGTTCGCTGCCGGAGCGGCGGCACCATAATCACGGCCCCCGGCTTGTCAACGCGGCCCGCGTGGGAGAAAACGCCGAACGACGCGGGAACGGCGGGTCAGGGGCCGCGAAACGCTTCGTCGCGGCCGACGGCAGCGGCCCAACTCCAGCCGGCATGGGCCCCGAGCGACCCGCCGTCGTCCGCACCGCGCGCCAGGCGCGGCAACGCCGCGATCCCCACCATCGCCGCATTGTCGGTGCAATCCTGCCGCGCCGGCAGGTGCAGCTCGATGCCGGCATCCCGGCACGCCGATGCCAACGCCTCGCGCAACGCCCCGTTGGCCGCCACGCCTCCGCCGAGCGTCAGCCGACGGATGCCGGTCGCCTCGCAGGCGCGCAGCGACTTGGAGACCAACGACCCGACCACCGAGCGCTGGAACGCGGCGGCGATGCGCCGAACCTCGGCCGGCGACGGCAAGGGTCGGCCGGAGAGCAGGTCGGCGACCGCGGTCTTGAGACCGGAGAACGAGAAGTCGAGCGTGTCCTTGCGATGGAGTCCCTGCGGCAGCCGCAGGTCGCCGGGGTCGACGCCGCGCGCGGCGGCATCGATCGCCGGACCGCCGGGATAGGGCAAGCCGAGCAGCTTGCCGACCTTGTCGAACGCCTCGCCGGCCGCGTCGTCGCGCGTGGCC
>JAFGHH010000521.1 GCA_016930215.1 Deltaproteobacteria bacterium
CCCCCGACCTCCGCGAACGCGTCGGCGACGGCGTCGAGCGATGCGTTCGCCGCCACGGTCGTCGCGTCGCCCTGCGACCCTCCGGCGGCGGTCGTTCCGGCGCCGGAACCGCCGCGCAGGAACACGTACCAGACGGCGGCGGAGGCGGCGAGCACGGCGAGGACGACGGCGATCCACATGCCGGTGCGACCACGCGGAGGCGCCGACCCGGTGGTGGAAGCCACGCCGGACACCAGGCGGTCCCGCCCGGTGCGCGGGACTCCCTCGGGCGGGGGCGGCGGGGCCGAGGCGAGGGCGGTGCGTTGGGCGGAGCGCATCAGCGCGCTGCGCGAGAGGCCGCCGAAGTGCTCCTTGAGCTCGGGGTCCGCGAGCAGCGCCCCGAGCGCTTCGGCGAACTCCCGGGCGCCGGCGAAGCGCTGCTCGCGCTGCTTCGCCATCGCCTTCATCGTCACCCGTTCCATCGCCTCGGGCAGGTCCGGCCGCAGCTCGCGCGGCATCGGCGCCTCGCTGGAGAAGATGTTGATGATCAGCTCGTTGTAGGTGTCGCCGGTGAACGGGTACTGGCCGGTCAGGGCCTGGTACAGGATCACGCCGAGCGCGTAGATGTCGGTGCGGGCATCGATGTCCTTCTTGCCCGAGGCCTGTTCGGGGGACATGAAGTAGGGGGTGCCGAGGACGGTGCCGGTCTTGGTCAGGTGCAGGTCGGCGTTGCCGGTGCGGATCTTGGAGATGCCGAAATCGAGCACCTTGACGTGGGCCGTGGGGTCGGTGCCGGTGGTGAGAAACACGTTCTCGGGCTTCAGGTCGCGGTGGATGATGCCGCGGGAATGGGCTGCGACCAGCGCGTCGAGGACCTGGAGCGCGACGGGGACGATGAAGCGCGGCGCCACCGGGCCCTCGCGGGCCAGGTAGTCCGCCAGCGTCTCCCCCTCGAGGAACTCCATCACCAGGTAGTGCGTGCCGTCGTCGGTCTGCGAGAAGTCGAAGACCTGGACGATGTTCTTGTGGCCGAGCGTGCCGGCGACGCGGGCCTCCTGCGCCAGCCGCCGCACGACCTCCTCGTCCTTCGAATACTCGGGATGCAGGACCTTGATCGCGACCTTGTTGCCGACCGAGACGTGCTCGCCCTGGAAGACCACGCCCATCCCGCCCTCGCCGATCTGGCGGTCGACGCGGTAGCGCTTGTCGATGACCGTCCCGAGCAGATCGTCGGACATCAAGCCTCCCGGCAACCGCAGAGCCTATCGCAGGCGGTCCCGCGGGGCAAGGCGACGGAGCCGCCGGATGAAGGCGGACGGCGAGGCTAGAACGCCAACTCGACGACCACCGGCAGGTGATCGGACAGGCTCCCCGCCTCGCGCACCACCCGCCCCTCCACGCGCCGGAACGAAGGCGAGAACCAGACGTAGTCCAGGCGTCGGTTGGGCACGTCCGCGGGGAAGGTGAAGGTGTCGGGGAGCGGGGCATCGAGGTCGAGCGCCTCGGCGAGGCCGAGCGCGCGGATCGCGGCGACCGTGCGGTCGGTCGTCATGTCGGTCTCCGGCTCGTCGGGGAACGCCCGCCGCAGCGTCGCCTCGGGCGGCACGGCGTTGAAGTCGCCGAGCAGCAGGCGGGGGCGGTCGGGGAGGCCTCGCACGCGGGCGGCGATGCGGTCCGCGTGGTCCTCGCGGTTGCCCTGGTGGAACGCCTCGGTGTGGACGTTGAGCACGTCGAGCGACGTGCCGCCGCCGAGCTCCAGCTCGACGTGCTGCAGCGCGCGGTGCAGGTAGAACCAGTTGTACCAGAACGGGTTGGGCGGCTGCGGCAGCAGGTGGCGGACGTTGGAGCGGATCGGGAAGCGGGAGAGCACGGCCTGGCCCGAGCGCATGCGACCGTAGTGCTGGGCGGGGGGCCAGTAGGGATACGGCACGTAGCGGCAGGCCCAGGTCTCGACGCGGGCGGCCCAGGGATAACCGGCCTCGCGGGCCAGATACGCCAGCTGGTCGATGCCGTGGGTGCGGGCGGAGTCGAAATCGACCTCCTGCAGGGCGACGACGTCGGCGCGCAGGTCGCGCAAGACGCCGGCGATGCCGGCGAGGTTGGCGCGGACCGTCGTCTCGGAGCGCAGGTCGCCGGCGTCGTCCTTGCGCCCGCGGCCGTAGGCGATGTTCCAGCTCACGACCCGCAGGCGCGCGGGGCGCGCGGCGGGAGCGCGGTCGGTCCGGTCGCCCCCGAACCGCTCGGGCCGCACGGCCAGCGGGTCGGTGTCGTCGAACCCGGAGGCGGCCCACAGCAGGAAGCCGGACGTCACGACCAGCAGACCTCCGAGGACGGCGGCGGCGACGAGCGCGACGCGGCGCCAGTGGACGCGCGCGAGCAGCCCGGCCGGCCCTCCCCCGCCCGCCGCCTACTCCTGATCGAAGAACATCGGCACGCGCCTCTTGAGGAACCCTTCGATCAGCCTGCGGTCGTCGTCGCGGAGCTGGAGGAACTTGAGGCCCATGCCCGGGGTGACCTCGGACGCCTTGGGGTCGTACTCGCGGACCCACATCACGCGTCCCTTGGCGGTGATCTGCCGGCCGCCGGGAAGCTCGAAGGTGAGCAGGACCTTGGCGCCGATCGGCTTGACGTCGAAGGTGGCGACGAACAGGCCGCCCTCGTCGAGGTTCTGGGAGAAGCCGGTGTAGAACTGGGTTTCGCTGTCCAGCGTCAGCTGCTGCAGCACGTTCCAGTTGATCGTGCGTGCCGGGACGTGCTGTCCGGCGAACGCTCCGGCGGTGGGCGGCGGGGCGACCGAGGCGGGCCGCTGCTCCGGGGGCAGCTGTGAGATACGTTCCTTCTCGGCGGTGAAGCGCTTCTTGGCGTCCTGGACGATCGGGAACAGCAGGGCCAGGGTCTTGGCCACCGAGCTGGAGGCCTCCTGCACCGCCGGTCCGCCGGTCTGGACGTCCTGGAAGATCTGCAGCGCCTGGGCCAGGTGCTCCATCGCCCCCTTCAGGATCCCCCCGCACTCGAAGCTGTCCGGCGCCTCCTTCGTCGCCTGGAACAGCAGCCCCTGCGCCTTGGCCAGGATCGGCGTGAGACGGCCCAGCTCCGACTCGAGCGCCGGATCCCGCTGCGTCGCCTCGAGCGCCTTCATCAGGTACTCGCGGGCGGTCTGTGCCGGATGCGTCATGGGCGGAAGGCTACAACGGGTCCGGGGAGTCGCACAATAGGGTTTCCGGCCGGCGGGGGCGGTTCCGCCCTCCTGCCCCTTGACGAAGGCCGGTTCGCAGGGTACCGATCCCGGGCCGTCAACGGGCCGCCCCGACGGGGCCGCCCCTTCGGAGAGGAGAGATACCATGAAGAACGCCCGCTGGATTGCCGTGCTGGCCGTCTTCACCGCCCTGGCGCTCGCCTACGGATGCGCCGACGACGACACCTACGTCCCGCTGCCCGACGCGCGCGAGGACGGGACGACCCTCGAGGGCGGCGCGGACGCCGACGCCGACGCCGACGCCGATGCCGATGCCGATGCCGACTTCACGCCGGACGAGACGACCGGTCCGGTGTGCGGCAACGGCACCTGCGAAACGGGCGAGACCGCGGCGAGCTGCCCGGCCGATTGCGGCACCACCACGGGCGACCTGTCATGCCAGATGACGGTCATCTGCTCCCAGTGCTGTGCGAGCACCGACGAGGCGTGCTTCAACGCCTGCACGGCAGCCGGCACGGCCGATGCGCAGACCCAGCTGAGCGACATCCTGGCGTGTATCAACACCAGGTGCGGCACCGAGTGCGCCGGGGGCACTTCGGAAGCGTGCACCACCTGCCAGGAGACGAACTGCATGACCGAGTTCGACGCCTGCGGGTACGGAGCAAGCGGCACGGCCGGCTGCACGGGTTTCTATACATGCGTGAGGTCCTGCCCCAATCTGCCGGCGAACGGCTCCGGCAGCGCGGCGACCTGCCCCACGGACGCCGGCATCGAGTGCTGGAACAACTGTTTCATCACGTCCGACCAGAACGGCATCGACCTGTACATGGCGGTGATGCAGTGCATCTACGACAACTGCCACACCGAGTGCTATCCCCCGACGGGCACCACCGACGCGTGCAACAGCTGCCAGAGCGCGAACTGCATGTCCGAGGTCAACGCGTGCAGCAGTGACGCGTAGGTCGGCCCCAGGGGCCGCGCTCGGCCCGCACTCCTTTCCTGCTCCGCCGTCTCCCGCCGACACTTGACCCCGACCGCCCCGACCGGGTAGCTCCCGATCGGCGGACCTGCGGCTGCCGCGCCGGCAGGGAGGGCCACGACGGATGCTGTGCGTGACCGGCAACGAGAAGACGCTCCCGGCGCTCGTCGAGCGGATCGAGCGGGCGCCCGAGGTCGACCTGCACGAGGTGCGCCTCGACCTGCTCGACGCCCTCCCCTCCGACGTCTGCCGGCGGCTGCCGGCGCGCGAGAAGCTGATCGTCACCGTGCGGCCGAGGCGCGAGGGGGGCGGCTGGGACGGCGCGGAGGAGAAGCGGGTCCGGCGGCTGCGCGAGGCGTTGGCGGCAGGCGTGGGCTGGATCGATGTCGAAGCCTCGACGCCGGCGCCGCTGCTCGACGAGCTGCTGGCGGCCCCCGGTTCGACGCGGCGGATCGTCTCGGCGCACCCGGCGGAGGGCGACCCCGAGACGCCGCTGGCGGCGCTGGCCCGGCTCGGCGCGCACCGCGCCCACGTCCTCAAGCTGGCGCTGCCGATTGCGGACGCCGCGGACCTCGTCGCGTTGCGCGACGCGGCCGCGGCCACGCGGCGCCAGGTGGTGGCGATCGGCATGGGTCCGGCCGGGACGCTCTCGCGCCTCGCCTATCGCGCCTTCGGCAGCGAGTGGACCTACGTGGCGGCGGGCGAGGCGTCGCGGACGGCGCCGGGGCAATGGACGCTGGCCGAGGCGCGCCGGGTGGGGCTGGAGCGGCAGACGCCGCGGGTCTACGGCCTGCTCGGCGGACCGAACGCGCTGCGTTCGCCCGGCCCGCGCGTCTACAACGCGCTGCTCCCCCGCTCGGGGCAGCCGCTGGCCTACGTCGCGCTGCCGACGTCGCGTCCCGGCCCGGTGCTCGAGCTGCTGCGCGCCGAGCTGCTGGCGGGGTTGTCGGTGACGATGCCGCACAAGGAGACGGTGCGCGACCTGCTC
>JAFGHH010000076.1 GCA_016930215.1 Deltaproteobacteria bacterium
ACGAGAAAATGTGGACCCTCGACGGAATCGAACGCTCCTTCGTTCCCGACGACCTCCTGATCTGCGACGCCGAACGACCCGTCGCCCTCGCCGGCATCATGGGCGGCCTCGATAGCGAAATCCGCGACGACACCGCCGACGTCCTCATCGAATGCGCCCACTTCGACCCGCGCTCCATCCGCCGCACCTCCAAACGCCTCGCACTCGCCTCCGAATCCTCCTACCGCTTCGAACGCGGCACCGACCGCGACGGCATACCCCACGCCCTCGCCTACGCCGCAGGACTCGTCGCCGACCTCGGTCACGGCCGAGTCTCCGGCGAACCCCTCGACGCCGGCGGACCAGGACCCGAACCCCAACCCCTCCGCCTCCGCCCCGCTCGACTCGCCCGCATCGCCGGACGCGACTACTCCAAAGACGAAATCACCGGCACCCTCGAACGACTCGGCTGCCGCGTCAAATCCGCCCCCGACGGCGCCGCCGAAATCCTCACCCCCTCCTGGAGACCCGACCTCACCCGCGAAATCGACCTGATCGAAGAAGTCACCCGCATCGTCGGCTACGCCCAACTCCCCGACTCACCCCCCGTCCTCGCCGCAAGCCGACACCCCGTCGGCAACTGGGAACGCCTCGCTCCCCTCCGCTCCCTCCTCGTCGCTCGCGGCCTCGCCGAAACCGTCAACCTCGTCTTCGAAGACCTGACCACCCTCCAGAGCTTCGGCGCGTCCCCCGACGAATGCGTCCGTCTCCGGAATCCACTCGACGCCGGACGCGCCTTCCTCCGCACCTCCCTCCTCCCCGCTCTCCTCCGCAACGTCCGCCTCGCCTTCGCCCATCGCCTCCCCGGCGCCGCCGTCTTCGAAATCGGAAAGACCTTCCACGCCCGAACCGCAGAACTCCCCGACGAACGCTGGCAGCTCGGCGCCGCCCTCGCCGGACAACGCCCCGATTGGCTCGCCGGAAACGCCCCCCCCTGGGACCTCTACGACGCCTCCAACATCCTCCACGCCGTCGCCGACGGCGCCCTCCACCGCAACCTCACCCTCCGCACCGACCCCGAACGACTCCCCTGGTGCCACCCCCGCGCCGCTTGCCTCGTCGAACTCGACCGCCGGCCGGTCGGCTTCCTCGGCGAACTCCACCCGAAACTCGCCGATTCCCTCGACTCCCCACGCGGCGTCCTCCTCCTCGAACTCGACCTCCAACCCGAGCTCTTCAACTCCTCCCCCACCCAGGCCCACGACCTCCCCAAATACCCCGCCGTCCGCCGCGACCTCGCCGCCGTCTTCGACGAGACCGTCACCGCCGGCTCCGTCGTCGCCGCCGCCCGCGAACTCGGTCCCGACTTCCTCGAACACGTCTCCGTCTTCGACGTCTACCGCGGAAAACCAATCCCCGACGGCAGGAAAAGCATGGCCTTCACCCTCTCCTATCGCCACCCCGACCGCACCCTCACCGATGACGAGGTCGATTCCGCACACCAGCGAGTCGTGGATGGACTTGTGGCCCGGTTTGAGGTAACGATTCGCAGATGAATCCGGGGGGGAGCTCCGATGCCCCGGGAAGAAGGAGGCTCACGATGACCAAGGCGGACCTGGTGGACGGCGTTTACGAGAAGGTGGGCGGATTCTCCAAGAAAGAAGCCGCCGACGCCGTCGAGGCCGTGTTCGACATCATGAAGGAGACCCTCTCCAAGGGCGAACAGGTCAAGGTCTCCGGCTTCGGAAACTTCACCGTCCGACATAAGGCCCGCCGCACCGGACGCAACCCCCAGACCGGCTCGCCCATCGTCATCGCCGAACGCAACGTCTTGACCTTCAAACCGTCCCAGGTGCTCCGAGCGCGCCTCAACCCGGGCCGCAAGTAGCCCCGGAGCAACGATCCCGATGCGACCGCTCGTCCTCCCGGACAAGCTCTTCTTCCGCATCGGCGAAGCCGCCGACCTCCTCGGCGTCAAGCCGCACGTCATCCGCTACTGGGAAACCGAGTTCCGCTCGATCCGTCCCGCAAAATCCCGCACCGGGCAACGCGTCTACTCGCGCCGCGACCTCGAAGTCCTCGCCCTCGTCCGAAACCTCCTCCACGAAAAACGCTACACCATCGATGGCGCTCGCAAGGTCCTCCGCGAACGCGGCATCGAAGGCGCCCTCGGCGAAGCACGACAGGACCGCGAAACACAGGGCGCCGCCGCCGCACAAGAACTCCGCCGCTCCCTCAACACCGCCGCCCAGACCCTCACCACCGCCGCCGCGCGCCTCGAAAGCCCCCTGCCGTCCCGCAAACCCTCCGCCGGCAAGGGCCACGAAGGAGTTGCCAAAACACGACGTTCGGAATAGATACTCTCCTTCCGCCGACCGCTCGCCGGTCGCCGGAAGTACGCTCGGGGCGTAGCGCAGCCTGGTTAGCGCACCAGACTGGGGGTCTGGGAGTCGGTGGTTCGAATCCACTCGCCCCGACAAAGAGAATCGATGGGTTGCACGAGACGGCGAAGCCGCCGGAAGAGGGCGCTGTAGCCGTATCGCAGCCGGGTCTGCATCGGACCCACGCGAACACCGTGGACGGCTTCACGACGACGATCGCGTTCTTCCACCCGGACCAGAGTCGCGACAGCCGGCACCAGAACAGCCGGTCGCGGAAGCGGAGGCGCGGTCGGCGGACCGAGCGGCGGACCGTAGGTGGGCGGACCGGCCGAAGCAACCCGGCCGTGCGGCGCGTCCAGGCAGGCCCCGACGGGGCCAGAAGTGCTATGGTTGCGGCGTGTACGGGGATTCCGGGAAGCACAGCCGACCCGACGATCGTGTATTCGGGAACCACAGGCGGCGCCCTCGACCGACGAATCCGAGTCAAGGTAGCCCGAAGCACGCGGCGCCCGCGCAGCCGCGCAGGCCGCCCAGCAGCGCCGCCAACTCCGCGCGCCGGGTCGCAAGCCCCGGGAGGTCGTGCGCGCTGTCGATCTGGAACGGGTCGGCGGCGAGGTCGTACAGCTCGACGTCCCCGCTCTCCCATTCGAGGTAGGTCCAACCCGGAACGCGGATGCCGTGGTAGATCGGCAGCCCGTCCGAGTTCTCCCCCGCGCCGAGCAGGATCGTCCGGCCGTCGAAGGCCGCCGGATCGGTCCTGACGTCCAGCAACGAGATGCCGTCCACGTCGATCCCGGGAACGGCGCCCGCCAGCGCGGCGATGGTCGGCGCCAGATCGACGTTGGCCACCGGGCTCGCCACGTGCAATCCCGGCGGGAATCCGGGCCCGCGGATCATCAGGGGCACGTGGATCCCCTCCTCGTACGGCAGGTACTTGCTGGTGTGCCGGTGCTCGCCGAGGAAGTACCCGTTGTCGGAGGTGAACATCAGCACGGTGCGATCGATTTCGCCGGCTTCCTCCAGCGCCGCGACGATGCGCGCCACCGCCTCGTCGACCGCCAGCAGCGACTCGAGCCGCGCCCGGTAGTCGATCTCCAACTGGACGATCTGGGCCGGCCGCAGCAGGGGCAACTCGGACGCCAGCACGTCGGCCTTGTCGCTCAGGTCGGCCTCGTTGAACGACGGCGGCCGCGGCAGCGCCTCGTCGGCGAAGACCCCCTCGTGGCGCGGCGCGGGTCGCGGATTGCCCGGGTAGTCGAAGGGCCCCTTGGGTGTCGGCGGTCTCCGCCTCCGCGCGTCGCTCGCGTCGCGCCCGCCGGGGGGCAGCGGCGGGATCTCGGTCACGTCGACCAGCGTCCCCTTCTCGTAGTCCTTGGTCACCCCCTCCTCCCGGTGCGGGGCCAGCGGACAGAACCAGAGGAAGAACGGCCGGTCCTGCGGGGCAAGTCGGCGCACCACCGCCTCCGCCTCCGCGGCCAGCACGTCGGTCTGGTAGTCGGCCGCGTCAAAGCCGAAGTCCACCAGAACGCCGTCGTCGTTCACCGTGTAGTCGTACATCCGATAGGTCGAGCCCCCCACCGTCCCGTACCACTCGGTCCAGCCCGGAGGGACCTCCTCGCCGGTGCTGGGCGCGTCGCGGCCGTACCCGTTCAGGTACTTTCCGATGTGTACGGTCGCGTAGCCCGCGGCCTCCAGCCAGACGGCCAGCGTGTTGTCGTGGTCCAGACGCGTGTAGCCGCCGGTCGGGAGCTTGTTGTAGAGCACGCCGTGGTTGTGACAGTGCTGACCGGTGAGGAACGTCGCGCGGGAGGGACAGCACAGCGCGTACGGGATGTAGAACGTATCGAAGGAGGTCCCGGCGTCGCCCACCAGCCGCTGCGTCGCCGTCATCACCCGCAGATCGGCCAGCGTCTGGTCGTCGGTCATCACCACCACGATGTTCGGCCGAGAGTCGCCCGACGTGCCGTCGTCGACCGCGTCCTCCGCGTCGCCGTCCCCGTCCCGGTCGCCGTCCTCGGTCTCCACCCGGTCCTGGTCCACGTCTCCCGTACCGTCCATCGTGTCCACGCCGGCGTCCTCCGCCCCCCCGGCGTCCCCGCCGGTCGACGCGGAGCACCCCCAGGCCGCGGGCTGGAGGAATAGCCCCGC
This sequence comes from Deltaproteobacteria bacterium, assembly GCA_016930215.1. Lineage (GTDB taxonomy): Bacteria > Myxococcota_A > Polyangia > DRWM01 > JAAZOP01 > JAAZOP01. Next base: position 4,509 of record JAFGHH010000076.1, read on the forward strand.
CCACCAGACCATCCATGCCACCCGCGCCGTCGCGTTCGGGCACCGGCTCCGCCCCGCACGCCGCCGTTCGGCCCCGGCTCGGTTCGTTCGGCTCGGCATCATGGCGTGCCTCCCCATCGGCGCGCCTCGCCGGTCCCGACGTCGAGGACCACCAGGCCGTCGATGGGCACGCAGGCGAACGCCACCGTCGTTCCGTCGGGCAGTTCGACCCGCACATCGATCTCGGTCCGCGCGCCCAGGCCGAAGTGGACCTCCAACTCGTGGGTGGACTTGTAGCTGGTGACGGGCAGGTAGTCCCGCCGGCCGATGCAGGTGCGCGCCTCTCCGCTTCCCTCGCAGGTGCGCGTGCCGTGAACCTGCGCGAAGACGCGAGCCCCGACCAGTTGGCGCGAGGGACGGCCCTGCAGGCGGAGGCGTACCCAGTGGTTGTCCCGCGCCCCGAAGGCGCCGGTGTTCCAGTACACCTTGTCCGGGTAGCGGTCGGGGTGCAGGGTCAGGATGTCGGGGCCGCTGGTGCTGTTGTTGGGCGACGCGACGAGGTAGAGGTCGAGCAGGCCGTCGCCGTCCAGGTCGGCCGCCTCGGCCGAGACCGAGCTGGCATCGATGCCGGAGCGATCCGTGGTCTCCGGCGTGAAGGTCCCGTCGCCGTCGTTGTGGAAGAAGACGTTGCGGAGGTACTGCTCGCCGTTCTCCAGTTCGTGCCGGTCCGCGAGGACGAGGTCGACCCAGCCGTCGTTGTCGAAGTCGGCGAAGAGGGCGTCGGCCGAGTAGAAGTGGTGGTCGGCCGGCTCGAGGACGCTGCAGTCCGGGGGGAAGAACGACCGGGCGCAGGCGGCGTCGATGAACGGGGACTCGGTGATCATCTCGAAATCGAAGAACGACGCCCACTCGCGGTAGGTCCAGTTCAACGCGTCCAGCCCCGTGGAGTCCGTGGCGGCGACGAACCGCCAGTCTCCGTCGTTCCGCCAGAACTTGCCGGCGATCGGCTCGACCTGCGCGTGCCACTCGGGATCCGTCGGGCCGACGGCGACGACGTCGAGATCCCCGTCGTTGTCCACGTCGGCCGTCGAGACGTAGGGCAGGCCGACCCCGCGGCCCTCGTAGGAGTAGCCGCTCCCCGCGTTCCATGTGCCGCGCGCGACCTCGGGCAGGACCTCGTCCCCGTCGGCGAAGCCACCCTCCGCGCCCGGCGCTACCCGCTCGAGCGCGAAGTCCCCGGTCTCGCGCAGCCGGTTGCGCCACGCGAACACCCCCTGGGCCCACTCGCCCGGTCCGCAGGGATCGTCCGCGTCGGCCGGCCGCATCCCGTTGAGATCCCGGTGGGCCCCCTGCAGCACGTCGAGGTCGCCGTCGTCGTCCAGGTCGCGCAGCAGGATGGCGGGCGCCCCGCGTTGGCGTTCCGGATTGCACTCGGGCCCGGCCCAGCCGAACCCCTCGACCGACGTCGCGATGTCCTCGAACCGCCCGTCCTCGAAGCCCGACCCCGTCCCGGGAACGTAGCGGTAGAGGTGCTGCACCGAGCGGGACCCGGTGACGCCGATCTTGTCCGAGGCGACGGCGATGTCGAGCCGGCCGTCCCCGTCCAGGTCGCCGAACGCCGCGCCCCGGTTGTACTCCCCGTCCGTGGAGATCCCCGACACGTCCGACGGCAGCAGTCGCCAGGCGTCGAACCGGCCGTCCGCGAGGTAGAGGGCGGAACGGGAGCCGCCCACGTTGCTCCGGGTCACCAGGATGTCCAGCCACCCGTCGTCGTCGAAGTCGGCGAAGGCGGGGTGCGAGTGTGTCGGCCCCAAGTCGATCCCGGACCACTCCAGGTCGTGAGCCTCGAACCGGAAGCACCCCCGGTTGAGGAACAGCGCGGCGGCCCGGCTCTGCGTCCGGGGCTGCTCCTGCACCCAGATGTCGATCCGGCCGTCCCGGTCCAGGTCGACGAGCGCCACGGCGCCCGTGCCGCCCGTCATCCCGTCGGTCAATCCGGGGATGGAGACCCGTTCGAAGCGCTGGCCCAGGCCCGCCGCGTCCTCGGTCGCGTCGCCGGGCGGTCCCGCCAGGAGCGGCGGGTCCTCGCAAGTCTCCGGTGTGGGCGGTGGGTCCGGCGGGCACACGGTTTCGCCGTCGGTATCCTCGCCGTCCGCCCCGTCTCCCGACGCCGCGTCGTCGGCGTCGGGTGCGACGTCGTGCGTCTCCGGCGCCGCGTCTCCGGCGTCGTCCACGGCGTCGCCGGCCTCGCCCGCATCGGCTCCTCCGGTCGAGTCGGAGCAGGCGCTCGGCACCGCGAGCGCCAGTAGAATCGCCAACGTCCCGCATGCCTTTCTCATCGCGTCTCCTTTGCCGACCTACGGCAGCGTCACGGTGCGGACCGCGCCGGCCGCCAGGCCACGAAACCACTGCTCGCCGCCGCCGTTCGGTCGGACCACGTGGACGTCGACCGAGTCCACGGAGCCCAACCCGAAGTGGAGGATGGGCGTGCGCTTGCCGCGGTAGCTGAAGTCGCTCTGGACCTCGTCGGTGCCCAGCACGGTGCTCGTACCGGGCGGATGGACCGTCACGCGTGCACCGAAGGCGAAGGTCCCGGTGGCGGCGTCGCGAACGTCCAGGGCGATCCAGCGACCCACCGGGGCGGTGGCGTTGAGGTAGATGCGGCTCTGCCTTCCATCGTCGTCGTCGGCGACCACCAGGTCCAGCGCGCCGTCGCCGTCGAGGTCGCCGTAGGTCAGGTCGTTCGACATGCCGTCGAGGCCCACGCCGTCCGCGGGGACGAACGCGAAGGTGCCGTCGCCGAAGCCGCGGAACACGTGCACGTAGGCGGCGGAGACCGCCCCGGTGTCGCGACGGTTGCTGGCAAGCAGGTCGACGTACCCGTCGTTGTCGATGTCCATCGGCACGCCGCTGGAGAAGTGGTGTTCCTTGCGCTCGGTCGCGTAGTCGAGTCGGTTCAACCAGTCCAGGCCCGATGCCTCGGTCACCTCGGCGAAACGGATGCGTCCGATCTCGCTGTCGTTGCGGAAGAGCCGGAGGATCGGGGTGTCCTCCCAGCTCCGCGTCGGGTCGTAGTAGCGCTGCCGTCCGAGGACGAACAGGTCGAGGTCCCCGTCCCGGTCCCAGTCCATGGGAACCACGGTGTACGGATTCCAGACCTCGCCGGTCGTCCCGCGGACGGCGCCGAGCGAAGCCTGGGGAGCGAAGTCCGACTCGGGCACCTCCTCGAACCGGAGTCTCCCGGGCTCGGAGGCGTTCGCCAGCACCCAGAGTCCCCGCGGACTCCGGTGGATCCAGTCGATGTAGGCGTTGGCTCCGCCACCGAGGTCGCAGTCCTCGTCCGGGCTGGCCGGGTCGGCCCACGCCACCAGGGCGACGTCGGGTCGGCCGTCCCGGTCGAAGTCCCGCGCGACCGCTCCCTTGTACTGCTTGGCGGCCCAGTACTCGCCGCCGCAGCCCGCGCGGATCGGGTCGATCCAGGTCCGCCAGAACTCGGGGCCGACCAGGTCATCGATGCGGTTCTCCGGGTCGAAGCCCCCGCCCGTTCCGAGATGCAGCTCGCAGGGGAAGTGGTTGTCGCGGAACTGGCTGTTGACGTGGAGCGAGTCCACCCGTCCGTCCAGGTTCAGGTCGGCGAAGACCACCGTGCGGCAGACGCCCAGCTGCTCGTTGCCGAAGCCGGCGACGGCGACGTTCGCCGAGCCGTCGGTGAGCCACACGTCGTCGCGACCCTCGTCGCCGCCCCCTTCCGCGAACTCGGGTTGCGCGATATGGACGTCGAGATGGCCGTCGCCGTCGTAGTCGAAGAGTCCGAACCCCTTCGCCCGGTCCACGGTGACGGTCTGCGCGACCTCCCATCCGGAGGGCGCGTTCCTGAGGAGGTGGATCTGGGAGTTGGCCGCGACGACCACGTCCAGGTCGCCGTCCCAGTCCCAGTCGATCACGGCCGCCGATTGCGCCGGCTCGTCGTGTGCATAGGCGAGACGAAAGCGGATCTCGGCCGGGGCGACGTCGCCGTCGGTCGCGACATCCGCGGCATCGCCGCCCGCGTCGCCCTCGTCCGGCAGAGCGTCGTCTGCGTCGGCCCCGACGTCCTCGGCGTCGGGTGCCACGTCATACGTCTCCGGTCCGGCATCGCCGCCCGCGTCCCCAGCGTCGTCGTCGGCGGCGTCACCGGCGTCTCCCCCGCTCGGGCATCCCGGCACGAAGAGCGCGGCGACGACTAGCCACCAGGGGAGTCGAAGCCGAGGCGAGGTTGCTGCTTGGTTCGCCATCGCTGGTGCCGTCCGGGTCTTCGTCGCCATGGATCGGTTCTCCTTCCTGGGCGGCGGATGCGGTCGCCATGACCCCATCCACCGGGAAGTCATGGCGCGCCGGGCGGCGGAACTTGCAGCAGCCGGGGCCGCTCGAACCGGACCCACGGCCGAACGAGGCGGCTTCCGCCGAACCGTCGGCGCGCCCGGTCTGCACGGTCGAGACGGCAGCATCCGGGGGGTGTTGCGGCAGCGGCGTGCGCGCACCGTTGCGCGCGCCGGAACGGCCGGCGGCTCATCCCGGCGTGCCCGCCCGCGACGCTTCGTGCAGCGACTCCGCGAGGCCCACGACCGCCATGAAGCCGCCGCAGTTGGTGAGCACCGCGACGCCCACGGGCGGTCCCGTCGACCACAGGACGTACGCCGCGTACGAGGACGTGTTGCCGCCCTTGCGGTAGAGCACCAGCCCCGCGGACTCCTCGACCTCGATGGCGTAGCCCATCGCGCGTCCGTCGGGGCCTTCGGCGAGCGGTGCGGTCGCGCGAGCGATCGCACCGTCCAGCGCACCGGGCGCGAGGCCGGTCACGGCGCGAAGGAAACGGCGCATGTCTTCCCCCGTCGTCACGATCTCGCCCGCGCTCGCGAGGACGCCCATCTCCCCGGGGATCCCCGCCGCGCGTCCCGAACCCTCCACGATGTAGCCCGCGGCGAGTCTCGCCCGCGCCGCGGGCGCGATCGCCGACACCTCGCCCCAGGTCTCGAACATCCCGAGGTCCTCGGTGACCAGGCGCCGCAGCGTCGCGTCGTAGCTTGCGAGACCGAGGTGATCCTGCATCGCGAGCCCGGCGAGGCCGAGGCCCAGGTTGGAGTAGACGTAGGGGGCGTCCGGCGCTGCGGACCATCCCTCGAGCGCGGCGCGCAGGTCGTCGCGGTCGTAGCCGGCCGCGGGGCTGCGCGGATCGATGTCCGGGTCGCGCCTCCCGTCCCCGTCGCGATCAACGAGGTTGTCCGGGAAGACGGGGAACCCTCCGTGGTGCGTGATCAGGGCGCCCATCGTCGGCCAGCTCGCCGCCGTGCCGCGCAGGTCCTCGGCGAGGAGTGCGTCCGCCGGCGTGCCGGGACCGAACGCGCCGTCCTCGACGAGGCGAGCCATCCCGAGGCCCGTGAACACCTTGGTGATGGAGCCGACCTGGAAGAGCGTCCTCGCGTCGGGCGGTGTGGTTCCCCCGAGCGACGTTGCGCCCCACCCGTGCACCAGTTCCTCGGACGGCGTCACGATCACGGCGATGCCGCCGACGCACTGCGAGAGATCGGCGGGCGTGGCCGCGAATGCCGGCCCCATGATGGCGTCGGCGCGGTCGAGCAGTGCGCCGGCGGGTCCGTCTTCCCGCGATGCCGCGTCCTGCGCCGTCGCGTCGCCAGGCGTCGCGGCGTCGTCCACGGTCGCATCCGGCCCGAGGGCCGGCGCCCCGCAGGACGCGAGCGCCAGGCTCGCCGTCAGCAGGTGAGTCGTGCGAAAGGAGGCGGCCCTCGACGCAGCGTCGGACGGCGGCGACTCCTTCCAGCCCACGACAACTACTCCCCGCACTCGCGAGGCAACCCGCTCTCCGGGTCGAACTTGCGGCGGTTGTCGGTGCCGGGGAAGAACGCCAATGCGCCGATCTCGCAGACCCTCTCCACGCGGCCCTTGAGGTACACATCGAAGAACACCCGGGCGTTCTGCGCGATGAAGGCCTGGACCTCGGGAGCGCCTCCGTTGCCCATCTCGCCGTGGTCCTGTCCCGGAAC
>JAFGHH010000077.1 GCA_016930215.1 Deltaproteobacteria bacterium
CCTCGCCGGCTCCCTGGTCGCCGGCCGCGGCTCGCCGACCGGCGCCGGGTCGAGCGGACGCTACAGCCGACTGGCCGGGACGCTCGACTGCGCCGAGGCCGACGAGGTCGTGGTGCTGGCGGACGACGGCGACGGCCCGGTCGTCGCCGACGGCGCGGCCACCCAGGGCACGCTGCGGGCCAAGACGGCGACCGGGGAGACGGCCGGGGAGTTCCCGCTGCGGCACACCGAGGTCGCCGCCGAGATCAGCGGCTTCCTCGCGCGGACCGAGGTCGAGCAGACCTACGCCAACCCGTTTCGCGAGACGATCGAGGCGGTCTACGTCTTCCCGCTCCCCGCGATGGGGGCGGTCAACGACTTCGTGATGGAGGTCGGCGGGCGCAGGATCGTCGGGCTGATCCGGCCGCGGGAGGAGGCCGAGCGGATCTACGCCGACGCCCGTGCCCGCGGCCAGACGGCGAGCCTCCTGACCCAGGAGCGGCCGAACATCTTCACCCAGAGCGTGGCGAACATCGAGGCGGGCGGCGAGGTGAAGATCCGGATCACCTACTTCGAGCGGCTGGCGTACGACCGGGGCGGCTACGAGTGGGTGTTCCCGATGGTGGTCGGGCCGCGCTACGTGGGGGGCACGCCGCAGCCGGCGACGGACCGCCCGACGGACCCGGCGACCGGGACGCCGACGACCGGCGGCGGCACCGCGGCGCCCACCGACCGCGTGCCCGACGCCGACCGCATCACGCCGCCGGTGCTGCGCCCGGGCGAGCGCAGCGGGCACGACATCGGCCTGACCGTGACGCTCGACGCCGGCCTACCGCTCGCCGACCTGCGCTCGGCGGCGCACGAGGTCGACATCGTCGAGGAAACGTACGCGCGCCGGGTGATCAGGCTCCGCGCGGCCGACTCGATCCCGAACAAGGACTTCGTGCTACGCTGGAACGTGGCCGGCGAGGAGACGCGGCTCGGCCTGCTGACGCACCGGGGCGAGCAGGGCGGGTTCTTCACGCTGATGATGCAGCCGCCGGTCGCGCCGTCCGACGCGCAGGTCACCCCGCGCGAGATCAGCTTCCTGCTCGACGTCTCGGGCTCGATGCGGGGCCTGCCGCTGGCGATCGCCAAGGCGGTCGTCGAGCGGACGCTGGACCGCCTGCGCCCGGACGACACGTTCAACCTGTTCTACTTCGCCAGCGGCAACGGGCAGCTCTGGGAACGCCCGAAGGAGCGCTCGGAGGAGAACGTCGCCGAGGCGAAGGCGTTCCTCGCCGACCTGGAGGGCGGGGGCGGCACCGAGATGCTGGCCGGGCTGCGCCGCGCGCTGGAGGCCGAGCACGACCCGGCCCAGGTGCAGATGTTCGTCTTCGCCACCGACGGCTTCGTCGGCGAGGAGGAGGAGATCCTGCGGCTCGTGGAGACCGGGCGGGGCGACGCGCGGTTCTTCCTGTTCGGGATCGGCTCGAGCGTCAACCGGTACCTGGTCGCCGGCATCGCCGAGCACGGCGGCGGCGCGGCCGAGGTCGTGCTGCCGGACGCCGCCGGCGACGCCTGCCGCGCGGTCGAGCGCCTGTTCGCGGCGATCGATTCGCCGGTGCTGGTCGATGTGAGGATCGATTGGAACGGGCTGCCGGTCGAGGACGTCTACCCGGCGAGGCTCCCCGACCTGTTCGCCGGCCAGACGATCAACGTCGTCGGGCGCTACACGGCCGCGGCGGCGGGCACGGCGTTCGTCGAGGCGCGGGTCGGGACGCGGCAGGTGCGCCTGCCGGTGATCGTCGCCCTGCCGGAGGTGCAGGCCGAGCACCAGGCCCTGGCGCCGATCTGGGCCCGCTGGCGCATCGAGGAGCTGTCCAAGCGCGAGCTGACGGCGGGCGAGGCGGAGCTGCCGGAGCTGAAGCGGCAGATCACCGAGCTGGCCGTCGATTTCCGCCTGGTCAGCGCCTACACCGCGTTCGTCGCGGTCGACGAGTCGCGCGTCGTCGGCGACGGCCGGCCGCTGCGCGTGATCCAGCCGGTCGAGCTGCCCTCCGGCGTGTCGTACGAGGGGGTGTTCGGCGAGGCGCCGGTGGGCGGAGCGTTCGAGGTCGCGGCCTGGGGGCTGACGGTCCAGGCGACCGAGTCGGGCAAGGTGAAGGTCGGCAAGGTCGCCGACGGCTCCGCGGCGCGGCGCGCCGGCATCCGGCCCGGCGCCGAGATCCGCACCGTCAACCGCACGGCGGTCCACGACGTATCGCACCTCGAGGGGCTGCTGCTGCAGTCCTCCGGCAGCGTGCGGCTTCAGCTCGACCCGGGCGGCTCCGTCGACCTCCCCGCGCTGTAGTCCCGCCCGTCCGCCGGTGGTAGCCTCGCCCCATGAGCCTGCCGGCCTGGTGTCGGGTCGCGCCCGACGGGACGTTCGTCGACATCGTGGTGCAGCCGCGCGCGGCGCGCGAGGGGGTCGGCCCGGTGCAGGGCGACCGGCTCAAGGTGCGCGTCCACGCGCCGCCGGTCGATGACGCGGCGAACGAAGCGGTGGTGCGGCTGGTGGCCGAGGCGCTCGGGGTGCACCGCGCGGCGGTCACGCTGGCCGCCGGACGCACCGGGCGGCGCAAGACGCTGAAGGTCGCCGGGCTGGCCGCGGAGGTCGTCGCGACGCGGCTCGCCGCGACTCCGTAGTACTGCGGGTTCGAGCCGGTGTTACCTGCGGGCGGAACGCTCGCCGGCCGTGGACAGGGCGCGGAAGCGGGTCACGCGCCAGTCGTCGCCGTCCCGGCGCAGCGTGAGGTCGATCGGCACCGACTGGTCCGCGGAGTCGCTGCGCAGCAGCACCACGCGGAAGTAGGCGTGCGCCCGCTCGCCGGATACCTCGACGGTGGTCCCCTCCAGGCGTAGCGCGGCATCCCCGAGCCACTCGAACCCGTCCGCCAGGTAGTCCTCGAGCGCCGCGACGTCGTCGGACCCGAACCGCTCGCGCTCGCGGCCGATCGCGACCTCGAAGCCGTCGCCCTCAAGGTCGAACAGCGAGGCGAGGCGGTCGGAGCGTCCGCCGGCGGCGGCCGAGCGCATCTCGTCCAGGACCTTCTCGATCCGTTCCTCGTCGGTCTGGGTGAGCAGGTCGACGCCGAGGACGACGGCGCCGATGGCGACCGCGAGGGCGATTCCGTATATCGTCACGCGCCTCATCGGGGGAGCAACAGAGCAACCTGCGTGCCATGCGGTCTTGCCCCGGGATCATTGAACAAAGCGCCTCGATCCGGCCGTGGCCGGCTGTCACCCTGGCCGGTCTGTCGCCTTCGTCCCCGATGCGTTGACTTTCTGGCAACGCGATTGCGGCTTCGGGGACGGCGTGTCGGCGCCGAACGCGGTCTTTGACACGTTCGCTCCGACGGGTAAGACTCGACCCGTCATGGCAGACCTGATTCCGTTCGCCAAGTACGAGGGGCTGGGGAACGACTTCGTGTTGATCGACGATCCGCTGGACCGGCTGGAGCCGTCGGACGAGCTGGCGGCCGCGGTCTGCGACCGTCATCTGGGCGTCGGGGCCGACGGGTTGCTGGTGCTCGGAGCGCCCCGGGACAAGGAAGGTCTCGGGCGGATGCGCTACTGGAACCGGGACGGCAGTCCGGCGGCGATGTGCGGCAACGGGGTGCGCTGCGTGGCCAAGCACCTGCGCGACCGCCACGGCGCGCCGCTCGGGCCGTTCACGATCGACACCGACGCCGGCCCGGTGCGCTGCCGGATCACGGCCGAGGCGTCGGCGGTGTCGCGGGTCGAGGTGGAGCTGACGGTGCCGCGGACCGTTCCGGCCGAGGTGCCGGTGGTGCTGCCGGACGGGGCGCGGGAGCTGGTGCGGCAGAGCAACGGGCGCGGCGTGCGCTTCGTGCCGGTCTCGATGGGCAACCCGCACGCGGTGACGTTCGACGTGGAGACCGACGCCGAGCGGCAGGCGCTCGGCCCGGCGCTCGAGTCGGACGCGGCGTTCCCGGAGAAGGTCAACGTGGGGTTCGCGCGGCTGCTGTCGGACGCCGAGCTGCAGCTCGACGTGTACGAGCGGGGGTGCGGGTTCACGCGGGCCTGCGGGAGCGGCGCGGCGGCGGCGGTGGTGGCGGCGGCGCTGACCGGACGGATCCCGTGGGGCCGGACGGTGACGGTGCACCTGCCGGGCGGCGACCTGCTGTTGACGGCGCCGGGGCCGGACCAGCCGGTGCGGATGGAGGGGCCGGCGCGCCGGGTCTTCGAGGGCACGTTCGTGGCGCGCCACCTGATCCCCGGCTCGCGCGAGAGCAGCCCGAGCCTGTCGGGCTGACGGCACGCCCAGGTCGGAGCGCGGGCAGGTTCTGGAAGACCCGACACGGCGGCAGCGCCGTGATCGGTTCGGCGTCAGGCTACGCGGCGTCGGCGCCGTTTCGGGAGGCGGGCAACGGCGCGCCCGTGGCATCGTGCCGCAGCACGTCGGGACAGAGGTCCAGGCCGTTGGGCCACACGAGCGTGCCGGCCTCGGGATCGATGGTCACGCGGCGGAAGAACGCCGGGTCGGCGAGGGCCTCGAACAACCCGACCCGCCCTTCGAATCTGCCGCGGAAATCGATGCAGCCCGAGGAACCGTCCGAAAACCCGAGCTCGAGCTTCCACTGGTCCAGCACCACGACACGGGTCACGCGCACGCGCATCGACGTTCTCCCGCCTCAGACCAACGGCGGCAGCTTCCGCACCGGTTCGCCTCGCGCAGCCGTTCCCGGTCGTCGGCCAGTCCCTGCTGGTTGCGGGCCGCCCACTCCAGGACGAGCGACAAGCCCCGGGGCGGCAAGCTGGACTCGATCACGTCGATCGGTTGGATGCCCACGACCGCGCGCGTGTCGCCGTACTCCGCATGGAAATGCGGCGGCGGATGCTCGTCGAAGAACCTCCGGATCACGATCCCGAAGAACCGGCTCACTTCCGGCAGGGCTCCAACTTCCTCCGGGAGCACCCTAGCACGAGGACCCGTGTTACTCCAGCCAGGCCGCCATCGGCCACGGCGTCGCCCGTCCGGCCGGCATCATCGTCTTGCCCCAACGCCCGCAGCTCGGCCCGCAACAACGCCATCCGGCGTTCCAGCGCCTGCAACGCGGCCAGCGCCACCCCGTCGGCGTGGGCCCCGACCCAGGCTAGTTTCCGGTGGGCCCCGACCCAGGCTAGTTTCTGGTGGGCCCCGACCCAGGCTAGTTTCCAACCGGGTCGCCGCGGGCTTCCACCGCCGCCTTCACCTCCGAATCGGCAGAGCCCACCGGTACCGCACGTCGTCCTCGCCCAAGCCGATGGTCCTACTTTCGACGCCTGCTTAGGCTCATCCGAACGGACGTGCGCAGCTTCGCCTTCACGCCTCGAGCGCACCGTGTCGCCGGTTGTGATTCGCAGCTAGCTGGGCGGTGGAGGGTGTGCCGCCAGGGCCGACGACGAGCAAGCCGCACCGTGCCGGACCCGCATCAACCACGTGCCGTCCGGGAAGACCGCCGCATGGTCGCCCGCCCGCCACTGGAGCCAAGCCCTCCGATACAGGCGGGTGAACGTCGTCCACTCCCCGAGCAGTCCCATCCGCACCTCGGCCTCCGCACCCGCCACTCGAGGATTCAGTCGACGGCGCGGCTCGCGTGTCTCGGGAGAGTCCTCGGGATCGCAGCGCGGGACACCGTCCATCCCCAAATACGACTTGCCCTGAGCCTGATGCTCGGCCCGCAGCTCCGTCTCCCGCTCGATGACCCGTTGCCGTACGAGCTCGTCCAACTCCCCTGACGCCCGCTGCTCGAAGCCGGGCAGCGGTGACAGCATCAACCCCACCTTCTCGGGCAGTTGGCTCGCCGGACGGAAGAAGCTGCCGCCCGGGCGAGCAAGAGCCCGCGTCTCACCGAAGCGCCACCGGATGCTCGTCGCTCCGGTCCAGCGGCGCGCATGATCCACCAGCCCGGCGGCCACCGGATTGACGAGGATGTAGACCAGCTTCGCCAGGCGGTCCTCCGCCGTCGCAAGCCGCACCATGCTGTAGCTTCCGGGCGCGAAGAACGACTCCCAACGACCCCGGTACGCATTCAGGACCCGGGCGAGCAGACCGTCGAACTGCTCCATGAACATGGGCAGTACGCCGTCCAGGTCCGTGAGCACCAGGTGGAAGTGGTTGCTCATGCTCACGAAGCCGTGGATCAGGATGTTGCTCTCCCGGGCGGCGTAGGCCAGCAAGTACAGGAAGACCTGGGTCACGTAGCTGTCCGGCCGGAGCAGGAACCGACGCTTCTCGCACCTGCGACTGATCATCGACGTGACTCCGGCCCGGATCTGTCGAGGTAAAGACACGGCGCGCCTCCTCGGCAGAGCCGATTGCAGGAAGCGTTCCCAGTGGAATACCGCGAAATCACGGCGGTCTATGCGGCGGAAAACGGCGGAGCGGCGGCGCCCGCCGCCACATCGCCTCCGGGTCGGGTCCTTCCACGTCGCCCCGGCCCACCCGAGCCGGATGGCCGCAACTACGAATAGGAACCGCCAGCAAGCACCCCGCCGCTCGGGCATCCTCTCTCCAGCCTCGACGGAGCATGTCAAATGCGGTCCGAACCCCACCCCCCGACAACTAACCTGGGTCGGGGGAAGCCGTGGATGCAGTGCCGGACCGCGGCGAACAATGCGGCGACCGCCTTCCGATCGCACCGCGACCAGAGCGGATCGCGGGCCGCCAACGCCACCCGCGTCAGCGACGGATGTCGACGACAGAACGCAAGGAGCCCGGCGAGCACCAGCGACGGATCGACCCCGTCGCTTTCAGCCCACTCCGCCCCCCCCCCCCCCCCCCCCCCCCCCCCCCCCCCCCCCCCCCCCCC
>JAFGHH010000522.1 GCA_016930215.1 Deltaproteobacteria bacterium
GGTCACCGTCACCGTCTGCGGCGCCGCCCAGTTCTCGCTCGTGAAGGTGAGCGACGCCGGCGACACCGTGCCCTCGCCCGGGTCGCTCGACGACAGCCCGATCGTGACGTCCGCCGTCGGCTGCGCGTTCAGCACGACCGTGAACGTCGCCGTCCCGCCCGCCTCCGTCGTCGTCAGCCCCGTCGTCGGCGTCACCGTGACGCCCGGGGAGTCGTCGTCGATGTTCGTAAGCTCGACGTCGCCCGGATCGATACCCTCGTACCCGTCATCGTCGCTGACCGCCGCAGCGGTCTCGACCCCGTAGGGCTGGTCGCCGTCGACCAGGTCATCATCGACCCCCGTGACGGTCACGGTCTGGGGAGCGTCCCAGTTCGCGTCGGTGAACACGAGGGACGTCGGGGAGACCGTCCCCTCGGTCTCGTCGCCGCTGGTGAGGCCGATCGTGACGTCCGCCGTCGGCTGCGTGTTCAGCACGACCGTGAACGTCGCCGTCCCGCCCGCCTCGGTCGTCTCGAGCCCCGTCGTCGGCGTCACCGTGACGCCGGGGGTCTCGTCGTCGGTATTCGAGACCTCGACGTCCGCGGCATCGACGCCGTCGTAGGCGTCGTCGTCGCTGACGGCCGCCGCCGTCTCGATTGTGTACTCCTGGTCGCCGTCGGCCAGATCGTCGTCGACCCCGGTCACCGTCACCGTCTGCGGCGCGTTCCAGTTGTCGGTCGTGAAGGTGAGCGCCGCCGGGGACACCGTCCCCTCGCCCTCGTCGCTGCTGGCCAGGGCGATTGTCACGTCGGCCGTCGGCCGGCCGTTGAGGACCACCGTGAACGTGTCCGTGTCGCCGGCCTCGGTCGTCACCAGCCCTGTCGTCGGGTCGACCGTGATGCCCGTCGTGTCCGTGACGGTCAGCGTCGACCCGTCCGACGTGATGCCGCCGAACGTCGCGGTGATCGCCGTCGAACCGGCGCCGACCGCGGTGGCGACGCCGTCCGCGCCGATCGTCGCGACGGCCTCGTCGGAGGAGGACCACGTCGCCGTGGTCGTCACCGTCTCTCGCCTGCCGTCCGAGTAGACCGCCCGCGCCGTGAACGGGGCCGTGCTGCCGACGACCACCGAGGCGCTCCCGGGCGTCACCAGCACCTCGGTGACGACCGGCACCCCGACGCCCAGCTGCGCCGTCCCGCTCGCCCCCTCGAACGTCACCGTGATCGTGGCCGTCCCCTCCGCGACACCGGCGGCCACGCCGGTCGCGGCGTCGATCGTCGCCACCGCCTCGTCGGACGAGGACCACGTCGCGCCGGTCGTCAGGAGTTCCTCGTGGCCGTCGGAATAGAGCGCGGTGGCCTCGAAGGTCTGCTCCTCGCCGACGAAGATGCTCGCCGTCGGCGGGTCCACCGCGATCGATTCGACCGTGGGCTCGCTCGTGCCGTTTCCGCACCCGCCCAGCACGCCGATTACCACCAGGGCCAGCACCACCAACACCGACCGGTACGTCCTCATCTGGAACCTCCTCCCTCGCCGCAGATGGCACTCGTGGCGGTTCCCCTCCCGGCATCTCTCGACGTCGGCTCCGCGCCAACAGGCTCGGTGATCCCCGCCCACGCCACTCGCGGCGAACAGCGGTTGATTATGGATCCCTGAGGATTCCTGTCAAGGGCGACGGGGACCTCGGCAGGGCACCCTACGTCGGCCTCGTCAGCGTCCGGATCCCCTGGTTGACCTGCTCCACGACCCGCGAGGCCAACTCCACCTGGTGCTGGAACCGGTGGACCACCACCTGCAGCCGCAGCAGTTCCTGCGGGTTCGCCAGGCCCTGCTCCATCACCCGGCCGAGCCACCGGTCCAGCTCCTTCTCCTCCCCCCGCATCTTCGTCAGCACGGACCGGAAACTCGTCGCCTCGCCGCCGTCCACACCCTCGGCCCGCCGTACCGCGACGCGCTCGACCGCCGTCGCCCGGCACGTTCCTTCGATCGGTCGAATCATCTGGGCCTCCTTTCCTGCGGGGCCGTACATCGCGCCCGGGGCCGCGAGCGTTGCGCGCCGGCGGCGGCACGCCGTATTCTCGGGCGATGCCGCGGACGTTGCTGACGCTGGCCTTCGATACCTCGACCGCGACGGCGGTGATCGCCGTGGCGCGCGGCACCCGGCTGCTCGCCGCACGGGAGGAACCCGCCCCACGGGCCTACGACGAGGGGCTCCTGCCGCGCATCGCGGGGGCGCTGGCGGAGGCCGGGGTGGCGCCGCGGGACCTCGAGCTGGTGGCCTGCGGGCGCGGGCCGGGGTCGTTCACGGGGCTGCGAATCGCGCTGGCGACGGCCAAGGGCTACGCCTTCGCGCTCGGGCGGCCGCTGGTGGTGGTGTCGTCGACGGCGGCGCTGGCGACGGCGACCGCGGGGACGACGGTGGTGGTGCTCGACGCGAAGCGCGGGGAGTTCTTCGCACAGGCATTCGCGGCGCGTGGTCGCGGCCGGGCGTCGGGGCCCACGCGGGAGTCGGGTCGAGCGATCGTCCCTGCGTCCGGCCTGGCGGACTGGCTGGCGGGGCGGCGGTTGCCCCGGCCGGTGGTGCTGGTCGGCGAGGGGTTGCCGGGCGCGCTCGGGGCCGGATTCGTGCCGCCGGAGGAGTGCGAGGTGCGGGCGGCACGGCACCCGTCGGCGGCGGCGCTCGTGCGACTGGTGCGGCGCGAGGCGTCGGCGCGACGCTGGGCGAACCTCGACCGCGTGGAGCCCGAGTACCTCCGCCCGCCGCCCTACAACCCGCCGCGCGGCGGCCCGAAGCTGGCCCGCGGGTCGCGCGGCTGACCGCTACAGCTCGGCGTCGTCCAGCGTCAGGTACGCCTCCAGGACCTCCAGCTCGGCGCGGAACGACGAGCGGTAGGTCACGCGGCGGGTCTCGGCGTCCTCGAGGTGCCGGCAAAGGAAGTAGAGGTAGCCCGACGGGTCGTCGGGGTCGGTCAGCTCGCGCAGGTGGTCGCCGTAGTACTCCATCGTGAAGCTGGAGTTCCAGCGCTCGTCGAAGCGCGCCCGGATGACGTTGCAGCAGGCGCGGGCATAGTCGAGAATCGCCCGGTTCCGCTCGGTCGTGTAGTTCACCGCCATCCGCTCCGCGTCCCGCTCGATCTTGAACGTATGCCGGTTGGAGTAGACCCACTCGA
>JAFGHH010000523.1 GCA_016930215.1 Deltaproteobacteria bacterium
CCGCTGGGACAACGTGTTCTACGTGCTGGCCGGCCTGGCCTGCGTCTCGGCCCTGTTGATGGTCTCGATCTGGAACGCCCGCCCGAAGGCCGGGAAGTGACCCCGATCCGGCACGGGAGCCACGCAGGCCCGCGCCCGAAAGGCGCGGGCCGAGTGCTCCCGTCGGCTCACGCCGAACGGCACAGACCAGCGGCGGCGTCGCAGATCTTCCCGCTCGATGTGGTCAGGCGAGTGCGGCAGATGGAGTACCCGGTGCTTTCGAGGGAGCAGAACGGCTCCGTCTGCTCGCAGACCGCGTCGCCAATCGGGCCGATCTGGCGACAACTCGGAAGCCCGCAATCACGGTCCAACTCGCAGGCCGGCGGCAGGTAGCAGTGGCCGGTGGAAAAGTCGCAGAGTCCCATCGAGTCCGTCTCGCGGATGGTCATGCATGTGCTTGTCGACAGGTCGCAGGACGACCGGTACTGCCGGCACAGCAGGTCGCTGGCGGGACCGACCTGCGCGCAGGAGTCCTCGCCGCAGTCGGAATCTCGGTAGCAACGGACGATATCGGGGCCGGAATCCGTGTCCGCAGGGGCATCCGGGGCGGCATCGGGCTCGGCGTCGGGCTCGGCGTCGGCATCGGGCTCGGTGTCGGGCTCGGCGTCGGCGTCCGACACGGCATCGGGTTCGGTGTCGGGCTCGGCGTCGGCATCCGACACGGCATCGGGTTCGGTGTCGGGCTCGGCGTCGGCGTCCGACACGGCATCGGGCTCGGTGTCGGGCTCGGCGTCGGCATCAGCGACGGCGTCGGCGCCGGCATCGCCCGGCCTCACACAGAGGCCCGAAAGGCAAACCAACCCGGAATCGCAAGTGCCGTCGGCGTGGCACGGACCGCGTTCCGTGCCCGGCGCCGACCCGTCGTCGGACGGACAGCCCCCCACCATCGCCAGCAGCGCGAACGCCGCCACGGCAACTCGGACCTCACGATATCGCATTGGTCTACGCTCCCTTGCACGGCCGGAGCCGTGCGGTTTGTCCCCTGCTGTCCGCTCTTCGACTCCGAACTCTACTCCTCATCGGGCTCGGCGCAAGCCGATTCGAGGTGCCCTCCGCGAGCGCGGTTGGGCCGCCGGGTGGTGGTGGCGGTGAGCGATGAGGACGAGCCGGCGTTCCAGCAACGGGTGCTGGCGCTGCTCGAGGCACCCCCGCCGGCGCCGCAGGCCGAGAGCCGCACGCCCGCGTCGGCGTGTCTACGGTCCCCGGGGACCGTAGACACGCCGACGCCGAATCCTGGGTTCCAGGGACGGTTGACCTCCTGACACGACCACGAATCCCGCCGCACGTCTCGTCCTTCCGTGCGCAGGGGCCGACCGGACTGGTGAGGCCCAGGTTCCGGCAGGTCGAACGCTCACCGGCCGCCAGGCGGGCCCGGCGGCCGGGATCACCACGCCGTGGGCAGCACCGGCGCGGGCCGTCGGGTCCGGACGCCTGGATCACTTTGACAGCACGGATGGCTCCACCTAGTGTTGGCGGCATGAGGGGAACAGTATCGATGCGTTGGTCGGTCGGCATCGCTGGGCTGGTCGCAGTTGGTTGCGCCTCCGGCTTCGATGACCAGGCGGACGTCTCCGAGGACGCCGCCGACATCCGTTCAGACGACGCCATCGCCGGCGAGGACGGAGCGGTCGACGTCGATCCCGAGACGGCTCAGGATGCTGCCGCGGACGTGCCGGCAGAGGTCGTTCCGGATGTGCTCGAGGTCGTGGACACGGTCGAGGAGACCGAGGTCCCCCGGCCGATCTCGTGCAGCCGCAGCGGCAGCCGCGACTGTTCGGCCGGGCACGGGGCCTTCGAGTACTGCCCGGACGGCCCGTCGGCGTTCTCGGGTGCCGTCAACTCGGCCATCGACGCGGTGATCGCGGCGCACCTGACGGAGTGGTTCTCCACGGACGGATATCCTGCCTCCACGCCGCTGGTCCTTCCCGAGCACGTGAACGCCTACATTGGGGCGGTGGTCACCGCGATCCAGGCCGCCGGGCTGTGCGCGGAGGCCGGGGGCGACGAGGTCAGCGTCAAGCTCAACAACGAATGCAGCGAGGCCTGGGACATCCTCGCCAACCCGGATGCGTCCACGAACCTCGTCCGACGCGCCTACATGGGATGCTGCCTGCCCGCGTTCTTCTGAATCCCGGCCCCCGGGCGGTTCCGTGGGCCACCGCCACGGACCGGAACCCGCGGACCGGAACCCGAGCGGCTTCCGACGTGCTGCGCTGTCGACCGTGGGGACGGCGGGGAGGACGGAGGACGAACATGCTTGGCCGGGCACGTGACGGCACCGCGGAACCGCTGCCCTCCACCCGCTGCGCGCTCCTGGCGGGAGCGTAGATGCCATGATGTCCTCCATGGCGTTGTCCTGCGCCGCGGAAAGAGGTCTCCTCGCGCCGGGTCGGCACAGCTCGCGTGGATGCGCGAGTGCTGACAAGGTGTCCCTACCAGAAACGCGATCCGCGCGTCAAAGAGCGCGTCATCGAGGGCGGTGCCGGCATGTTCGCGACAGCGAAGGCGGCGACGACCGCGGTCGGGCGCGAGCCGGTGGTTGCGGCGCGTACGGGGAATTCGGGACGGACATCCGCCCGGAGGGCCGGCGAGCAACTCAGAACAGGTGGCTCGGCCAGCCGCGCTCCTCTGCCACGCGCAACAGCGGCGCATCGCGCCGGACCTTGAGCCCCACGCACAGCCGCGACGCGGCCAACTCCAGCATCGCCAGGTCGCCCAGCCCGTCGCCGACGCCGAGGTCGGGACGCCGGCCGATGAACTTGTCGATCGCCAGCACCTTGCCCCCCTCGCACGGCATCGGCTCGACGATCCGATCGGTCAGCACCCCGTCGACCACCTCCGTCCGCACGCCGATCGTCCGCTCGAACGGGAGCCCGAGCCGCATCCCGGTCGCCGCGACGACCCAGTGGTTGCTCGCCGAGACCAGCCAGACCTCGACCCCGGCCGCCGCCAGGCCCTGCAGTAGCGCCAGCATGACCGGCCGGTAGTTGGGCCACGCGGCGGCGTGCTGTTTCGTCCAGCGCGCGACATCGGCCTCCCGCAGGCCGGCCATCAGCTGTACGGCCCAGCCGTAGCCGTCGGTGAGCGAGCGGCGGACGCGCTCCTCGTACTGGGCGTAGACCTGCGGGTCGGCGGCGACGAGGTGTTCGAGCGGACCGGCGAGGAGCCAGCGCAGGAACGACTCGCCGATGTCCTCGGTCCACAGCGTGCCGTCGGCGTCGAAGCACGCGATCCGCCGCTCGGCCCGCGAGCGCAGCAGCGCCGTCACGGTCCTGCGGAACGCGGGCGGGAACGGTTTCAGCCAGTCGGGTTGCGGCATGCTGCAACGCCTCCTTTCCGGGGACCTAGCAGGGACGCCGAGGCGACGGCAAGCGCGAGCGGGTCAATCGAGCCAGCTGCCGGCGCGGAGCAGGATCCGCGCCTCGTCGACCAGCCGCCGGGCCGATGCCACTTCCTCGCCCGCGCGTTCCGGCGACAAGCGCTCCCGAACGTCGTAGTCCGCCAGGCTGCGGAAGGTCTGCAACCGCGCGAACGCGGAGACCGCCTCGCGGCCGAGCCGGCCGGCAGCGACGAACCGCTGTTCCAGCAGCGCCACCAGCCCGCGATGGGTGCGCGGCTCGAGGCCCTCGGTGAGCAGCAGGGCGCGCGCGTAGTGGAACGCGGCGTAGTACGCGCGGCTCACGGCGTCGTTGGGGAGCCCGAGCGCCAGCAGCTGCTCGGCGGCCCGGAGCGCATCGTCCCCGAGCGCCGCCTCGGCGCGGGCGTTCTCGCGGCGATTGTCCTCGGTCATGCCGGAATCCCCTCGTGCTCCACGTCGAGCGCGATCCGTCGTTCGGCGGCCTTGCGATCCGCCGCCTGCCGGTCGCTCCACAGCAACGGATGAATCAGCGGCGCCTCGGGCCCGGCTTCGCGCCACGCCTCGAGCGCCAGATCGATCCCGTCCACGCGCTCCGCGTCCGTCAGCCCCGCCACGACCACCGCGACGTCGGCGTCGGCGTCGGGCTCCGCGTCCCCGCGGGCACGCGAGCCGAACAGCCGGATCCCCTGCAGGCGGGCGCCGAAGCGACCTTCCAGAAGCCTCCGGTACGCCGCCAGCAACGGTCGCAGCTCGCTCGGCAGGCGTTCCACGCCGCAACCTCCCAGGCTCGAAGCTAACATGCCGAAGCTCGGGCGTCCAAGCGACGCTCAGTCCCAGGTCGCCACGCAGACCTCGGTCATCATCGTCTCGCGGCCCAGGACGGGGTCGTCGTGGACTCCAACGTGCAGTCCGGAGCCCGCGTAGGCCGACAGATCGATGTCGAACGTCCGACCGGTCTCGGTGCAGGCGAACTGGACGACGTAGTCCAGGTTGCCCGGGTCCCACGCGTTCTCCCCGCGCTCCTCCCAGCCCCGGCAGCGCGGAACCCCGTCGTCCAGGCACGGCGGGCCGGTGTTGGTCGCGACGTAGATCGTGCCGCCCCGGCCGCTCACGCAGACCAGCGCCATCGGCACGTAGGGCGACGGGACCCGGAATCCCTCGTCGTCGCACACCTCCGAGCCGTTCCGGCAGCCCTGGATGCAGGTGTAGGTCCGGCCGACGTCGACGTCCGCGTC
>JAFGHH010000524.1 GCA_016930215.1 Deltaproteobacteria bacterium
CTCGCCCCCCCCCCCCCCCCCCCCCCAACCTCCCCACGTAGCGTTCGGCGCGGGCGCCCTTTCCGGATCCGCGTTCCGTCGTTCGGCCGGCGAGGCCATCGATTCCGGTCGGCGATGGGCGCGTCGAGGACGCCGCGCGCGGGCCCCTCCTGGAACAGCAATCAGGTCGTCGCGGGAAGGCGGAGGTACTGCCGCCGTTCGGTGTTTCGCGGCATGTTCGAAGAGGGTCCCGGACGGGACCCGGGAGGGAACAATGCGTGGTTTGACGGTGATGCTCGTCGGGTTCTGGGTTGCGGCTGCTGCAACGGCTTCGGCGCAGACGGAGGTGGCGGACTCCGAGTCGGACGAGGGATCCGGCGGGGACGAGGCTGATCTCCTGGAACAGTACGCGGCCTCCGCGGAGGACCCGCTGCTTGCGGAAGTCCTGGCCATGATGCACGCTGAGGACATGCGGACGATGTCGAGTACGGAGATCCTGTACGGCTCGGCAGCCGCCGACACGATCGTCTACGGTGACATCGTGGTGTACATGTCCCTGTTCGGTTGTACGGGGTTCTGGGACATCGGACCCGGCATCTGCGTCTTCCAGGTCGGCTCGTCGGAAACCAACTACCGCGGCCCGTTCCGGTTCTATGACACATGGTCCTCCGGTAGCGGAGAACCCCTTGGAATCGGTGGTGATCCCTATGAGGGACCGACCTGGGCCTCGGACTACATCTACCCGGCGGATCTCTGGTCGGAGCCGTACATCTATTGTGGACCCGTGGGTTCGATCTACGTCTTCGTATCCATGGACCAGGCGTTCACCCCTGCCTGCGGAGACGGCACAGCGGACTTCCCTTCGGACGCGGAGATGGAGATCCGAGGGGATGGCGGCTACGTGGACGCGAGCGGGGCGGATTGGATCTGGGGCTGGAACAACGACGATGTCATCATGGGGGACGGCGGGGGCGACCGCCTGTGGGGTAGGAGCGGCGCCGACACGATCAACGGGGACAAGGGCGCCGACCAAATCTTCGCGTCGAACCCTGGAGATACCTGCACTGCAGGTACCGAATGGTTGTATGGCGGCTTCGACGATGTCGCCACCGACTGGATCCAGGCGTTGGACAACACGGCATGTCAGAAGCGCTTCTATGGTGGTCCGGGAAACGACATCCTCCGGGGCTCGCCGAATCCGGACTACATGTATGGTGGCGACGGGGCCGACACTATGTGCGGCGGCGGCGGCGTCAACTACCTCTATGGTGGAAACGGCGATGACTACCTCTACAACTCGACATCGAGCTACTGCGACGGCGGCGCGCCGGCAGGCGGAGATCCCGGCGACACCTGCGATCATTGCAGCACGTCGGTCAGTTGCGAGTCGTGGGGAGGGTCATGTCCGTACTGATGGGCGCCGATCGCTGCCCGGCACTCCGCGGCGGACGGCTGGTCTTGCTGCCGGGCTTCGTCGTGGCCGTCGCCTGCACTCTTGCGGCCTGCGGCAGGAGCGCCGGTGGGCCGGACGCCGACGCCGACGGGGAATCCGACGACGCCGCTTTGGACCTCCCCGAGCCGGACCACGGAGAACTGCCGCCGGCGACCTGCGGGGACGGAATCGTCGCCCCCGGCGAGGAGTGCGACGACGGCAACCGGATGAACGACGACGGCTGCGACTGGTCGTGCCGGCTCGGCGACGGCGAAACCCCGACCGGGCCTCCCGACCCCGATGCCGGCAGGCTCGCCGAGGAGGCAGGTATCTCCTCGATCAATCTCGACGACATCGGCTCGCCCGGCGCCCTGGCCGCCACCGACGAGATCCCGCTCGAATGGACCGGAGAGGCCTACGCCACCGTTGCGATCCACAGTCCGCTCGAGCCGGGCACCGGTGACGGCCAGGCGACGTTCTTCAAGTTCGACACCGCCGGGAATCGCGTCGGCCGCTCGTGGACGTACCCGTTCATCAGCGAGTGGTTCCCGTTCGACCTGGCATGGTCGGGGTCCGGCTTCGGGCTCTGTTTCGGCGACGGCTCCGACGACTCGACGAAGTGCGTCATGCTCGACGGCGACGGCAAGCCGACCTCCGATCCGTTCGCCATCGGTGTCTGGTCGGCGAGGGAGTTGCTGGGTCCTCCACTGCGCGTGGTCGGGGACGGCGCGGGCTGGGCGGTGAGTTGGCGTGGGCTGCAGTTCGCCAAGCTCGACGAATCCGGCCGTCACCGCGACGAGGGCACCCGGTCGCTCGAGGCCTACTTGCCGTACTCGAGTACTCTGGCCTGGTCGGGGACGAGCTACCTCCTTACGTGGCTGGCTCAGGGCGCTACACCCGACGAGGTCGCGGTGCGCTATCTCGTTCTGGATGCCGAGCTGACGCCGTTGGCCGGGCCCCGGATCCTCGGGCCTGCGAACGGCTGGTCCGAATCCCGTTCCCGCGGGGTGTGGCTGGGAGATCGCTTCGCGATCGGGTGGGTCGGTCCGCCGTTCGACCCGTCGGCGCCGGTGTCGACCTGCCCGCTCTACGTTGCCCGGCTCGACCGAAGCGGCAGCCTGCTCGGTCCGCCGACGACCCTGCCCGACGAGGCGACCGCCCTTCCGTCCGACATCTTCGGGTTCTCGGCGACGGCCGGGGCAAACAGCATCGCGATCGTCCTGTCGGTCGGGGAGGAACTGCGACTGGTCCGGTTCGACCGGGAAGGGGTGTTCATCGAGCAGGTCGACCTGCTCGTGGACCATACGGTCTGGTGGACGGCGCCCGACGGGCCGCTGGGCATCGCCTTCGACGGCTCGGGCTTCGGCGTCGTGATGTCGTACGCAGGAGGCTCCATCCTGCCGCGCCTCGTGCGCTGGGCCCTGCTCCCGTAGGCGGAAGGCCAACGGGTTTGACCGGCGCTTGACAGCCGGGCAGACTCGCCTCCGGACCGTCCGCGCGTCCCGCGGACCGCCGGGAGGCATCGCATGGGCCCGTCGAGCCTGAGGTGGATCTTCATCCTGGGATTCCTCGCCGCCTGCGTGGCGTTCGGCCTCGGCCGGCGGCGCCTGCGGCGGGTCCGCACGGCGCACACGCCGTGGGAGGCCCTGCGCCTGGCCTACGCGCTCTCGCTCGCGCTGCTCGTCGGCTGCTCCAGCGGACCGCGCGCCGGCGCCGGCACGACACCGGCGACGGACGGCGATGCCGGCACGGGCGGCTCGACGACCACGACCGCGACCGCCGGCGTGACGACGGGGCTGGGGGTGGAGGCCGACGCGCTATGGTCGGAGCTGGTCGCACTGTGGGACGAGGCGGGAACGTACCGAGCGGGGGAGGTCGAGACCGCGACGCTGGCGACGGCGCGCGGACGCCTGGACGGACTGCTGGCCCGCCTGGCAGGCCTCGACCGCGTGACCGCCGACGCGCCGGGACTGGTCGCGCTCCTGCGCGTCGAGTTCCAGGCGCGACTCGACGTCATGCCCGCCGAGGTCGATTGCTACGAGCCGATGCCGGTGCGGACCTCGGAGGCGGAAGCCTGGGAGCGCCTCGCGGCGCGCGTCGAGGCGCTCGAGGAGCTGGCCGGCAAGGGCTACGTCAACGGCTGGCTCCGGGAGCACGTGCTGGAACGGCTGCGCGAGGACGCGGCCGCGGTGCGGGCCGGGCTCGCCGCCGGGGACGCCTGGCGCACCGAGGACTACGCGATGCGGCAGCGCGACCCGGCGGAGGCGACGGCGGTGCTGGAGCGGGCCGAGGCGGCGCTGCGGACGCTGGAAGGTCGCTAGGCTTCGACGGCGGCGGACACCGCCCGGAGGAACGGGGACGTGGCGCGGATCCTGGTGGTCGACGACGAGCCGAACGTGCGCAAGCTGCTGCGCGCGCTGCTGGCCCCCCACGGCTTCGAGCTCGAGGAGGCCGCCGACGGCGAGGAGGCGCTCCGGCACGTGGAGGCCCAGCCGCCGGACTTCGTGCTGGCGGACGTGCGCATGCCGAAGATGGACGGCATCCGCCTGTCGCGGGAGATCGCGGCGCGCGACCTGCCGACGACGGTGATCGTCATGAGCGCCTACGGCACGGTGGAGACGGCGATCGAAGCGCTGCGGGCCGGCGCCTACGACTACATCATGAAGCCGTTCCGCACCGACGAGGTGCTGCTGACCCTGCGCAAGGCGGAGGAGCGCGAACAGCTCCGCCGGGAGAACCGCGAGCTGAGGCGACGGGTGTCGGCGCAGACCGTGCCGGGGTCCGTCGAGTTCGAGGGGCTGCAGGCGCGGTCGCCGGCGATGCAGCGCCTGTTCAAGACCGTGGCCAAGGTCGCGGACCACAAGACCACGGTGCTCCTGACGGGCGAGAGCGGGACGGGCAAGGAGCTGGTCGCCCGCGCCCTGCACGCCCGCTCGGGCCGCGCGCCGAAACCGTTCGTGGCGCTCAACTGCGGTGCGATCCCGGAGACGCTCCTCGAAAGCGAGCTGTTCGGCTGCCGGCGCGGGGCGTTCACCGGCGCCGCGCAGGACCGGCGCGGGCTGGTCGAGGAGGCCGACGGCGGCACGCTGTTCCTCGACGAGATCGGCGAGCTCCCGGGAATGCTCCAGGTCAAGCTGCTGCGCGTGCTGCAGGAGGAGACGTTCCGCGCGCTGGGCGATACGGCCGACCGCACGGTCGACCTGCGCGTCGTGGCCGCCACCGCACGCGACCTCGCCGAGGAGGTCCGGGCCGGGCGCTTCCGCGAGGACCTGTACTACCGGCTCAACGTGCTCACGATCGAGCTGCCGCCGCTGCGCGCGCGGCGCGAGGACGTGCTGATCCTCGCCGAGCACTTCCTGGACCGCGAGTGCGCCCGGCTGGGAAAGGAGCGGCTCGAGCTGGCCGCCGACGCGCGGCGCGCGCTGCTCGAGTACTCCTGGCCGGGCAACGTGCGCGAGCTGGAGAACGCGGTCGAGCGGGCCGTCGTGCTGGCGGAGAGCGACCGCATCGGCGCCGCCGACCTCCCGGGACGCATCGTGGCCGCCCGCGACCCGATCAAGGCCTTCCTCGCCTCCGGGGAGGTCTCGCTGAAGAAGACCGGACGCTTCGTGGAAGAGACGCTGATCCGCCGGGCGCTGGAGGAGACGGGCGGCAACCGGACCGCGGCGGCGAAACTGCTGGAAATCAGTCATCGCACGCTGCTGTACAAGATGAAGGAGTACGGGATCCGCTAGGCGCCGCGGCGCCGGCGGCGGGAAGAAAATGCCCTGCCGCATGGTTCGTGGTATAAGCGGACCGGCCGCGGGCCGCTGGGAGGTCGGATGAATCGTCTCGGTGCGCTGGTCGCCTGCTCGTTGTCCCTGGCCGGGTGCGGGGAGAAACTGATCCCCAACACCGACGTCGAGGACACCGAAGACAACCAGAAGGTGATCGATTACTGCGAACAGTACCGCATCGCGCTCGAGGCACGCGACGTGGCGCGCCTGCTGGCGATGACCACCGACGACTACTACGAGGACGGCGGCTCGCCCTCCGGTCACGACGACTACGACCGCGCGGGGCTGGAACAGCGATTGCGCTCGCGGTTCCAGCGCGTCGAGGCGGTGCGCTACGACATCCGCTACCGGCGCGTCGTCTACTTCCCCGACCGCGTCGAGGTCTACTACTCGTACTATGGCCGCTTCCAGGTCGCCGGCCAGACGGCCGGCGAGTCGCTGTGGTTCAGCGAGGTGGGCGACAACCGGCTGGTGCTCGCCCGCGTGCCCGACGGATACAAGATCCTGAGCGGCCTGTGATGCTCAACCGCCTGCGGTCGTGGCTCGGTCGCCTGGAGCCGGCGCACTGGGTCGCGCTGGCGGCGGCCCTGCTGCTCCTCCCGCAGCTCGACCGGCTCCCGCTGCTCGAGCCGTGGGAGCGCCTGCACGCGGGGGTGATGGAGCGGATGGCCGAGGACGGCCCGGGGAACGCCTTCGGCCCCGTGGCCGACGACGAGTTCTACCTCGAGCGTCCCGCGGCCGCCTACTGGCCCGGCGCCCTGGCGACGAAGCTGCTCGGACCGACGTCGTTGGCCGCGCGCTTGCCCGCCGCGCTGGCGGGCGTCCTGCTGATCTGGGGCGTGTTCGTGCTGGTCCGGCGCGCCCGCGGGGCCCGCCCCGCGGCGCTGGCCGCGGGGGTGGTGGCGACCACGCCGCTGCTGATGGTGCTCTACCGCACCGCCCTGCCCGAGGCGTTGGCGCTGGCGGCCGGCGGCCTGGCCGCGCTGGCGCTGCTGGCGGCCGCGGTCGATGCCAAGGCCCCACGGCACCTCGCGTGGGCCGGCTGGGGGCTCGTCGGCCTGGCCTTCGGGCTCGGCGGGCTGCCCGCCGCCATGCCACCGCTCGTCGCCGCCGCGGTCTTCGTCGTCTGGAGCGGTCGCGCGACGGCGTGGAGCCGCTTGCGACCGGTCTCCGGCCTGCTGGCGACGCTCGCCGTCGCCGCGCCGCTGTGCGCGCCGGCGCTGGCGATCCACGGGCCGGACGCCTGGCGCGGGTTCCTGCGACCCGACATCGCAGAAGAGAGCCCGGCGAGCGACGAGAAGATCGACCGCAAGAAGCCGGACGATCGGATGGGCTTCGACGCCGGCCTCGAGGCGCTGGCCTGGGGCGCCTTCCCGTGGAGCGCGCTGGCCCCCGCCGCCCTGCTCGGGCTCGCGCTGCGCCGACGCCGCCCGGGCGGAACGGAGTCGGCGGCGGACGGAACGGCGGGCGAGGACGGCACGACGCCGACCGGCGCGGCGGCTCCGGCCGACGACGAGGCGGAGCGGCGCGGTCGCGACTTCGAGTTCGGCGTGCTGGCCTGGGGCGTGGCGGCGTGGGGCACCACCGCGCTGCTCGGCGACCGGTTCCACCACGACCCGTTCGGCGCGCTCCTGCCGCTGGCGGTGCTGGTCGGGCTGTACCTGGGCCGCAAACTGGAGGGCGAGTGGTCGGTCGTGGACGCGGTGCTGCTCGTCGCGGGCGCGGGACTGCTGTTCGCGTTCCACCGCGACGTGGCGGGCGGACCGCGGCTGTCGCTGCTGACGGCCTACTTCGCGACGGACCACGTGCTGTCGCTGCAGCCGCCGGCCTGGGTCGGGCGCACCGCGCTGCTGGGGGTCGGCGCCGCGGTCGGCCTGGCGCTCGTGGCCCGCCGCTGGCGCTGGTGGCTCGCCGCCGCGGCGGTCGCCGCGGCCCTGGTCTGGACCCTCGGCGTCCTGCACGTCGTCGTTCCGCCCGCCGTCTGACCGGCGGGCCTCCTCGACTCCCTCGACTCCCTCGACTCCCCCTCACCGCACCAGGACGGCCCAGGCGACCAGCGCGAGGAAGCCGATCGTGATCGCCAGCGCGACCACGAACATGATCCGCTTGTTGCGCTGGACGGTGTCGCGCGGCATCGCGCACCGCTGCAGCTCCCGCTCGGCCAGCGCCACGATCCGATCCAGCGCCGCTCGGGCTCGCTCTCCGCGCTGCGGGTCGGCGGCCAACGGACGGTAGCGCGCGGCGGCCAGGTCGAGCGCCTCGGCCTGCGCGCACCGCTCGAGAAACACCGCATGACGCGCCGCCTCGTCCCACCCGGCCAGGACGTGGTCCCACTCCCGAGCCAACTCGGGAGGCAGGGCGGTCGATTCCGCGAACCGCGCGTGGAACTCGCGGGCCAGTCCGCACCGCGCACAGGCCTCGGCGGCGGCCAGATCGGCACCGCACCGCGGACACCGATCGGCGGGCACGGAATCGGCGACCTGATCGTCTGTTCCGGGGTCGTTGTCCACCGGATTCCCACCATTACCCACGTGTAGTATCTCCCTGAATCAACAAAAAGAACTTGACCCGAATCCCATCGCGAGCGTACCTTCTGTCCACACCGTGGCCCACGGTGGATCTTTGTGGGCCTGATGGGATCGCGGCATCATGTTCCACGGCCAGGTACGCACGAGTGTCGACCATAAGGGCCGTACGAGCGTCCCGTCAAACTTCCGGGCGGAGCTGACCGATGCGGCGGACCGCGGCTTCGCCCTCGCGATGTCGCTCGACCCGTGCCTCGTCGCGTACCCGGCGGCGCGGTGGCGCGAGTTCGGCGAACGGCTCGGGGGGTCGGCGGCGGAGCACGACGCGACGGCGCGCGCGGCGCGGCGCTGGTATCTCGGCGGCGCCTTCGCGTTGACGCTGGACGGGCACGGCCGGGTGCTGTTGCCGCCCGCGTTGCGCGAATGGGCCGGGGTCGGCAAGGAAGTGATCTGGGTCGGGGTGGGAGACCATCTCGAGGTCTGGGACCCGGTGCGTTTCGGCGAAGTGCAGCGTCGGGTGCTCGACGACCCGGCGGCGGTGGCGAAGGCGCTGGCGGACAAGGGCCTGTAGCGGCGCTGCGGGCCCGGCGGCGGATTGAGGGCGGGGGCGTGGCGATCTCGGCCGAACACATCCCGGTGATGCTCGATCGGGTGCTGGTGCACCTCGATCCGCGTCCCGGCCGGAGCGCCGCGGGCGAGCCGCGGGTCTACCTCGACGCGACGACCGGGCTCGGCGGCCATGCGGAGGCGATCCTGGTCCAGTCGGCGCCGGACGGCCGGCTCTTCGGGCTCGACCGCGACCCGGCGGCGCTCGAGGCGGCCCGCGCGCGCCTCGTGCGGTTCGGCGACCGCTGCCGGCTGGTGCACGGCGACTTCGCGGAGCTGCCGGCGCTGCTCGCGGCCGAGGGGCTGACGGCGGTCGACGGCCTGCTCGCCGACCTCGGGCTCTCCTCCGCCCAACTCGCCGACGCCGACCGCGGCTTCTCGCTCCAGCTCAACGGACCGCTCGACATGCGCATGGACCCGACGCGGCCCGGCACCGCCGGCGACCTGCTCGACACGCTCGGCGAGGAGCGCCTCGCCGAGGCGCTCGGACGGCTCGGGGGCGAACGCTACGGCCTGCGGGTGGCGCGGGTGCTGCTCCGGCGGCGGCGCGACGGGCGGTTGCGCACGACGGTCGACCTGCGCGAGGCGGTGCACGCGGCGCTGGGCCGCGGCCGGGCCGGGCGGATCGATGCCGCGACCCGCACCTTCCAGGCGCTGCGGATGCTGGTCAACCGCGAGGAGGAGGCGCTGCGGGAGCTGCTGGCGGCCTTCCCGCGGCTGCTGCGCCCGGGCGGCCGCGCCGTGCTGCTGTCGTTCCACTCCGGCGAGGACCGGCTGGTCAAGCAGGCCTTCCGCGAGCTGGCTCGCGACACCTCGCCGGTCCCCATGCGGCTGCTCACCAAGCATCCCGAGCGTCCCGGACGGTCCGAGCTGCGGGCCAATCCCCGGGCCCGCTCGGTCAAGCTGCGCGCGGTCGAGCGACGGGAGGAGGCGGCGTAGTGCGGAACCTCTCCCACCGCGCCTCCGCGCCGCTCGCGACCGCTCCGGTCCGCGACCGACCCGCCTGCTCGGCGCCGCGCTTCTTCGCCTACTGGCTGCTGGCGCTCGCGGCGGCGGTCGCCGCGTTCGCCAGCCACATCTACATCCGCCACCGCGTCGTCGAGCTGGGCTACGCGCTGGGACACGAACGCTCGGCGCGCGCGCGGATGGAGAACGAACGACGCGACCTGGAGCTCGAGCTGGCGGCGATGGAGGCTCCGGGCGACCTGGCGCAGATCTCCCGCGACGTGCTCGGTCTCGACGTGCCGCGCGACGAGCAGCTGCTGGCGGTCGGGCAGGAGACCGGTCGAACGCCCGGCCCGGGTGCGCCCGCGGCGACGACGGTGGTCGTGCAACCGGCGTCGGAGGCGTTGCCGCCCGAGCCGGCGGCCGAGCCGGTCGCCGCGACCGGGGAGGCGCCCCCGCCGCCCGGCGAGGAGGCGTCGCCGTGAGCCGCGCGCGGGACTCCGCGGTGCCGCCGACGGGCGGCGGCGGCCTGCCGGGCCGGCTGCGGCGCTGGTTCGGCCGTGCGGCCGAGCCGGCGACGCTGTCCGACGCGTTGTGGCGGCGCCGCACGCGCCAGCGGATGCTCGTGGTCGCGGCGTTCCTCGGCATCGGTCTCGGCTGGCTGGTCGTGCAGGCCGCCGAACTGCAGATCCGCTACGCGCCGATCCTGCAGGAGCACGCGGACGAGCAGCACTGGCGCGAGTTCTCCCCGCCGATCTGGCGCGGACCGATCGTCGACCGCAACGGCATGCCGCTCGCGCTGACGGTCGAGGTCGACTCGGTCTTCGCGAATCCCGCGAAGGTGAAGGAACCGGAGGCCGTCGCGGCGCTCCTCGCCCCCGTCCTGGGCCTCGACGCGCGCGAGCTGGCGCTCAGACTGCGCCGCCCCGGCCGGTTCGTCTGGCTCCAGCGGCTGGTGACCCCCGCGCAGGCGCAGGCGGTGCGCGACCTGGAGCTGGAAGGGATCCAGACCACGCGCGAGCCGCAACGGTTCTACCCGGGCCGCCGGCTGGCCGGCCACCTGATCGGCTTCGTCGGCTACGACTCCCGCGGGCTCGACGGCCTGGAGCACGAGTACGACGCGGTGCTGCGCAGCGAGCCGCGGAAGCTGCGCGGCGGGCGCGACGCCCGCGGCCGGCTGGTGTTCAGCGACGGGCTGGGCCAGGTCGAGGTGCCGCAGGGACAGCGCGTCGAGCTCGCGATCGACCGCACGATCCAGTACATCGCCGAGCAGGAGCTGGAGGCGGCGCTGGCGACGTTCGAGGGGCGGGCGGCGTCGGTGGTCGTGATGAACCCGCAGACCGGCGAGGTGCTGGCGCTGGCCAACGCCCCGACCTTCGACCCCAACCGCTACGTCGACGTCGGCGCCGACGTGCGCCGCAACCGCGCGCTGACCGACCGCTACGAGCCCGGCTCGACGCTCAAGATGTTCACCGTCGCCGCCCTCCTCGACTCCGGCCTCGTCGGCCCCGAGGAGCAGGTCTACTGCGAGGACGGGGTCTACCTGATCGGCGACTACCGGATCCGCGACGCGCACCGCAACGGCTGGCTCAGCCTGACCCAGTGCCTGCAGCGCTCCAGCAACGTCTGCCTGGCCAAGCTGGCCGGGATCCTCGGCCGCCAGCGCCTCTACGAGGCGCTCCGCCGCTTCGGCTTCGGCGAGCGGACCGGCGTGCCGGTCCCCGGCGAGACCGGCGGCCTGTTGCGGCACCACAGCAAGTGGTACGAGGTCGACCTGGCGGCCATCTCCTTCGGCCAGGGGATCAGCGTCTCCAACCTCCAGCTCGCCACCGCGCTCTCCGCCTTGGCCAACGGCGGCACGCTGATGCGCCCGATCCTGGTCCGCCGCGTCGTCGGCGCCGACGGACGCCTGGTGGCCGAGTACCCGCCGACGGTCCGCCGGCGCGTGATCTCCGACCGCACCGCGCGGCTGCTGGCCAGCATGCTGATCTCCGTGACCGAGGAGGGCGGCACCGGGACCGAGGGCGCCGTGGCCGGCTTCGACGTCGCCGGCAAGACCGGCACCGCGCAGAAAGCCGACCTGACGAGCGGCGGCTACGCCGAGGGGAAATGGACCGCGTCGTTCGTCGGCTTCGTCCCGGCCGAGGACCCGCGGCTGGTGATCAGCGTCGCGGTCGACGAGCCGATGGTCAACCACTACGGCGGCATCGTCGCGGCCCCCGTGTTCCGCCGCGTGGCGGAACGCAGCCTGCGCTACCTCGGCGTGGCCCCCACGCGACCGCGGGGCGCCGCCGCCGCGGCCGGACCCGAGGCGCCCGCGGGCGGCAGCCTGACGGTGACCGGCGTGCCGCTGGCGCTCCCCGCGCCCGGGCAGGTCGAGGTTCCGGACTTCGGCGGAGAGACGATCCGCTCCGCCCTGGCGATCGCCCGCTCCGCCGGCCTCGAGCTGGTCGTCCACGGCGCGGGGCTCGGGGCCACCCAGTCGCCGCGGTCCGGCGCCGGCGTCGAGCCCGGCTCGAGCGTGACGGTGGAGTTCGAGCTGCCGCAGGGAGGCGTCCCGTGATCCTCCTGCACCAGCTCCTCGTCGGAACCCAGGTGCTGGCCGTGCACGGCGACGCGCAGACCCCCGTCGCCTCCGTCGTGCTCGACAGCCGCGCCGCGGGACCGGGAGCCTGCTTCCTCGCGCTCCCCGGCACGCAGGCCGACGGCGCGACCTTCGCCGCCGACGCCGCGGCCCGCGGGGCCGTCGCGGTGGTCGCGGCGACCGAGCCCGACCCCGCGCTCCTCGGCCGCGTCGTCTGGGTCCGCGTCGCCGACGCGCGCGAGGCCGCGGCGAACATCGCCGCCGCGTTCCACGGCCGCCCGCTGGACCGCATGCTCCTGCTCGGCGTGACCGGCACCAACGGCAAGACCACCACCACCTTCCTGCTCGAGGGCGCGCTCGCCGCCGCCGGCCACCGCCCGGGCGTGCTCGGGACGATCGCGGCCCGCTACGCCGGGCGCACCGAGCCGGCCACGCACACCACCCCCGACGCCCCGGCGCTCAACGCGGTCGCCGCCCGGATGGTCGCCGCCGGCGTCACCCACCTCGCGATGGAGGTCTCCTCCCACGCCCTGGCGCTCGGCCGCATCGCCGGCCTGCGGTTCCAGGGCGCCGCGTTCACCAACCTGACCCAGGACCACCTCGACTTCCACCCGACCTTCGAGGACTACGCGGCGGCCAAGCTGCGCCTGTTCCGCGAACACCTCGCCCCGGACGCGCTCGCCGTCGTCGCCCTCGACGACCCCCACGGCGAGCGGTTCGCGGAAACCGCGCGGGCGGCCGGGGCGCGGGTGGCGCGGTTCTCCACGCGACCGGGGGCGGCGGCGGAGCTGGCCGTCGAGCGCGCCGACTACGCGGCGGACGCCACCCGCGCGACCCTGCGCTGCTTCGGCAGGCGGGTCGAGGCCGAGGTCCGGACGATCGGCGAGCACAACCTGGCCAACCTGCTCACCGCGGTCGGCCTGGCCCACGCCGCCGGCGTCCCCGTGGAGCCGGCAGTGCACGGCGCCGCGGCGGTGCCGAACGTCCCGGGGCGCCTCGAGCGGGTCGCGGTGCGCGACGGGATCCACGCGTTCGTCGATTACTCGCACACCCCCGACGCCCTCGACCACGCGGTCGCCACCCTGCGCCCGCTGTGCCGCGGGCGCCTGTGGGTCGTGTTCGGCTGCGGCGGCGACCGCGACCGGGCCAAGCGCCCGTTGATGGGGCGCGCCGCGGCGGCCGGCGACCGCGTGATCGCGACCAGCGACAACCCGCGCACCGAGGACCCGGCGGCGATCCTCGACCAGCTCGAGCCGGGGCTGCGCGCGGCGGGGCTCCCGCGGGTCGAGCTGACGGAACTGGGAGACGCCGGCCGCGCCTACGCGCGCGAGCCGGATCGGCGGGCGGCGATCGCCGCCGCCGTCGGACAGGCCCGGCCGGGAGACCTGATCCTGGTCGCGGGCAAGGGGCACGAGGACTACCAGATCGTCGGCCGCGAAAAGCGGCACTTCGACGATCGCGAGGAGGTGCGCAGGGCGGCCACGGCGCCGTCCGCCTGAACGGGCTTCCTGGAGGAAGATCGTCGGGCGTCCCGAACGTCCGCGCTCGGCAGAGCCGCACGGCGAGTTCCGTGGGTTGGTTTCTGGGCCGGGGTATGGTGGAGTCGGTGGGAGCAGGGCCGGACGGATGGGGCACGGACGATTGGACGACGCGGCGACGCGAGTCCGGGAGGGGACCTGATAGAGCACGGGGGAGGTAGCCGAGGGGACCGCAACCACCGGTCCCACCCGTGCAGGTCTCACAGACGCGGACGATTCGACGACGCCCGACGATCTTCACCCGGGAAGCAGAGCGCACGGAGGGGCGAAGCCGCTGCGGGGAGGCTCGCGCCGAGACGCAG
>JAFGHH010000525.1 GCA_016930215.1 Deltaproteobacteria bacterium
GATGCCGCCTCGCCGGCGGGGCCGGCGGGCTCGGCCCGCGCTTCGCGCGGCCCAGCGCCGCGCCGCTACCTCCACGGGCGGCGCCATTCGGTCTGCCGGCCGTTTCGGACCCGGGCCCCGTGCGGCCGTCGCCGTCCTGCTGTCGACGCTCGTGCTGCTGTCGGCGGCCGCGCCGGCCGGAGCACAGGAGGCGGTCGGCGAGACGTTCCGGGCCGCGAACGCGGCGCTGGCGGAGGGCCGCCACGAGGAGGCCGCGACGGCCTACGAGCACCTGCTGGGGCTCGGCTTCGAGAGCCCGAACCTGCTGTACAACCTGGCCGTGGCGCAGCGCCGCCTCGGGCGCCCGGGCCGCGCGATCTACTCCCTGGAGCGGCTGCTGCGGCTGGAGCCCGGCGACGACGACGCGCGCCGGTTCCTCGACGACCTGCGCACCGAGGTCGGCAAGTCGCGGCGGCGCGGCGAGGGGACCGCCGGGCTGTTCCCGCGGCGCAGCTTCCTCCACGCCGCGGCCGCGCGGATGCAGGAGCGCAGCATCGCCCTGGCCACCCTGCTGGCCTCGTTCCTGACCTTCGGCCTGCTGTGGTTCCGCCGCTTCGCCCGCGGCGAGGCGCTGCGGCTCGGCCTGGGCATCGCCGCCCCCGTGGCCGCCGCGCTGCTGCTCGCGGCCGCGGTGCTGCTGTGGGCCAAGCTCCGCCTGGAGCCCGCAGCCGGGGAAGCGATCGTGCTGCCCCCGACCGGCGCGGCCCTCCACGAGGGCCCGACGAGCGGCTCGCCCGAGACGTTCCGGCTGCCCGAGGGCGACATGGTGCGCGTGCTGTCGCGGACCGCGGAATGGACCGAGGTCCAGGACGAGGGCGGTCGGCGCGGCTGGGTCGCCCCCGGCGCCGTGGGCGAGCTCCACGGCCCGTTCGTCCCCACCGGCCCGTCCCCGTACTAGGCCTCCGGAGTCCGATTCGGGTTGGCACGCCGCTCGACCACCGATAAGGTCACCACCATGCGATCCCACCTTGCCGATTCGCCGTTCCGACACCTCTTCCGGGCCTGCCGGCTGCTGCTGTGGCTGCTCCCGGCGACCGCGGCGGCGCAGCCCGCGACCGAAGCGACCGAAGCGGACGCCGCCGCGACCTCCGCCCCCGAGCCGACGGCCGTGGCCCCGGACTCCCCGCGCGCCGCGCTCGGGGACTTCCTGGCGCTGACCGCCCAAGGGCACTTCAACGAGGCGATGAAGTACCTCGACCTGCCCGCCGGCGCGAACGGGCCGCTGCTCGCCGAGAAGCTCCGCGGCGTCCTCGACCACGCGCTCGTCGTCGAACCCGAGCTGCTGTCGCCGTTGCCGGGAGGCCTGGCCGACGACGGCCTGCCGGCGTGGGTCGACCGCGTGGCCGAGGTGGTGCGGGACGACGGCAGCCGCGAGGCCGTGCGGATGGCCCGGCGCCAGGACGACGAGGGGTCGCGCTGGACGTTCACGCGGAGCACGGTGCGCAGCATCGACACGTGGTACGACGAGCTTCCGGATCGCTGGCTGCGCGAGCTGCTGCCGGAAAGCCTGCTGCGCCCGGGCCCCAAGGGACTGCTGTGGTGGCAGTGGATCGCCCTGCCCCTCCTCGCCCTGTTGGCGCTCGGCCTCGGATGGGTGCTGGGCTGGCTGACCTCGTGGGTCCTGCGCCGCGGGACCCAGCGGACGCGGGTCCAATGGGACGACATCTTCGTGGTGCAGCTCCGCGGTCCGCTGACCGTGGCCTGGGGCGTCGCGCTGATCTACCTCGCCCTGCCCTGGCTGATGCTGCCCCAAGCCGGCGAGGCGTTCGTGCACGAGGTCCTCCGCGCCGGCCTGTTCGTGGTCTTCTTCTGGGGCCTGGTGCGGACGATCCACGTGATTGGCGGCGCCGTCGCCCGCTCGCCCTGGGCCGAGAACCGTCCCGGCGCGGCGGCCATGATCCCCCTGCTCGTGCGCTCGGGCAAGGTTGCCGTCTGGCTCCTCGCCGCCGTCGCCACCCTGTCGCTGTTCGGCTTCCCGGTGGCCAGCTTGCTGGCCGGCCTCGGCATCGGCGGCCTGATCGTGGCCCTCGCCGCCCAGAAGACGATGGAGAACTTCTTCGGCTCGGTCGCCATCGGCGTCGACCAGCCGTTCCGGCCCGGCGACTTCGTCAGGGTCGAGGACGTGATCGGCACCGTCGAGTCCGTCGGCCTGCGCTCCACCCGCATCCGGACCCTCGACCGGACCCTCGTCACCTTCCCCAACGGCCGGCTGGCCGAGATGCGCAGCGAGACCTTCGCCGCCCGCGACCGGATCCGCCTGAGCTGCACGCTCGGGCTGGTGTTCGACACCACCGCGGAGCAGATGCGCCGGGTGCTCGAGGGGGTGGAGAAGGTGCTGCGCGACCACCCGAAGATCTGGTCCGACACCGTGGTGGTGCGCTTCGAGGCGATCGGCGCCTCGTCGCTCGACATCCTGGTGATGGCCTGGTTCCAGACGACGGACTGGGGCGAGTTCCAGGCGATCCGGCAGGAGGTGCTGCTGGGCTTCCTGGAGGTGGTCGAACGGGCCGGGACGTCGTTCGCCTTCCCGACGCAGACGGTGCACCTCGAGCGTGCGGAGGCCGTGACCCGACCCGGCTGAGCACGCCCGCGGCCACCACGCCCGCGCCACCGCGATGGCGGGCGCCGCGCCGGCAGGGCCGTCAGTCGCAGCGGACGGTGCCGAGCCACACGCGGCCGGGCTCGGCGGGGGGCTCGCCCCGCACGAAGGCGAACCAGTGCTCGCCGCCCGACCCGGAGCGGAGCAGCACCGGGTCGCGCACCGGCCGGTCGTCGGTGTCGAAGTCCAGCGCGGCGCCGGCCGCGGTACCGTCCGCACGGAACCGGGCGAGGCGCAGGCCGGCGGCACCGCCGTCGGCCGACGGATCCCGGTAGGCCCAGGCCGCGACGAAGCCGCCGTCGGCCGGAGCGACGGCGAAGGTCCGGCGCGGCACGTTGACCTCGGCCTTCGCCGCCAGCAACCCCGGAAGCAGCACGGCCGCGCCGGCCTCCGGCTCGACCGCCTGCCCGCCCAACCGCGCGAAGAACACGTTGGACGTCGAATTCCACTCGGTCTTGCCCCGCCACAGGACGCCGAGCTCCCCGCCGAGCGGCACGGCGGCCAGCTCGAACAGGTCGGGCGCCGGCTCGACCGCCGCGACGAGCACGTCGCGGACCACGGCGGGCGGGTCCAGCGCCAGTCGCGACACGCGCACCTCGCGCCGCCCCTCCTCGAACCGTCCGAAGTACGCCAGCGCCGGCCGACCGCCCCAGGCGGCGAGCCGGTGGTCGAACACGAAGGCGTTCTCGGCCGAGACCGTCACCGGCGCCGAGACCGCGAGCCCGCGCACGGCGGCGAAGTACAA
This sequence comes from Deltaproteobacteria bacterium, assembly GCA_016930215.1. Taxonomy (GTDB): domain Bacteria; phylum Myxococcota_A; class Polyangia; order DRWM01; family JAAZOP01; genus JAAZOP01. The sequence goes on from JAFGHH010000525.1 coordinate 3,384, forward strand.
CGGGTAGGCCTCCGGCCGGGTGTGGGTCCGCCACGAGACGACCAGCGCGTCGTTGAGCGCGAGCAGGCGCGGGTCCTTCGACTCGACCGCCGTCCGGCCCGGCATGCGCCAAGCCCCCGTGCGCAGCGTCGAGGTGACACGCGAGGCGCCCCAGGAGACGGCACCGGCGGCATCGACCATCCCGACGAACACCTCGCCGACCAGCTCGCTCGGCTCGTTCCAGGCGAGCACGAACGACGACCCGTTCCAGACGACGTTCGTCGGCGCGCGCGCGGCCCCTTCGCCCAGCTCGGCCGCAACGCCGTGCGGGGCCCCGTCGAGGAACCGCTCGAGACGCAC
>JAFGHH010000526.1 GCA_016930215.1 Deltaproteobacteria bacterium
CGCCCGACGAAGGTCACGTCGTGCGCCGCCGTCGCGTCCGCGGCGTAGCGCGCGGCCAACGCCCGCGCCTCGGCCGTCGGCAGCGGGTAGTACGGCTCGTCGCCGGGGCCGCGCGCCTGCGGGTACTCGCGCACGATCGTCGTCACGCCCGCGGGCTGCGGGCCGGTGACGTGTTTCGGCTCCGCGATCCGCGTCCACGGCTCGTCGTCCGGGTAGTTCACCTGCGGCGCCCCCTGGAACCACTCCCGGAAGACCGTCTCCCGCTCGAAGCGCAGCGAGCGGTACGGCAGCGGCCCGTGGCGGAACTCGAAGTACTCGTCGAGCGGTCCGGTCCAGACCAGCCGGCGCGCGCGGACCTGGCGGCGGATCGCGCGCCACTCCGTCTGCAGGCGCAGCTCGATTCGCGGGTGGTCGAGCATTCCCGCGAACAGCCGGGCGAACCCTTCCTCCGGCAGCGCCTGGAACGGCTCGACGAACGCCCGCTCGTCGCGGTCGAGCCGCAGCGGGACGCGGGCCGGCACCGTGGGGTCCAGCTCGCGCGGCTCGCGGCCCCACTGCTTCCTCGTGTAGCCGCGGTAGAACCGCCGGAAGAGCTCGCGGCCAACGTGCGCCAGCGCCCACTCCTCGGCGTTCCGCGGCGCCGCGCACGGCACGCGCTGCGCCTCGAGCCACCGCTCGAACTCGTCCGCCGTCGCCGGCCGCCCGACGAGCTGCTCGAACGTCGCCAGGTTCGGGGGGAACGGCCAGTCGCGGCCGTCGTGCCGTGCCAGGATCCGGTAGCCGACGGGGCGCCACGTCGCGAAGCGCTCGAGGTACGCCTGCACGGCTGGGTCGGCGGTGCGGAACCAGTGGGGGCCGTGCGCGTGGACGCGGACGCCGTTCGCGTCGAGCGTGTCGTGGGCCAGGCCGCCGGGGTGGTCGCGCCGGTCGAGCACCAGGCAGTGCAGGCCGTGCGCTTCCGCGAGGCGCTCGGCGAGGACGGCGCCGCTGAACCCGGCGCCGACCACCAGCACGTCGACCGTGCGCGGCATCGGGGACGGCTCAGCTCTTGCGGGCGCGCGGGGCGCGGGCGGCGGGCTTGCGCCGCTTGCCCGGGACGAGCTGCGGCTGGGCGGCGGCCCAGCGGGCGAGCCGGTAGCTGCGGCCGTAGCCCGCGGTCACGTTTCGGATCTCGACGGTCACGGCGCCCGAGGCATCGACGGCGTAGCGCTCTTCGATCTCGTGCCAGCTCGCGGCGTCGCTGTGCAGGACGTCGACGGCCGCCAGGTCCGGGTAGTCCTGCAGCGCGGGGTCGAACGGGAAGCGGATCTCGTCCCACAGCGTGACGTCCCCGGTCGGCTGGCCGTCCGGGCCGCACCGGCTGCACTCGAGGAAGCGGAAGTGCCCGACGTTGTGGACCGGCCGGTAGGTACGGCCCCGCACCAGCGGGGGCTCGTCGGGTCCGGGCAGCACGGTGTCCGGCGCGAACAGCTCGTCCATCCACACGCTGCGGCCGCCGTCCGCCTCGCGCCACACGCCGAAGCTGCGGTGGAACCGCTCGCGGAGCACGTAGCCCGCCTGGGCGTCGGCCCGGACCGCCAGGCCGATCGCGACGGCGTTGCGGCTGTAGGGCGACCGTCGCAGCCGCCGGCCGAACACCTCGCGCAGCGTCCGTCCGACCAGCGGCAGCTCGCTGCCGCCGCCGGTGACGTAGACCACGTCGACGTCCTCGCCCGGCCGCTCGGCCAGCACGTCGTGCACGGCGTGCATCGTCTCGTCCAGCGCCGGGCGGCAGCGTTCGAAGAACGTCGCCGCCGGCACCTTCACCTCGCTCCAGCCTTCGCGGGCCGTGCCGAGGTCGACCACGATCGAGCGGGTGTTGGGGTGGATCGCCTCCTTGCGCCCCCGGCACTCCTCGAACAGCCGGAACGTCTCGGCCTGCTCCAGCCCCTCCTTCAACGCCTCGTCCAATCCCGCGGCCTCCAGCGCCAGCTCGGCGAGGCACTGGTCGAAGTCGTCGCCGCCGAGCGTCGGGATTCCGGTCGAGGCGACGACCTCGGCGCCGGCCTCGCCGACGTCGACGAGCGAGGCGTCGAACGTCCCGCCGCCGAGGTCGTAGACGAGCACGCGGCCGCGCGTCGGCGAGCGTCCGCCGGCGTGCACGAACTCCGCCGCCGCCGCCGCCGGCTCGTTGAGCAGCCCCAGCACCTCGAACCCCGCCGCCCGGAACGCCTCGGCCGTCAGGAAGCGCTGGTTGCCGTGGGCGTTGGCCGGCACGCCGAGCACGGCGGCCAGCGGCTCCTCCGCCCGGACGTCGAGCGAGGATCCTTCGCGGAGCGCGCGGTGCAGCTCGGACATCATCTCCGCCAGCAGCCGCGACATCGGCAGCAACTGGTCCGCGATCACGACCTGCGTCTCGGGCCCCGCGTCGGCCAGGACCCGCTTGATCGAGCGGACCACGGTGGTTCCGGCGCGCGAACCCGCCTCCCAGGCCGCCCACCCGTACCGTCGCTGCCCGTCGGCGACCGCGATCAGCGGAGGGAACCAGTCCCGCGCCTCGCCGTCCGGTCCGTCGAAGGTCACCACGGGGTAGTTGCCGCGGTCCACCGCCGCGACGACGATCCGCGTCGTCCCGAAATCGATCCCCAGCCTCATCGGCCACCCTCCACGGGGCGTGACGGCCGGCGGCGCCGGCCCCGACTCCCCCAGAAACCCCTTCCTAGCAACCTCCCCGCTTCCCGTCCACCCTCTCCCACGTCGTCGCCGCGCTCGCGCTCGTGATCGTGATCGACTGTTCCCGGCCCGAAACACGTCGCAACTGGTGGTCGCCGCCGCACTCCGCGTGGTACAGGAGCACCTGCGAAGGATGATGCACTCCGCTTCCGACCGTCTTCCTGCTCCGCGGCGGCTCCTGGTCCGACTCGTCGGCTTCTGGGCGTTGACCGGCCTGCTTGCCTCCCCCGCCTCCGCCCAGACGCTCACTCCGCCGCAGCCGCTGTCGGCGCCCGAAGCGGCCTGGCCCGCGGATGCTCCGGCCGACCGGGAGACCGTCGAGGTGCCCTGCCGCGTGACGCTCGACGAGACCGGCGCGGTGCTCGCGGTCGAGGTGCTCGAGCCGCAGGGGTACGGCTTCGACGAGGCGGCCGTGGCGGCCGTCCTGGCATCGACCTTCGCGCCCGCGACGCGCGACGGCCTGGCGATCGCGGCCACCTTCCGCTACCGCTACGTGTTCCGCCGGCCGACGCCGCCCCCCGACGACGCCGGACCGCACGACCCGTCGACCGGCACGACGCCGCCGCCCGACGACACGGCGCCCGGCGACCTCGCCGCGCCGTCCGACCCGCCGGCGCCCGACGCCGGTGCGTACCCCGAGCCGCAGATCACCTTCGCCGGCGCGGTGCTGACGGGCGACGACGTGCCGGTGGAGGCCGCCGCGGTGTCCGTGGCGGGCGGCGCGCTGGCCGAGCCGCTGGTCGCGCTGACCGACGCCGAGGGGGCTTTCTTCGTCACCGACCTGCCGCCGGGGAGGTACCAGGTCCGCGTGTCGGCGCCGCTGTTCGCGACGTTCGAGGCGGAGGAGGAGGTCGTCACGGGGGAGCGGACCGAGGTGACCTATCGGCTCGAGCGGGCGGCGCAGGCGTTCGAGACCGTGGTGCGGAGCCAGCGTCCGCCGCGGGAGGTGACGCGGCGCACGATCGAGACCCGGGAGATCGTCCAGATGCCCGGCAGCGGGGGCGACGCGCTGCGGGCGATCGAGAACATGCCCGGGGTCGCCCGGCCGATCGGCGGCGCCGGCGTGGTCGTGATCCGCGGCTCGCAGCCGCTGGACACCGCGTTCTACATGGACGGGATCTCGGTCCCGCTGCTGTACCACTTCGGCGCCCTGCGCTCGGTGATCGCCTCGGACCTGCTGGAGCGGATCGACTTCTACCCGGGCAACTACTCGGTGCGTTACGCCGGGGTGACCTCGGGCGTCATCGATGTCGTGCCGCGGGTGCCGACGCGGGAGGCGTGGACCGGGTATCTCGACGTGAACCTGCTCGACGCCGGGGCCTTCGCCGAGGGCCCGCTGGCGCCGAACGCCTCGCTCGCCGCCGGCGTGCGCCGCAGCTACATCGATGCGGTGCTGCCGGCCGTGCTGCCGCTGTTCGCGCCGAGCTCGAGTTTCTCGGCGATCAACGCCCCGGTCTACTGGGACTACCAGCTGCTCGCCGACTGGGAGCCGACCGAGGCCGACCGGCTGCGGTTCTTCGTCTACGGCTCGGACGACTCGGTCGCGGTGCTGTTCGAGAACCAGAGCCAGCGCGACCCGACGTTCTCCGGCGAGCAGAGCGCGGCGATCGGCTTCCACCGGGGGCAGGTCGAGTGGGTGCGCGAGCTGGGCGCGGGGCTGGAGAACCAGCTTCTGTTCGGGGTCGGCTACAACGCCGCCGAGGCCAGCTCGGGCGGGCTGTTCGAGGTGCAGCTCGAGCTGGTGCCGCTGCAGGTCCGCGAGGAGCTGACCTGGCAGGCGGCCGACGAGTTCCGACTGACGCTCGGGGTGGACACGACGGCGTTGTGGCAGCGTGCGCGCGCGGCGCTGCCGGACATCCTGTCCAACGCCTCCGGACGCCGGCAATCGATCTGCGGCCGGGAACGGATCGAGGTTGTCGGGTCGGAGTGGAGCTGGAAGCCCGGGTTCTACGTCGAGACCGAGCTGCGACCGCTGGACGGCCTGCGGCTGATCCCGGGCCTGCGTCTCGACCTGTACGACGACGGCGCGAACGCGATGGTCGACCCGCGGCTCAACGTGCGCTACGCGCCGGTCCCCGGCACGACCCTCAAGCTCGGCCTCGGCTCGTACAGCGCGCCGCCCGAGCCCCAGCAGTCCGACCCCGACGCCGGCAACCCCGACCTGGTCCCCGAACGCTCCTGGCACTACGGCCTGGGCCTCGAGCAGCGGCTGTGGGACCGGATCGAGCTGCAGCTCGACCTGTTCTACAAGACCGTCCACGACGTGGTTCGCAGCACGGACGAGCTGGTCGAGCGGAGCGGCGAGCAGGTCCCGTTGTACTACGACAACATCGGCGAAGCGCGGGCGTACGGCGCCGAGCTGCTGGTGCGCTACGAGCCCGACGACTGGTTCTGGGGCTGGATCGCCCTGACGCTGCTGCGCGCCGAGCAGCGCCGGCCTGGCGAGGACTGGGTTTCCAGCGGCTTCGACCAGCTGCTCAACGTGACGATCCTCGGCTCCTTCGATTTCGGGAAAGGCTGGACCGCCGGTTTCCGCTTCCGCGTCGCCCAGGGCTTTCCCCGGACGCCCGTCGCCGGCTCGATCTTCGACGCCGACTGCGACTCCTACATCGGCCTGCCCGGCGAACGCGGCTCGATCCGCCTCCCCTGGTTCCACCAGCTCGACCTGCGGGTCGACAAGACGTTCGACTGGGACGTGTTCAAGCTGTCGGTCTACCTCGACGTGCAGAACGTCTACTACCAGGAGAACGTCGAGGCGCTGCGCTACAACTACGACTACACGCTCCGCACCTACACGACCGGCCTGCCGATCCTCCCGATGCTCGGCCTCAAGGGGCAGTTCTAGGGCGTCGAGCCGTCGAGGGGGCCCGTCGGCCGCCGACCGTGCTATCGTCGCGACCCGGGAGGCCACCATGCGAACCATGCCGCTCGCCCTGACCGCGATCCTGACGCTCGCCGCCGGCTGCGGCGACGATTCGAGCCCCGCCGACGACGGCGCGACCGACACGCCGACCGACGGCGACATCGGGTCCGATGCCGATGCCGATGCCGATGCCGATGCCGGCGCCGACGCGGATGCCGACGCCGACGCCGACGCGGACGCGGATGCGGATGCGGATGCCGATGCCGACGTGACGCACCCGGGAACGATCGGCGCGACGATCCGCATCGACCATTTCGGCTGGCGCCCCGGCGACCGGAAACTCGCCGCGGTGCTCGACGTGACCGACGCCGTGCTCGAGCTGCGCGCGGTGGGCGACGCCTCGGTCGTCGGCACGTTCACCGGCGGTGCGCTGGTGGCCGACGAGGACTCCGGCGACGACGTTTCGGTGGTCGATTTCTCGTCGTGGACCACGCCGGGGGCGTACTACCTGTACCTGCCGTCCGGCGACGAGCGTTCCTACGAGTTCGAGATCCGGGACGACGTGTATCGGGTGGTCGGGGCGGCGGCGATGAAGTCGTTCTACTTCCAGCGCTGCAACCACGCCAAGGAGCTGCCGCACGCCGGCGACGCTCTGCCCGGCTTCGCCGGTCTCGGCGGCCGCTGGGTCGATGGCGCGTGCCACGCCGGCGATGCCGCCGCCGGCCCCGGCCCCGGCTCCGCGGACCACGGCACGCTCGACCTCCACGGCGGCTGGCACGACGCGGGCGACTACCAGAAGACGCTGTGGGGCCGCGGGGTGGGTGAGATGCTGTGGGCCTGGGAGCTCCGGCCGGACGCCTGGAGCGACGGACAGCTCGCCCTTCCCGAGGGCGGCAACGGCGTGCCCGACATCCTCGACGAGCTGAAATGGGAGCTGGACTTCTACGTGCGGATGCAGCGTCCCGACGGGCACTTCATGACCTCGGTCAAGGACCAGGGCGGCTCGTCGTCCTCGCCGCCCAGCAGTTCGGACGCCCCCCGCGTCTACTTCGACTGTACCGCGCCCTCCGGCGACGGCTGGTCGGGCGGCGGCACCACGATCTTCGAGGCCTCCGCGCAGGCGACGCAGGCGCTGGCGCACGCATCGCTTGCCTTCCGCGCGGCCGGGCAGGAAGCGACCGCCGACGGCTACCGCGACGCCGCGCTGCGCGGCTGGGCGTGGCTCGACGGTCATTCGCCGGGCGGCGACCACGAGGGCGAGCTGGAATGCCTGGCCGCGTCGGCCGTGTACCGCCTCGATGCGACGCAGACCTCGGCCCGGACGACGGTCGAGGGTTTCCCGTGGGCGACCTGGAACGGGCGGCTGCCGTGGAGCGTCACGCCCGGCGAGGCCGTCCTGGCGCTGGCCGCCTGGCACTACCTCGAGAACGCCGCGGGGAGCGACGGCGTCAAGGCCACGATCCGCACCGCGCTTGGCGCGGCGGTGGTCGACCGGGCCTTCGAGCAGGAAGGGGTCTACGGCGGGCTGTACGGGGATTCGTCCAACGGCTGGGACTGGGGCTGGGGGAGCAACCGCAACCACGGGATGTACGGCGCCAACCTGTTCGCCGCGGCGCACTTCGACGCCGTCGGCAGCCACGCGCGAGCCGAGGTCGAGGCGTTGGCGGCGAAGTACGTCCACTACCTGCTGGGGCTCAACCCGCTGCAGATGGTCTACCTGACGAACATGGCGGCCTACGGCGGCGAGCACTCGTCGTTCCAGATCTACCACGGCTGGTTCTCGTACACCGGCGACGACGGCGACCACGGCAACGCCGACTACAACGGCCGGCCGACCTCCGTCGTCGAACCGCTGTACCCGTACCACTCGGAGGACACGCAGACCTCGACCTGGGGCCCCGCGCCGGGGCTCGTGCCGGGCGGACCGAACTGGTACTACGGCGGCGACTACGACCTCCCGAACCGGAGCTTCCCGGCCTACGCCTACCGCGACTGGTCGGTCGGCTGCGACTGGACCGGCTCGAGCTGCGCCTCCGCCTCGTGGGAGATCACCGAGCCGATGTGCGCCTACCAGGGCCCCGTGGTGCTGCTGTTGTCGTTCGTGATGTAGGCTCGGCCGACGCTTCGGATTCCTTCCGCGACGGTATCTCGCCCGAACGGACACGAGACGGGGCGCGCGCCCCCGAGACACGCCGTCACTGCGCTCCCCTCATGATTCCGGACGATTCGTGCCGCCGCGGGACCGGCCCCGACGCGGCACGCTTTCGGCTTGCGTGCGTACCAACGTCGCGCTAGTGCCGAGGGCCAGTAGTCCTGATCCGAACCGGGCTTCAGCCCGCGGCCGATGCGCCCGGACCCGCCGCGCCCTGAAGGGCGGTTCGGTTTCGGGGGCAGCCCCGGACTTCCGGCCAGCCGTACCAGGTTCCCGCGCCATCGCGACGCACGGCGGGAAGCACTCGATGTCTTCCGCGCCCGGACGCCCGGTTCCGACTCTTCACGCGCGTCGCGACAACCAGCGGGGGCAGGAGGATTGGAGGACATGTCACGTGTACTGTGGATCACGGCTCGAGCAGCAGCGGGATCTGCTCGGCCGAGGCCCGCGTGAACTGCAGCAGGCAACGGAACGCGGCGCGGTGTTCGGCGACGGTCGGCTCGGGCGCCACGTACAGCGCGGCGACCAGGTCGCGCCAGCGCAGCAGCTCTCGCCGCAGCGTCGGCTGCTCGTGGACCGCCACCGTCAGGTCGGTCAGGGCCAGGACCCGCTCCAGCGAATCGCGCAGCCGCTCGCGGTCCGCGGGCCCGAGCAGCTTGCCGGCGCGGTGCAGCTCGTTGCCGATCATCAGGATCTGACGGTCCAGCGGGAACGTCGCCCACCGCTCCGGCGCCAGCCCGGCGTGCTGCTGCGCCACGGCCCTACAACGCCTCCCCTTCGCCGATCAGCTCGAACGTCAGCCGACGGACCGCCTCGCGGACCGCAGGATCTTCGACCTCCATGCTCCGGCTGCCCTGCGCGGGACGGATATTGATCAGCGCCGTATGCTCGAGGCACCCGTCGCGCCCCTGCCCGGGGTAGTCGTTGGCGCCCCGGTCGACCAGCCGAGCCAGCTCCGACCGTTCGAGGCGTCGATCGACGATGACGATGTCGTCCACCCGTGACCCCTCCCGCGGACGCGCCGAGGATACCACGTTCCGCGGGACCGATGCCTTTCGGGGTCCTCGTCGCCGCAGGAGGCCACGGCACAGGCGACGAATCCCGGGCGGCGCACCGCGTCCCCGGCCGCAAGCTGCCGATCATGTTTCTGGAACGGCGAACGACGAGCAAGGAGACGTTCGTCCGACCGCGCGTCCGATCCGTCAAATCGTTTCGGCTGTCCCGACGTAGAATGGCGCCATGCGCCGAACCTGCATCGCCTTGCTGCTGGCCCTCACCGTCCCCGCCACCGACGCCGCCGACGAGTGCGCCTCGTACGGCCCGATGGCGTACCTCGACGCCCCGTTCGACGGGACCGACGTGGCGTCGAACGTCCGGTTCCGGGTGCTCGTCGCGCCGTCGTGCGGCGGCCTCGAGGGCGCCCCGGCGCACGAGTTCCGGCTGCTCGATGCGGCCGGCAGCGAGGCACCGACCGACGTCGTGCCGTGGGGCCCGCACCACATCGAGGTGGTTCCCCGGACCGCCCTGGCGACGGGCGAGCACGAGCTGCAGGTCCGGCGACCGATCTCGACGGACGCGCTCGGCGACTGGCAGAAGCTGGTGCGCGTCCGCGCGACCCCCGAGCGGGACGACCGCGTCCCGAGCTTCGACGGTCTGCGCTCCGGCGCGGCGCGGGCGGTACGCGGGTCGGTGCCGATCTCCCCGTGCGAGGTGGTTCCGGGCTGGGAGCTGGAGACGCGGCTGGTGTTCGACGCGGCCGACGACGCCCCGCGAGACCACGACGAGCTGCTGTACCGGCTCGAACGGCGACGGCCCGGCGCCGCGGGTTGGGAGCACGACCGCACCTTCCGCGCCGCGGCCGGCCGGCGGGCATCCTTCTCCTGGAAGGACACGACCGGCTGGGGCGAGACGTGGGAGTACCGCTTGTCGGTGCGGGACCTCGCCGGCCACGAGACGACCGGCGCCGCGACGGCAACGGTCACCGCCCCGCCGCGTCCGACCGAGCCGGTCGAGTAGCTGCGACGGCACGCACGCCCGGCCGGGCGGGCCGACGCGGCCCGGCGCCGGACAGGGAACGGTACGGAGGCGAGGAAAGGGCGGGCTACTTCGACTCGGCGGCCTGGGCCGCCTCGGGGGCCTTGGGGGGCTTGATCAGCAGCAGCGAGATCACGATCCCGAGGGCCGCGAGGCCGGCGACGATCGGGAAGACGTTGATGTACGAGCCGAAGATGTCCTTCATCTGGCCGGCGAGCACCGAGCCGATGATCGCGCCGGCGCCGTAGGCGGTGAACATCACGCCGTAGTTGCGGGCGTAATCCTTGGTGCCGAAGAAGGAGGCCGTGGCCGCGGGGGCCAGTGCCAGCCAGCCGCCGAGGCAGGCCCACAGGACGATGAAGGCGACGATGTACGCCGTCTGCGACCAGGCCTGCCAGAGGAAGATCGACGCCCCGCCGATCAGCACGTACGACAGGAGCGCCGTGTTGCGCACGCCGAGCTTGTCGGTCAGGGCGCCGAACACCGGGCGGCCGAGGCCGTTGCAGACCGCGAAGATGCCGACCAGGGTCGTGGCGGTGGCCGAGGCGATCCCGAGGTCGGTGCCGACCGGCTTGGCGATGCCGATCGCCATCAGCCCGGCGAGCGTACCGATCGTGTAGCAGGCCCACAGGCCCCAGAAGGCCCCGGTCTTCAGCATCTGACCGCGCTCGAGCTCGGGCTTCGGCACCGCCGGCGCGCCGGCCTTGGCCCCGGGGGCGGTCCAGCCCGCCGGCGTCCACCCCTTGGGCGGGAACTTGAGCAGCATCGCCAGCAGGACGGTCACGACCAGGAACACCACGCCGAGGATCTTGAACGTCGGCATCACGCCGCCCTGGTTCGTCATCAGGTAGTCTGCCAGCTTGCCGGTCAGGAAGGCCGAGAAGCCGAAGCCGAGCACGGTGAGTCCTACCGCCAGGCCGCGCTTGTCCGGGAACCAACGCGCCGAGACCGCGATCGGGCAGCCGTAGGCCAGACCGACGCCGAGGCCGCCGACCACGCCGTAGAGCAGTGCGAGCAGGATCGGGCTGGTGGCGAAGGACGCCAGGAACCAGCCGAGGCCGACCAGCACGCCGCCGATCGCCGCGATCACCTTCGGCCCGTACTTCTCCATCGGCTTGCCGGCCAGCGGCATCGCCAACGCGAACACCGCCAGGAACACGATGTACGGAATCAGCATCGCGGTGTCGCTCGGCTTCTCCCCGAGCGACACGAAGTACTTGGCCAGCGGGCCCTTGAACACGCTGAACGCGTAGATCGCGCCCAGGCAGAGCTGGATCGTCATCCCGATCAGCACCAGGAGCCAGCGCCCCGCTTCCGGCGCCATGCCCAGGATCCGGACCTCCTGCTTCTCGTCCGCCATGCTGTCCTCCTGCAGGTGCGGCCGTCCCGCCGGAGCGGCCGCCGACCCGCCTACGATCCCGAATGCGCAGACCCGACCCCCGCGGGACCGGCCGCGACTGAATACCGCATTCCGCGAAAAAGCGTCAAGGACGCCGCCCTCACTCCACCGGCTCGACCGCCCCGGTCTCCAGCCGGTACAGCGCGGTCACGATCTCCAGCCGCCCCTCGGCGACGAGTTTCCGCACCACCTCGCTCCGCTCCAGGATCTCGCGCTTCGTCTGGCGCAGGTTCTCCGGGATCGCCGCGTCGATGTCGCGGTGCGTCCGCGCGGCCACCGGCTCCAGGCGATCCATGATCGACTGCAGGTGCCCGTGGGCGTGACCGCCCTCGCGGCAGCAGGCGGTGACTGCGCCGCAGCGGGTGTGTCCCAGCAGCAGCAGCAGGGGCGTGGCGAGATGCTCCACGCCGTACTCGATCGTCCCCAGCCCGATCTCGTCGACCACGTTGCCGGCGGTCTCGACGTCGAACAGGTCGCCGAGGTTCGTATCGAAGATGAACTCGGGCACCACGCGCGAGTCCGAGCAGGTCAGCACCGTCGTCCGGCACTTCTGCCCCGCGAGCAACGCGGTCCGCCGCGCTGCGAAGTCGTACGCCCGGCGCTCCCCGCGCACGAACCGCCGGTTGCCCTCGAGCAGCTCCGCCCACACCTGCTTGCCGTCCATCACGCACCTCCCGCGTTCGTTCGGCCGAGCTTGTAGCGGAGGAACGGCGGGGGCGCAACGGCGGCGCGACCCCGCAGAGTCGCACCGTCGCGTTTCCGGGATCCCGGGAGTCGCGTAGCCCGCCGAAGCCCGCAGGGCGAAGGCGGGCGAGCGCTCCCGCGAACCTTGATCGCCAGGCGGGTGAAACGCACGGCGCACTCGTCGACGCTGCGCGTCGACTGCGTGGCGCCGCTGATATGGCGTTGGCCCTCGACGCCGTCAGGCAGGATGGCGCCGCGAGCCGTTCGATGCCGCCTCGCCGGCGGGGCCGGC
>JAFGHH010000078.1 GCA_016930215.1 Deltaproteobacteria bacterium
ACGAGGAACTGGTACGAGAGCTTGAACGGCCCGCCGAAGGCCAGCGTGTTGTAGCCGAACAGCAGCACGACGAACGGCAGCGCGCCGAGCACCAGCATCGCCGTCGCGGTAGGCCGGCGCCGGAGCGGACCGGCGACGACGTACAGGGCGAGCAGCGCGGCCGGGATCCCGGCCTGGTACTCGGTCAGCCCGGCCAGGCCGGCCAGCAGCCCCGCGCCGAACAGCGGCAGGCGGTACTTCTTCCACGGACACGACCGGCGCTCCGCGGCGCCGCTCGCGGCCGCCAGCTCCTCGGCCACCGTTCCCTCCGCGGGCGGCGCGCGCGGCCCGGACGCCAGCGTCTGCTCGGCGCGGACCACCAGCTCGAGCGCTCCGAGCAGGCAGACGGCGACGATCTGGTGGCCGTAGAACGCCGTGCCGTAGTGGAAGGCGCTCGTCCCGAGCGCCCAGGCGAGCGAGGCGAGGTCGACGACGGCGGGGGCCTGCCCGAGCAGCCGCAGCAGGCGGCGCATCCAGAAGAACCCGACGAGCGCGATGGGCAGCATGACCCAGGTGCGCATCAGGTTGATCACCTCGGCGATCTTCCAGTCCTCGGCCTTGGTAAACCGCCGGGCGACCCAGTACGGCGCGACGCCGAGCAGGCTCGAGCCCGGGGCCTTGTCGGTGTAGTAGTGCCCGTCCCGCCTGGCCCAGTCGTTGACCGGGCCGTAGCGCTCGACGGCCTTGTCGATCGACAGCGAGCCGTGGTCGACGACGGAGACGACGAGGTACGCCCGGGTCCGCTCGTTGGGGACGGTGATGTCGGCATACATCCAGCTGTAGCCGAGCAGGGCGAGGACCAGCAGTCCGAGCAGCAGCTCCCAGCGCCAGCCGTGATGCCAAGGGGCGAGGGCGGTGCGGAGGCGGTCGAGGCCGCCGCGCATCCGCTCGCCGAGACTCGTCGTTCCCTCGCCCATCGACGACGTCCGACCCCGTCTACGGCGTGCCGACCGGGAGGGTGAAGTCGATGGTGACGGACGGGTCGGCGAAGGCGGGCACCGACATCCCGCGCAACACCTCGACGATGCACTCCCGGGCCTCGGCGGGGAGGTCGCCCTCGGCCGTCGCCGCGGTGACCCGGCCCGTCGCCCCTTCGAAGGTGACCTTGGCGCTGACATCGGTGTTCCGGCCGGCCGCGCAGGCGTAGATCGCCTCGCGGACCCCTTCGATGCGGGCGTAAACCAGATGCGGATCGGGCCGGGCAGACCGACCCGCAGCCGGGTCGGGCTCGGTGCCGGCGGCCTCCCACTCCTCGCGCAGCTCGCGCTTCAGGTCGCCTGCCGCCTGTCGCGCCGCCAGCTCGGCTTCCAGCAGGGCACGGTCGATTGTCCCGACGGGCTCGGCCGGCACCGCCGGTGGGGGCTGAGGCGCCGAGGCGGTCTGGACCTGCACCGGCGGCTCCGCCCGGCCGCTCGACCCGCTTTCGCCGGCGTCCGAGCCCCGCAGCAGGAAGACCCCGACGGCGCCGGCCAGGGCCACGGCCGCCGCGACCGCGATCAACAGCGCGGGCCTGGCGCCCGGCTTGCCGGCCGGTGCCTGCCCGCCCCGGTACCGCGGGATCTCGAGGTCCAGGCGCGCGACCTTGAGTCCTCCGGGAGTCGCCGAGGAGGGCTCGGACGGCTCGGGCGGCCGCATCACGGGCGGCGCCGCGATGCCGTCCGCCCGTGCGTCGGGCGGCGGCGGATCGTCGGGCACCTCGGCCCCGCACGCCAGGCAGAACTTCCACGAGTCCTTCACTTCCTTGCCGCACTTCGTGCAGTGGCGCATCGTCGTCCTCCTGCGCGGCCGCCGGGCGGGGGCGCCCGCGACCGACCGCGTCTCGATCACGAACGGTCGCGAGTCTACCCCGGTCGCCGGTCCGATTGCACGCGCCGGGCGCGAGGGCCGGGCGGGTCAGGGGTACTGGCGCTGGTCCAGGCAGACCTGCTCGGTCGGCGCGCCGGGCGGCGCGGTGCACTCGTACTGCCCGCAGGCCGAGCGGAAGGTGTCGTAGGCGTTCCAGCGGCAATCCGTGTCGTCGGTGCAGCGGACGAGGCAGCTGCGGGAGGTGATCGTCATCCCCATCACCGACCGGCCGTCCTCGATGCGGTAGGTCCCGGCCGGGCAGGCGTGGGTGCTGAAGGTCCCGGGCTGCGGGACCAGGCCGCAGAAGAAGCCCGAGCAGCGGACGGCGAGCAGCGTGCAGTACCCCTCGGCGTAGTAGGTGTCGGTGCCCGAGGTGGCCTCGTGAATGCTGCGCATGCAGGCCACGACGCCGCCCGAGCCGACCGGCGGCACGACGTTCTCGCAGCCGACGATCGTCCCGGCGGAGAAGTCGGTATCGGAGCAGCCCGCGGTACAGACGCAGGGGGCGCCGATGCCGTGGTCGTTGCCGGTGCACGAAGTGGTGCAGGTATCGAGCGAGCTCGCGTTCCCGTCATCGCACGCCTCGCCCGGGTCGAGGGTGCCGTTGCCGCAGGCGGCGGCGGACATCGCGCAGGCGCCCAGGCAGTCGGTCCCCGTTCCGCACCACTCGGTCTCGAGGTCGCCGTCGTCGCAGACCTCGTGGCCGATCCAGCGGAAGCCGTCGCCGCACGTCGGCAGCACGCAGGTCGTGAGGCAGCCGTCGGTGTTCGACGTATTCCCGTCGTCGCACGCCTCGCGACCGGCCCACACGAACGCGTCCCCGCACGTCGGCAGCACGCAGGTCGTGAGGCAGCCGTCGATGTTCGACGTGTTCCCGTCGTCGCACGCCTCGCGACCGGCCCACACGAACCCGTCCCCGCACGTCGGCAGCACGCAGGTCGCGAGGCAGCCGTCGGTGTTCGACGTGTTCCCGTCGTCGCACGCCTCGTGACCGGCCCACACGAACCCGTCGCCGCAGCCTGCGTCGAGGCACGTGTTGAGGCAGGCGTCGGTATTGGAGGTGTTCCCGTCGTCGCAGTCCTCGCCGGCCTGGACGATGCCGTCGCCGCAGCCCGCGGCGGTGCACGCATTGCTGCAGGCGTCGTCATCGATCGTGTTGCCGTCGTCGCACTGCTCGACGCCGGCCCACACGACGCCGTCCCCGCAGCGCGCCGCGACGCAGGTCGTCCGGCAGGCGTCGGTGTCGTCCGCGTTCCCGTCGTCGCACGCTTCGTGACCGGTCCAGACGAACCCGTCCCCGCAGGCGGCGGCGGCGCAGGTGGTCGGGCAATCGTCGGTATCATCCGCGTTCCCGTCGTCGCACGCCTCGTGCCCGGCCCACACGAACCCGTCCCCGCAGGCCGCCGGCACGCAGGTGGTCGGGCAGGCGTCCGTATCGACCGCATTGCCGTCGTCGCACGCCTCCACGCCGGCCTGGATGAAGCCGTCCCCGCAGCGCGCCGCGACGCAGGTCGAGGGGCAGGCGTCGGTGTCGTCGTCGTTCCCGTCGTCGCACTCCTCCGCGCCCGCCTGGATGAAGCCGTCCCCGCAGCGCGCCGCGACGCACAGCGAGGTACAGGCATCGTCGTCGGCACGGTTGCCGTCGTCGCACGCCTCCACGCCGACCTGGACGAGACCGTCCCCGCAGCGCGCCGCGACGCAGGTCGAGGTACAGGCGTCGGTATCGTCCGCGTTGCCGTCGTCGCACTCCTCCCGGCCGGTCCAGACGAACCCGTCGCCGCAGGTCGCCGCAACGCAGGTCGTCGGGCAGGCGTCGGTATCGTCCGCGTTGCCGTCGTCGCACTCCTCGCCGATCTCGACGATGCCGTTGCCGCAAACGGGGCCGCCGCCGTCGTCGCCGTCCTCGACGTCCACCACGTCCACGTCCGGCTCCCCGTCCGCCTCGGCGTCCGGCGCCACGTCCCCCTCCGGTTCCCCGTCCGCCTCGACGTCCGGCACCGCGTCTCCATCCGGTTCCCCATCGATCGGAACGTCGCCCGTGTCCGAGACGTCGGCGTCGCGGTCCGCGTCGTCGCCTCCGCCGCAGCCGACCGCCGACAGTCCCGCCCAGAGCACCACGATCCAACCTGCCTGGCGCATGCTTCCTCCCGCCGAGCGACTCTCGGCCGCTCCGTTCAACCGTCCCGTATCCGGCGCCGTCGTGCGCTCCCGCGCGAGCCTCCGGCCGCCGGTGTGCCGGGCAAGACCCGGGCCAGCGACGGGCCGTTCCGGACGAGCGGGGCAAGGCCGCTGCAATCAAAGGAGAATCAGTCTTCTTGGGGAAACGAAGGCGACGCACCGGCCGTGCGGACACTCGCGGCCCGCGGTGCGCATTCGCACGAAGCCGTCGAACGGAGGCGGCGCTAGACGCCGTCGAGGCCCGAGCGTTCGCGTTCCATGTTCCAGCCGCTCGGGTCCTTGAAGAAGTCCAGCGAACGTTCAATCGAGCGCAGATGCTCGCGCTCGATCCGGGACAGGAACTCGAAGAACTTCCGCTCCATCGGGTTGGTGCAGGCCTGCGCCAGCTCGGCGTAGAACTTCGTGCCCCGCCCCTCGAACTCGCGGCCCCGCTCGAGCGCCGCGACGTCGTCGCCGTCGTGGTCCTGGGCGGCGGGGAGCTTGGCGAGTCTCTCGATGACCTCGTTGACGTTGGTGCCGGCGACCTCGATCGGCACGTCCTTCGGCCAGTCGCCCTGTCCGAGCAGCTTCTCGTGGAGGCCGCGGATGCGGCGCATGTGCTCTTCCTCGTCCTTCGCCAGGGTCTCGAAGATCCCCTTGGCCAGCGGGTTCTTCGAGCGTTTCGCGTTCTCGGCGTAGAACTCCATCTCGGCCTGCTCGTTCCGAAGCGCCAGCGCGATCGATGCCATCCGGTCCATCCGCGTCCTCCTTCGTCTCCGGGCCGGGGGCCCGGCGGGTTCGTACGTAACCCGTTGCGCGGTGCGCGTCAATCGGGGTCGGCGACCGGACTCCTAGGGCCGCGGGTGGCGGAGGAAGAACTCCCACATCGTCTCGTTGGCGTCGACGTCGTCGCTATAGGGTCCGAGGTACGACAGGCAGAGGCTGCGGGAGCCGCCGGGCCAGCAGTGTCCCATGCCGTCGAGGCTGCAGAAGCCGACTTCGACGCCGCCGTCGCAGTCCGTGTAGGTCTCGCAGTACGAGTCGCCGTGCGTGGTACGGGCCAGGGTCTCGGCGCAGCCGTTGCGGTCGGCCCAGCCGCGGTAGGCGCCGTGGCCCAGGTCGTAGCGGACGATCGCGTCGGCGGTGCCGTGGAACGCCAGGACGGGCATCGGTCGGGCGGGGGCGCAGCTCACGAGTCCCATGCCGCCGGAGACGGGTGCCGCGGCCGCGAACAGGTCGGAGGCCTCGCAGGCCAGTCGATGCGACATGTAGCCGCCGTTCGACATCCCGGTGGCGTAGACCCGCCGCGGATCGATGCAAAGCCGCTCCGACACGTGGGCCACCGCGGCGCGCAGGAAGCCGACGTCATCGATGTCGAGCGTCGCGGCGGTGCCGCAGCACAGGCCGGCGTTCCAGGAGTTGAGGTAGCCGTCGGGGTACATCACGACGAAGCCGTGGGCGTCGGCCGTGTCGTTCATCTCGCAGAACAGCTCCTGCTGCCAGGCGTTCGACGACAGGCCGTGCAGATTGACCACCAGCGGCGTCGGCGCCGCCGGGTCGTAGCCCGGCGGCACGTGCAGGCGGTAGGAGCGGTCGCGCCCGTCGAACTCGAGGCGCGGTTCGTGGTTGCCGCGGCCCAGGTCGTCCGCCACGGGACACGCCGCCGGGACGTCGGTCGCATCCGCGGCGTCACCGGGGCCGTCCGGCGGCACGTCGGTCGCCGCGACGTCCTCGGCCGACTCCGACCGGTCCTCCACCGGCAGGTCGGCGACCGCGTCGTCGAGGCCCTCCGCCGCGGAGTCGGCATCCTCGTCCGGCGTGCCCGGCG
>JAFGHH010000079.1 GCA_016930215.1 Deltaproteobacteria bacterium
AGCGAGTGATCCAACCCGAGTGTCACGAACTCCTCCGGAGGGCGGCGTAAGTGCCCGACATTGTTGTTAACCGATCACGGATGCATCGGGCTCCTGCGCAAGTTCGGGCCCAAGGAGACGCTCGCCTTCAAGCGGATCGCCAAGGACCAGTCGGTCGCGGCCGCCGTCGGCGCGATGAAGAAGAAGCTCGGCCGCGTGTGAGCCGTCGGCCGACGCCTTCGGCGCACGCCGTCACTGTAGCGGTCGGACCGTCGCGGGCCGCGCATTACACACATCGCAATTGTCGGATTGGCGCTCGGCGTTCTTGTGCAGCCTCACGTCGTGTGACACACTGTGTGTGGTCGTCATCGACAGGCCCGGGCAGGACCCCTCCCCTCCTTGTCCTGCTCGGGTCTCACCTCGTTCGGAGCCGGGTCGTGAGGGACCGGTCGGCAACCGGGTTCGCGGCGGCCGCGCCCGCGCGGTCGTGCTCCGCCAGCAGCGCCTCGTAGCCGGCCGCCAGTCCGGCTGCGTCGGCGACCGGCACGCGCACGAACTGGATCCCGATGCCCGGCGGGTAGAGCGGCCCCGTCTTCGAGCCGTACTCCTTGCGCCACATCACCTGCGCGTCGGCCGCGACCAGCCCTTCCCCGAAGGGCGGGCGGAACCACACGTGCAGCAGCGTACCCAGAGGGGGCGGCACGAGCGTTCGGACGTACAGCCCGGTCCGGTTGATGTTGTACGCGTAGGCCCAGAACGTCTCCGGGCTGCCGTCGGCCCAGAACGACACGGGCCCGCCGTGGAGCAGACGGGCGGACCGGCGCGCGTCCACGGCGCGGGCCTGCAGCAGGTCGTTCACCAGGAAGATGATGTTCTCCGGGGGGCCGCTGCGGTCGAACACGCTCGCCGGACCGTAGGCCCGCGCCACGTCCTGCACTTCCGGGAGCCGGTCCGCGTCGGCGAGCAGGACCCAGGGGAGTTCGACGCCCGGGCGGATGCCTCGCAGCTTCGGCAGGGCGCCCGACGCACCGTCCGGCGGCAGGTCGGAGGCCGCGAGCACGACGCGCGGTACAGGGTCCTTGCGGAGTTGCTCGGCCAGCTCGTCGAAGTTCGTGGCGAAGGCCAGGTCGAAGCCCCAGCCGCGCAGGATGCGGGCCACGAGTTGCCGGCGGCCGCGGTCCTCGTCGGCCAGGACGAGGCGGCCCGCCGGGGCGCGCACGCCGGTCCACGGGTCGCCCTTCGAGAGCGCCACCGCGCGGTCGCAGAGCTGGTGGATCGCCGACTCGACCAGGTAGTCGTCGATGCCGAGCCGGAACGACCGCTCAAGCGGTTCGCGGAGGGGGTCGCGTACCACCACGAGCAGCGGCAGGTTCTCCGTCCCCTCGCTGCCGCGCACCAGCGCCGCCGCCTCGACCAGGCTGGTGGACTCGGCGTCGACCACCAGCGCGCCGGCGCCCCCGCGCGCGGCTTGCAGGGCCTCGTTCGGCGTGTCGACGACCTGCGGCTCCACGCCGCTGGAGGACAGTGCGTCGCGGGCGGCGTCCAGCCACGAAGCGTTCCGGCGCAACATCACGATCCGCATCACCACCTCCCTCTCAAGCAGGGGTCTCGGCGGCCTCGGCGAGGTCCAGAATCCGGCCCTCCCGGTAGCGCGGGTCGGCCCCGGCGAACGCCAGCAGCGGCTCCAGGAACTCGTCCGCCGTCTGGAACCGGTCGGCCGGCTCCCGTTCGAGCGCCCGCAGGACGGTATCCTCCACCGAGCGGTCCAGTTCGGGAACCAGGTCGCGCGGCCGTTCGAACATGCACAGCGCGACCGCCCCCGCGATGGCGTACGGGTTCGGGCCATCGAAGACCGGCCGGCCGACGAGCATCTCGTAGAGGATCGAGCCCACGGTGAACAGGTCCGAGCGGCGGTCGACGTCGGACCGGCCGCGGGCCTGTTCGGGCGACATGTACTGGGGGGTGCCGAGGACCTCGCCCGCCTGCGTCAGCCGCTTGCGCCGTTCCTCGTCGCCGACCAGCAGCGAGATGCCGAAGTCGAGCACCTTGAGGCGGGGCGCGCCGGTCTCGTCGAGCAGGAACACGTTGTCGGGTTTGAGGTCGCGGTGAACGATCCCCTTCGCGTGCACCGCCGCCAGCGTCCGCAGGATCTCGATCGCGACCGTCACGGCGGCCAGCGGCGCCGGCGGCTTGTGCTCGCGCAGCAGGTCGCCCAGGCTCCGGCCCTCGAGCAGCTCCATCACGATGAACGGGATCCCCTCGGTCGTCTCGCCCATGTCGGTGACCTGCACGAGGTTGGGGTGACCGACGGCCGACACGAAGCGCGCCTCGTTGCAGAAGCGGGTCACGCTCTCCGAGCTGTGCGTCAACTCCACGTCGAGGAACTTGATCGCCAGCTTGCGCTCGATCAGCACGTGGCGCGCCTCGTAGACCGCCGCCATCCCGCCGACGCCCAGCCCGCCGCGGACCTCGTAGCGCTCCCCGACGACCCGCCCCGAGAGCTTGTGGATGCCGCGCAGCGGCTCCCTCGACTTCGGGCAGACGGCGGTCTCGCGCGGATGCAGGCCGCGGCAGAACGGACATGAGAAGTAGGCGTCCCGCGTCGCGGCGAACAGCGAGCCCTCGGCGACGTCGCGGGCGCTGATCCGGAACCCCGTCCGGCTCGGCCGGTCCGGCGTCGCCAGCCGCTCGGCCAGAGTCGTCACGTCGGCCCGCCGCGCCTCCAACGCCTCGACCACCGCCGGGTCGAACCGCCGCCCCGCGCCCGCCCGCACGATGTCGAAGGCGACGTCGAGCGGGTAGGCGTCCTTGAATGCGCGGCGCGTCGTCAGTGCGTCGAAGACGTCCGCCACCGCGAGCACCCGCGCCCCGAACGGGATCTCCTCGCCCCGGAGGCCCCGCGGGTACCCCATTCCGTCGAAGCACTCGTGGTGCGTCCAGGCCAGCCGCGCCGCCTCCCGCAGCAGGGGCGGGCCGGATTCCCCGAGCAGCACGCGGCCCAGCTCCGGATGCCGGCGCATCAACGCGGTCTCGCCGTCGTCCAGCTTCCCTTCCTTTCGCAGGATCGACTCCGGAACATCGACCATCCCCACGTCGTGGAACGGTGCCGCCCGGCGCAGCAGCGCGACCTCGTCGGCGGAGCGCCCGCAGGCCGTGGCCAGCACCGTCACGTACGCCGCGATGCGGCGGAGATGCTCGACGACGCCGTCCTCGCGGAACTGGTACCCGGATGCCAGCTGGACCAGCACCTCGAGCAGTTCGTCACCGCCGGCCCCGTCCGACACGGACCCAGAGTCCGTCGCGTCTTGCGCGGAGGGGTCAAAGAGGCCGTCCATCACGCACGCGATACCTCACGCGCGATTGTAGGGTGCGTTGCGGCGGCGGCGCAAGCACCGAGACGAAGGCACCGAGACGCCGGCGTGGCCGGGGGACCGGGGCCCACGGCCACGACTCGCTGACGGCGGTCGCGCCGGATCGTTGCCTGGCTTGCGCGCCGACCGTCGGGCTTGCGGTTCCGGGTCGGGCGTTGGATGATCCGCCTTGCGGGAGGACGCGGGATGAGGCATGTCGGCCTGGTCGGTCTCGTCGTGGCGGTCGGCGCGGGTTGCGCGATCGGTTGCGGCAACCCGGTGGTCGGACACGATTGTCCGGCGAACGAGACGCTCTGCGGGGCGGCGTGCGTGGACCTCCAGACCGACCGCGAGCACTGCGGCGCCTGCCTCGTCGCCTGCCCGCCGGAAGCGGACTGCCGGGCCGGCGTGTGCGAGGTCGCGTCGTGCGAGTCGCCGCTCGTGAGCTGTTGGGGCGTGTGCGTCGATCTGCGGACCGATCCCGCGCACTGCGGCGCCTGCGGCCGCGACTGTGCGGCCGGGGAGTTGTGCCAGCGCGGAACGTGCGTGCTCGAGTGCCTTCCGGGATACGTGGCGTGCGACGGTTCGTGCGTGGACACCGGCACGGATCCGCTCCACTGCGGCGCTTGCGGCAGCCGCTGCCCGGCCGGCGAGGTCTGTGAGGCGGGCGCGTGCCGCTCTTCGTGCCTTCCGGGACACGTCGACTGCGACGGCGCATGCGTGGACCTGACGGGCGACCCGGACA
>JAFGHH010000080.1 GCA_016930215.1 Deltaproteobacteria bacterium
CGAGACCCATTCGTAGAAGAACGTCCGGTAGCGCACCGCGGCCGACTCGACCGGCTCGCCGAACCAGGAAGCCCAGCGCTGCCGTTGCGCGGCGGTCAGGTTCTCCCAGACCGAGACGTGGATCCGCCCGTCGCCCAGGTTGAGCGCGACCCAGTAGTCCTCGACCGAGACATCGATGAGCGACGGGTCGGCGACGATCGGACCGAGATGGTACCTGCCGCCGGACGTGGAGGCCAGGTAGGCGTCCCACTGCACCCACCGGGAGTGGATCGCCGCGGACGCCCCGCGCTCGGAGTCGTCCAGCGCGTCGTACGGCTCCGGGTCGCGCGTCATCGACAGGTCGCAGCCGGCGCACGCCGCGAGCAGCAGGACGACGGCCCGGGACGGCATCACAGCATCATCACCACCGCGAGGATCAGGTCGAACCGGTCGACCACCCCGAGCGGCCGCAGGGTCCGCGGGCAGAGCAGTTCCTCGTCCTCGAGCGACGCGAGGTTGTACAGGTGGTAACGCAAGTCGAGCTGCACGCCGAGGGAGTCGGAGAAACGCCAGAGCAGCGTGGAGCCGAAGTCGAGGCCCCAGGTCCAGACGAGGCCGATCAGGTACGAGGACCAGTAGGCGCCGGTCTCCAGGAACAGCCGCACGGCGAAGGGGGAGTCGAGCGGCGTGACCTCGAACGCGGGGCCGAACACGATGTCGCCGTTCAGGTACGGGTAGGGGATCTCGTCGAAGGTGCCTTCGAGGTCGTGATGGGCGATATCGAGCGCGAGGCGGCCGCCGAACCAGTCGGCGAAGCGGACGAAGGCGACGGCGCTGCCGCCGTAGCCCTCGGAGACGTCCGGATCGGCGACCGGGGAGACCCAGCCGAAGCCGAGCGACACGGCGACGGTTTCGGCGGCGGGCGCGGCGGCGGGCACGGCGAGCAGTGCGGCGAAAGTCGCGCCGGCGAGCCACGGTGCACGGCGGGCGTGTCGAACCACGATCCTGATCCTGACCGCGGATCCGCGACGGGTCAAGCGCGACCCGCGGCACCGGACGCCCGGGCCGCCGCCGCTTTCCGTTTGACCCTCCCGAAAGCGCGTGGTAGAAGCCGACCCGCTCCGGGAAGTCCCGGGACGGGAGTGAACATCATGTCCGACCGTTGCGAAATCTGCGGCAAGGGCCGTCTCGTCGGCAACCGCGTCAGCCACTCGAACCGCAAGTCCAAGCGCGTGCAGCGTCCGAACACCCAGGTGCTCCGCGCCGTCGTCGACGGCCGCACCCGGCGCCTGCGCGTCTGCACCCGCTGCATCCGCTCCGGCCGCGTGACCAAGGCCGGCTGAGCCGGCCTCGCGCGTGACGACCGCCGACCGTCCGGCCCCGCGGCTGGTCCCCCCCCCCGCACCCGCGTGGGTCGCACCCGACCGCGAAGCGATCCCGTTCGTCGTGCCCCCGGAGAACGCCGGCCAGCGCCTCGACCGCTTCCTCTCGCTCCGCATCCGCTGGCTCTCCCGCAGCCGCGCCCAGCGCATCATCGACGAAGGGGCCGCCGACCGGGGCGGCCGCCGGCTGCGACCGTCGCACCGGGTGCTGGCCGAGGAGGTGATCTGGGTCTACCGGCGTCCGCTGCCCGAGCCTCCCCCGCCCGACCTCCCGGTGGGCGTGCTCCACGAGGACGACGCGCTGGTGGTGCTCGACAAGCCCGCCGGGATGACGATGCACCCAACCACGCGACACCGCGCGAACACCCTCACCTGCTTCCTCCGCCAACGCTACCCCGGCACCGTCGCGCGCATCGGCCACCGCATCGACCGCGAAACCAGCGGCATCGTCCTCGCCGCCCGACACCTCGAGGCCGACCGCGCGCTCAAGTCGCTGTTCGAGCGCCGTCTGGTCGAGAAGCTGTACCTGGCCCTCGTCCGCGGCCGCCCCGCCGACCGCGTCGGCGTCATCGATCTGCCGCTGGCCCAGACGCGCGACGGTCCCGTGCACATCCGGATGGAGGCCCGTGCCGACGGGCTCCCCTCGCGGACCCGCTACCGCGTGCTGCTCGAGGCGGGCCCGTACGCGCTGGTGGCCGCCGAGCCGCTGACCGGCCGGCAACACCAGGTCCGCGCCCACCTCGCCGCCCTCGGCTGCCCGCTGGTCGGCGACAAGATCTACGACCACAACGGCGAGATCTTCCTCGAATGGCTGGCCGGCGGCGGACGGATGACCGACGACCTGCGCGCCCGCCTGGTGCTCGACCGCCAGGCCCTGCACGCCTGGACCGTCGCCCTGCCCCACCCGACCCTCGGCGACCGCCGCCGCTTCACCGCCCCGATCCCCGCCGACATCGCGACGCTGGTCGAGCAGCACGCCGGGCCCGGCTGGCGCGACGCCCTCCCGTCCCTCGCCCGAGCCGCCCCCCCCGACTGGCCGTAGGCCGCTACCGTCGCGACGCCCCGCGGAGGCGGAGCCACGAGACGCCCGCGGCGACCATGGTGAACGCGAACGTCGTCCCGCTGAGCACCAGCGCGGAGGCCACCGCGTCGGCCGGCGCCACGCCGACCAGCACGAACCCCGCCGCCCAGCCCCCCTCCAGCGTGCCGAAGCTGCCGATGCCGCCGATCGGAACCACCGAGGCCAGGATCGCCGCGGTGGAGCCGACGACCACCGCCGCAGGCTCCACCGGCACGCGCATCGCCGCCATCGTCGCCCAGCAGCTCACGAACGTCGTCAGCCACAGCATCAGCGTCCAGACCGCCGCCGACGCGAACGCGCGGCGCGAAACCGCCCGCACGGCCGCCAACGTCTCCGCGGCGCGCTCCAGCTTCGCCGACCACCGCGGCCGCCGCGCGCGCCAGCGCGCCGCCAGCGTCCGCGCCAGCCGGCTGCCCAACGACGGCAGCAACAGGTAGCCGGCGAGCATCGCGGGCAACGCCGCCGCGACCAGCGTCGTCCCCACCGGCCCGACCGCCGCGCGCGTCTGCGGCAGCGCCAGCAGCCCCGCCAGGAAGGCCACCGCGATCAGCGCCAGGTCGAGCAGGTGCCCGAGCGCGATCAGCGCGACTCCCTCGACGAGCGACGTCCCGCACAACCGCTTGACCAGCACCGGAAACGCCAGCTCCCCCGCCCGCACCGGCAGCACCCGGTTCATGAACTGATGGATCGTCGCCACCGCCGTCAGGTCGGTCCGCCCCAGCGGAACCCCCAGCGCGCGGAAGCGCGCCGCCCGGCACGGGAAGGTCAGCGCGTAGGAACCCAGCAGCGCCGGGAGCCACGCCGGGTCGAAGCGTTCGAGCGCCTCCAGGACCTCGCCGAACGGCACCGCCCAGACGATCAACGCCGCCAACGCGGTGGTGACCGCCACGGCCAACAGCACCCGCAGCACGGGACGACGCCGCGGGGACGCGGCGGCGGCGGCGGCCGGAACGGGTCGTTCGTCCACGCCGGGACTCCCGGGGCCTAGCGGCCCGCCGCGTCGGCGCGACGGCCGGCGAGCAGCGTGAAGGCGGCCAGCGGGTGCGGCGCGTTCCAGCGCCCCAGCAGCTCCGCCACCGGGCGCGGCATCCGGTTCGGCGTGACGAACCCGAGCGTCGCGCAGTCGACCACCTCGAGGCCGGCGAGCTGCGCCGTCCGTTCGAGATGGCCCTTCGTGAACCGCAGGCTGCGCCGCTCCTCCGCCTTGACCAGCCCCAACGCCAGCATCGCCGGGTTGTTGCGGTTCGGCTCGTGCAGCACCACCCAGCCCCGGCTCACCCGCCCCATCTCCGCAACGACCTCGACGGGGTCATCGACGTGGTGGAGCAGGTTCGAGCAGAACACGAGGTCGAACGAGCGGTCGGCGAACGGCAGGCGCGCGGCGGAGGCCTGGGCCAGGGTCCGGCCGGGATGCGCCCGCAGCATCGCACGGGCGTAGTCGACACCGACCGTCGTGCCGAGCCGCTCGAGGTACCAGGTGAAGTAGCCGTTGCCGCAGCCGGCGTCGAGGATCCGCGCGCCGGCCGGCAGCTCGATCCGCTCCCGCAACCACGCCAGCTTCGGCTCGACGAACGACGCGATCAGCGCGTCGTCCGGACGGCGACGCGCCCGGCCGCTCTCCCAATAGGTCCGCTGGACGTCGTGCGCCACGTCGCCGGCGGCCCCGTCCCCCGCCACCGCCGCCGTCGCCGCGCAGCCCTCCGCGTCCAGCATCCGGCGGCACCGCAGCGTCCCGCCCCCGTTCAGCTCGGCCAGCTCCGTCGGCCCGAACACGTGCGGCCCGCCCACCAGCTCGTGCGGCTGGAAGTAGCGGCTCTGCGGCACGTAGCGCACGTAGAACTCGTCCCCCACCGACAGGTCCGCGACGCGTACGTCCCCCGTGCGACGCACCTCGTCCTCGATCGTCGCCCCGCCGTCCCCGTGGAGCGTGAACCTGCGGCGGAAGGCGAGCGGCACGGGACGCCGGCCCAGCATCAGCGAACGGCGGATGCCGCCCTTCATCCAGTGCGCGAGCCTCGGGTTCCAGCCCAGCCCGAGCAGCGCCGAGCGGAACACGATGGTCTTGAGCGGACTGAACAACTTGCCCGTGGGCACCGCGTGCAGCGTGCCGGAGACCTCGAACCCCCGATCGTCCGCCGTGCAACGGTGCTCGGGATCGACCCACTGCGAGCTGACCACGCGCCCGTCGACGAGGCGCCCGAGCAGGCCGCCGTCGTTGAGCAGCGGGCGGTTCTCGCGCCGGTCGAAGGCCCTGAGCGCTCCCCCCTTCGCCAGGTTCGCCACCACGTAGTGCCGGTCGTTCGCCGCGACGAACACCCGCGCCCGCGGGAACCAGCGCGTGAACGACGGACGCTCGCACGGCAGCGGCGGCAACGGCTCCGGACGCGGCGTCCAGTCCAGCCACGACTGCAGCAGCTCCGGCACCCGGTAGAACACGTAGCGGTCGCCCATGATCTCCGGCGGCACCAGCTTGCCGTCGTCGAGCGCCCCGAGGGTCTTCTCCGCCACGGCGGCCGCGAGCGGAATCCGCGGCGCCAGGATCTCGAACCCGTGCGGATAGAAGTGGAGCGTGTTGCGGCTCCCCAGGAGCCCGGCGTAGGAGCCGTCCGGGTACACGAACCAGGCGCAGAACTCCACCAGCCGCTCCAGCAGCGCCAGCACCTCGGGGTCCGGCCGGCTCTGCACCAGCTTGCCCAGGAACGACACCGTCGCCGACAGGTAGCCTGGGTCGACCCCGTCGTACTCGATCGTCCACCCCTCCTCACGAACGTAGTACTTGAGAAACCCGTCCCACAGCCGATGGAAGCCGCGCTCCAGCTCCGGGTCGCCGAGCATCTCGCAGGCCTTCCAGACCGTCATACAGGCGATGGCGTGGTGGTTCGCGAGATGGTCCTCCTCGGACTCGCCGCGGGCGATGAAACGCGCCGCGCGGTGGATCGCCCGATGGACCCGCTCCCGCGCCTCCCGCGGCAGCTCGTCGCCCAGCAGCCGGCAGGCCTCGATCGCGGTGTAGGTCGTGAACGCCGTGGGGCCCGACCAGCCCCGCTCGAACGGATAGAACTCGTCGAACGAGCCGTCGTCGTGCTGGATCCGCGCCCAGAACTCGAGCCCCGCCACGGTCCAGTCGCGGACCTTCGGCTGCCCGCGGTACGGGTTGCCGGGGAAGTCGCAGGCCCAGGCCAGCGCCAGCGCGTGCACCCCGAACTGCCGGACCGCGTCGGGAAAATCGGAAGTCTTGTCGAGCCAGTAGTCGCGGTGGAAGCAGCCGTAGGTCGGCGAGTAGGGGTTGCGATCCTGCAGGCCCAGCAGCCGCGACACGTGCGGCAGCGCCCGCTCGACGTACGCGTCCCGTCGTGCGCCCACGACTTCAGTCCTCGTCCCGATACAGGTTGGGCAGGCGCCGATTGACCAGCTCCGCCAGCAGGCCGACGACCGCAGTCTGGAACGCCGCCGCAGCCAGCACCACCGTACTGACGTCGGCCAGCAGCCCGAAGGCGACGCGGCTGACGAACGCCAGGACCACCGACGACAGCAGCAACAGCCCGGCCAGCGTGAGGAAGATCTTCAACGGCGCGAAGTACAGCGCGATGCGCAGGATCAACTGCATGAACCCCAGCGTGTCGCGGATCGGGCGGATCTTCGAACGGCCCACCCGGGCGTGGTAATCGATCGGCAGGTACTCCACGCGGAACCCGTTCGTCAGCAGCGCCAGCGTGATCGTCGTGGTGAACGAGAAACCGTCGGGCAGCAGCGGGAACAGCCGCAACGCCAGCGAGCGGCGGAACAGGCGCAGGCCCGAGTTGATGTCCGGGATCGGCTCGCCGGCCACCATGTTCGCCATCCGCCCGATGACCCACTTCGCCGGCCGGCGGATCAGCGGAATCCTCACGTTCCCGCCGGTGCGCGACCCGACCGCCATCGCGCAGTCGGTGGCCCGCCACCGCTCCACCAGCTGTGGGATCGTCTCGTTGGGGTACGTCCCGTCCGCATCCGTAATGACGATCAACTCGAATTGGGCGGCCCGGATCCCCGTCTTCAGCGCCGCACCGTAGCCGCGGTTCGTCTGGTGCTCCAGCACCTTCACGCCGGCCGCCTTGCGCGCCTCGGCCGCCGTACCGTCCGTGGAGCCGTCGTCCACCACCAGCAGCTCGTGGGGCAGATCGAGCGTCGCGAGCGTCTGGAGCAGTTGTTCCAGGACGGCGCTGATCCCGCGCTCCTCGTTGTAGGCCGGGACGACCACCGACACGCCGAGCGGGTGGCGGGGGCGCACGGGCCCGCGCTCGCCCCCGACGACGGGCGGCGGCGGCAGCGACTTGCGCTTCGGTTCCTCGAACAGCGCCGGCGCCGACACCCGCTCCCCCGCGATACCGGGCGGCGGCGGCGGCGGCAACGACTTGCGCTTCGGTTGCTCAGGCATGACGGACGCCGTGGCCGGTCCTTTCGTCGCCGCTCGACGCTATCACGCGGGATGCGGCGCGTTCAACGACGAGGCGGCGGCCCGGCTTCCACCGCAACGCGTCGGGCGATCCCGCCATCCGGCCGGAAGGGTCGCCCCGCAGCCGACGCGCAGCGTCGGCGAGGGCGACCGCGAGACTACTCCCCGCAGCCCGGCTCCCGACGACCCGTGAACTCCGTGCGGATCTCGCACAGGTAACGCTCGGCACCCGTCCCGTCCGAGACGAACACCTGGACCAGCGTCACGCCCTCGAAAGAGCGCGGGATCTCGGTGCCCGAAGGGGCCAGGTACTGGCCGTCGATCAGCGCGCGGGCCGTGACGCCCGTGCCGTAGCTGTACACGCCGCCGATGCGGAACTGGCCCGCCTGCCACAGGCCGCCGTCCGCCATGAAGTCCGGGTAGTGGACCCCCGCCGTCCCGCCGCGGAACGCGAAGTAGTCGACCGCGTAGTACCCCTGGTCCTGCACCACGTCCGCACACGCCCGCAGATCGGACCCCGTCTGCGGCAGCGGCGTGGTCGCCGTTCCGACCACCGCCGTCGCCGGACAGTCGGTCGAAACCACCTTGTCCGACCAGGCGTACATCCCGGTCGCCACCTCGCCCCGGGCGTTCCCGGGCGGCAGCAGGTCGACCCGGATCGTCTCCTCCTGACCGCAGGCGGCGGCCAGGACGGCGGCCAGCAGGCCGAAGCCCAGCAGGTTGCGCAGGCGTCGCGTCATCGCTTCCTCCCCCAGGTGCGCCCCGCCCGGACGACGCCTCGCGCACCGTCCGCCGCGGCCCCTGGTTCGTATCCGCGGCGTACTATAGCGGCCTTCGCCGGGCGGCGCAAACCTCGCGCCAAGGCGCTGCAGAACACCTCGCGCAGAGACGCCAAGGCGCTGCAGAACACCTCGCGCAGAGACGCCAAGGCGCTGCAGAACACCTCGCGCAGAGACGCCAAGGCGCAGCGGCCAACAGCTTCGACCCGATCAATCGCCGGCCTCGACCCGATCAACGCACCGGGTCGAGCGGCGCGGGGACGACGCGGGTGTTCCACTCCTGGAGGTACCGCGCGTAACCCAGGTCGCGGCGGTACGGCCACTCCTCGGGCGGGTAGGGGTAGGTCGTCATGCCGTGGAACGGCAGCGGGTCGATCGAGTCGGTCAGCTTGCCGAACGGGTGGTACTTGAGCGTGTACCAGACGTCGGCGCGCAGGAAGGCGCGGCGGACCGTCCCGGGCCGTTCCGGCGGCGCCTCGAACTCCAGCGACAGCTCGTCGCCGTGCGCCATCAGCACGAAGCGGTCGTCGGCCGTCTCGAGCAGCGGGCGCACGTCGCCGTAGCGGGTGTAGCGGCCGGCGAGCAGGGCGTCGGGGATCTCGGGCAGGCGGGCGTCGTCGGCCCACAACCGGCGTTCGAGCGTCGCGGCGCGGGCGTGCGCGGCGCCGCCGCGGCGCAGCTCGACCCGCCGCGCCGGGACCTCGGTCAGCCGGACCTCGGCCGGCGGCGAGTCGTCGAGCAGGACGGCGTCGAGCACGTCGAGCACGGAGGGCTGGTGGGCGAGGGTCAGGCGGAGCTTCGAGGTGCCGGGCGGGAGGGTTCCGGCGAGGTCGAAGATCCAGGTCCGCGGGCCGCTGGCGCTCTTGCCGGTCACCGCCCGTTCGAACCACCCGCCGCGTCCGTCCGGCGTCTCGACGGTGGTCGCGGCCGAGTAGGGGGGCCGCTGCGCGTCGCGCAGGTCGGCGTAGCAGCCCCAGGTCGCCAGGACGAGCCGGGCGCGTTCGGGGTGCCGCAGCGGTCCGAAGTCGAGCACGACGCGGCTCAGGCCGTCGCGCGCCACCGGCAGCGGCACGCCATCGATGCGCGAGACCGCCGCGAGCACGTCGCGGCCGGCGTCATCGACGGCGAACCGCGGGGGGCGCGGGTCGCGCACGCTCAGGAACCGCCGCCCCGGCTCGCGCTCGAGCTGCGAGGCGAGGGTCCACTCGTTGTAGACGTCGTGGCCCGCCGGCACATCGACCACCAGCAGCGTGGTCTCGTCGACGTAGCTGCTCTCGAACACCAGCTCGCGCAGCCGCATCCGGTACAGGCCGTCGTGGGGGGCGAAGTCGCCCAGCTCGTAGATGTTGGCGCCGTAGAACGCGGGCTTGAAGAACGGCAGTCCGGCGCCGAGCGGCGAGCCGGACAGGTCGGTATGGAAGCGCCAGGTCTGGCCGTCCCAGAGGAAGACGTAGGGGCAGCTGCCCCAGCGCGACCGGCAGAGTCCGTCCCAGCAGTAGTCGCCGACGTTGCAGGCGAGGTCGCAGGCGCCGCAGTGACTCGTGTCGGTCTGCAGGTCGACGCAGGCGTCGCCGCACAGGGTGTACGGGGCGACGCAGACGGCGGTGCAGACGCCGGACCGGCACTCCTCGCCGGCGCGGCAGGCGTTCCCGCAGGCGCCGCAGTGCAGCTCGTCGGTCTGGAGGTCGGCGCAGTCGCCGCCGCACGACGTCAGGGCGCCGCAGTCGTCGGAGCAGACTCCCTCGACGCAAAGGCGTCCCCCGGTGCAGGCGACCCCGCACGCCCCGCAGTGCGCCTCGTCGGTCCGCGGATCGACGCAGGCGCCGCCGCAGTCCAACCGGTCCTCCGGGCAGCGGCAGACGCCGAGCGTGCAGGTCTGGCCGACGCGGCAGGCCCGCTCGCAGGCGCCGCAGTGGGCGGGGTCCCGCGTGAGGTCCCGGCAGCTCGAGAGGCAGCGCGTCAGCCCCGGGGGACACTCGTCGCCCCCCCGGTCGCACCCGGCGGCGGCGAGCAACAGGCCGAGCAGGCGGAGGCCGGACCGCCCTCCGCGGGCCGTCCGGCCCGCCCGGCCCCGCGCCGCGCGCGGCAGGCCGCGACCGCACTCCTGCCGAACCGCAGGCTGCCGCCGTCGACGCATGCGGCTCTTCTACGACGGTGCCGGAGCCCGGGCAAGCGCCCGGCGCCGGAGCGGCGCGTCGGCTGCGTGTCGTCGTGGACTCCGCGGCCCGGAACGGGCTAGACTGCCGCCCGCCATGGCGCGACGGGACTACTACGACGTGCTGGGCGTCGAGAAGGACGCCTCGGCCGACGAGATCAAGCGCGCATACCGCAAGCTCGCGATCCAGTACCATCCCGACAAGAACCCGGGCGACCCGCAGGCCGAAGAGAAGTTCAAGGAACTGGCCGAGGCGTACCAGGTGCTGGGGGACCCCGACAAGCGCGCCCGCTACGACCGCTTCGGACACCAGGCCGCGGGCGGCGCCGGCTCGCCGTTCGCCGACGTCGATGTGGCGAGCGTGACCGACTTCTTCGAGTCGGTCTTCGGCGACGTGTTCGGGATGGGACGCGAGCGGCGCCGACGCCGCGGCCGGGACGTCCGCGTCGATGTGGTGCTGGACCTCGAGGAGGCCGCCAAGGGGGTCGAGCGGTCGCTGAAGGTCATGCGCCGCCAGCCCTGCACGAAGTGCGGTGGAAGCGGCGCGGCCCCGGGCGCCAAGGTCGAGACCTGTCGGGCCTGCAACGGCTCCGGCCAGCAGCGGATGCAGCAGGGGTTCTTCGTGCTGACGCGTCCCTGCTCGAAGTGCGACGGGGCCGGCCGCATCCCCACCCGCCCCTGCCCGGCCTGCGAGGGAACCGGCACCGTGCGCCGCGAGGACACCGTCCCGATCTCCGTCCCGCCGGGCATCGAGTCCGGGCAGGCCGTGGTGCTGGAGGGCGCGGGCGAGGCGGGACCGCACGGTCTGCCGCCGGGCGACCTCGTCCTGCGCGTGATCGTCCGCGACCATCCGGTCTACAAGCGCGACGGCGACGACGTCCACGTCGTGCTGCCCGTGACCTTCCCCAAGGCCGCCCTCGGCGGCTCCGTGCGGGTGCCCACCCTGTGGGGCGAGGTCGAACTCAAGCTCAAGCCCGGCACCCAGCCGGGACAGACCTATCGCCTCCGTGGCAAGGGGATCGCCCACCGCGACTACGGCCAGGGCGACCAGTACGTGCACATCGACATCGGGATACCGACCGAGTTGACGCCGCGTCAACGCGAGTTGATCGAGGAGCTGGACCGGACGCTGGACGGCGCGGGGGCCGCCCACGCCCACGACGGCCGGACGAAACAACGCAAGGGACTGTTCGAGAAGCTGCGCGAGAGACTGGGCGGCTGACGAGAGGCATGGAGCAGCGAGCGAGCCGGGCGACCGAGGCAGGGCTCGAGAGTCCGCGCGACGAGTCCCCGTCGCCGGCGGTCGCCGGCCTGCTGCGCCGCGTGGCCGAGACCGAGGCGCTGCCCGTGCGCGGCACCCTGCGCGCCGTCACCGGCCTGGCGCTCGAGGTGGCCCTGCCGGGAGCCCGGGTCGGCGACCTGGTCGTCGTCCGCCGCCGCTCCGGTCCGCTGCTGGCCGAGGTGGTGGCGTTCCGCGAGGAGCGCCTGATCTGCCTCCCCTACGGCCCGGTCGAGGACCTCGGTCCCGGCGACCCGGTGGAGCCCGCAGCCGCCGCCTCCGGCCTCCCCTGCTCGGAGGAACTGCTCGGCCGCGTGATCGACGGCTTCGGCCGGCCGCTCGACGGCGGCCCGGCCGTCGCGGGAGTGCCGCGACCGCTGCGTGCGTCGCCACCCCCGGCGCTCTCGCGCCCCCGCGTCGATGCCCCGCTCCCTACCGGCGTCCGGGCCCTCGACGCCCTGACGACCTTCGGCGTCGGCCAGCGCATCGGCCTGTTCGCGGGCAGCGGCGTCGGCAAGAGCACCCTGCTGGGCCAGATCGCCCGCTACGCCTCCGCGGACGTGATCGTCGTGGGGCTGGTGGGCGAGCGCGGGCGCGAGGTCAACGACTTCCTCGAGACCTGCCTGGGCGAAGCCGGCCGCGCCCGCTCGGTGGTCGTCGTGGCGACGGGCGACGAGCCGGCGCTGCGGCGGATCCGGGCCGCGCGCGCGGCGCTCGCCGTCGCCGAGCACTTCCGCGACGCCGGCCGCTCCGTGCTGCTGCTCGTCGATTCGGTCACGCGCTACGCCCGGGCCCTGCGCGAGGTGGCGCTGGCCACCGGGGAGCTGCCGGCGCGCCGCGGCTATCCGCCGAGCGCGCTGGCCGACCTGCCGGTGCTGCTGGAGCGCGCCGGCCGCGCCGCCCGCGGCTCGATCACCGCCGTGTTCGCGATCCTCGTCGAGGGCGACGACCTCGACGAGCCGATCGCCGACGAGGTGCGCGGCATCCTCGACGGCCACGTCGTGCTCGACCGGGGCCTCGCCGACCGCGGCCGCTGGCCCGCCATCGACCCGCTCCGTTCGCTCTCCCGCGTGATGCCCGCCGTCACCGACGCCGAGCACCGCCGTCACGCCGGGGTGCTGCGCGCGGCGATCGAGCGCTACGAGGCGAAGCGCGAGCTGATCCAGCTCGGCGCCTGGCGCCCCGGCGCCGATCCCGCCCTCGACCGCGCCGTGGCCGCCGCCCCTGCCATCGAGGCGTTCCTCGGCCAGCGTCCCGACGAGCGGGCCGACTTCGCGCGGACGCGGGCCGAGTTGCAGGCGTTGGTCGGGAGGGTGGCATGACCGGCCCGGCGGTCGGCGTCGAGCAGGCGATCGCCGATGCGGTGCGCATCATCGACGAAGGGGTCGATTACGGCCACATGGGGATCGACGCGCCGGCCGAGGTGGGCCGGCGCGCCGCCGAGGTGCTGGCCCCCGTGGTCGCACTCCATCCGGACAACCTCAACCTGCGCTGCGTCTACGCCGCCACGGTCTCGCTCTCCGGCCGGTTGGCCGACGCCCGCGAGCAGCTCGGGATGATCCTCGAGCGCGACGCGTCGTACTTCGAGGCGGTGGCGGAGTTGGACCACCCGTCGGCCTGGCGCCACGTGTTCCTCTCGCCTCCATGGTCCACCGCCAACCGCGCCCTCCCCCCGCTCATGCAGCGCTGGCTGCTCAACATGAACGGCGTCCACTTCGCCTCGCTGCGCGAGGGCGCCGACCGCGTCGTCGGACTGCTCGGCCCCGCACCCCGCGCCGTGCTCGGACTCCCCGACCCCGAGCACGCCCCGATCGCCATCGACGCCACACTGCTCACCCGCACCGCCGGCGCGTTTCTCGCGATCCACGTCGGCATCGGCGGCCCGGACCCCGAACACGTCGTCGTGCTCGACGGGTTCGAGTTCCCGTGGCCCGAGGGCACCGGCTTCCGCTCCGAGCTCCTGCTGCGCTACTTCCTCCAACAGGACCACACGTACCTGATCCTGTCCCGCCCCAGCGGCACCGTGCTCCTCAACCGCCTCGTCCGCTTCGACGAGGACGACCGCCTTCGCCACGACCGCTTCCTGCGCCGCCTCGAGGCGGCCACGCCCCGCGACACCGACACCCGACTGCAACAGGCGATCATCGGACGCTACTTCGAGGAGTTCTCGCGAACGACGCTGCGCAACCGCCTGGCCTACCGCCTGCGGCAGGGGCACCCGTCGCCCGAACAGCTCGCGGGCGAGGACCCGGACGTCGACGGGCCGCGGTCGCCGCCCGAGCGGGTCCAGACGATGCCGTCCGTCCCCAGAGACGCCCGGCCCGCCGCGGACGTCGCGGCGAAGGCGACGCCCCCCGAGGGCGCGCCGGCCCGGGAGCAGCCCGACAGCGCTCCGCCGCGCACGCGCGCCCCCACCCTCTCGCCGATGCTCCACGCCGGGCTCGATCCCGACACCGGCCGCCCGCTCGACCCCGAGGAGCGGGCGGCCCGCTCCGGCCTGGCCATCGCGGGACTGTGGCCCTGGGCGCGCCGCGAGCGTTGGTTCTCCCTCGGCGCCCCCCTGCTCGTCGGCGTCGGCGCCGTCCTCGGCTTCGCCGTCGCCTCGATGCTCGGCACGGTCGACGAGATGCGCCTCGCCGCCGGCGGCCTGCTCGGGGTCGCCGTCGCGATCCTCGCCGTGGGCATCTACTCCGCCCACGGCGACCGCAGCCTCCAGCGTCACCTCGAGCGGCTGATCGCCTCCTCGGGGGGCGCCATCACCACCGAAGCGCTCGCCGAGGCGAACCGGCTGCGCGGCGCCGAGCTGCTGCCGGGTCCCGCCGGCGCCCGGCTCCGCCGACGCCTGGCCCGCATGCTTGCCGAGACGCCCGCCGGCGCGGACCGCCGCGACGGGCCCGCGCCCGATTGATCCGACGGGCGGTCAGAGCGCGACCGGCCGATCGACGTCGGCGATCCCGAGCAGTTCGGCCCGGGCCTCGGCCACCGTGAAGTGCGAGCCGGTGACGACGACCGTCTCGCCGGGGCCCGCCGCGGCGCGCGCGGCGGCGAGCGCCTCCGTCACGGCCGCGTGGCACCCGGCCACGGGACCGTGCCAGGCCGCCGCCAACTCCGCCGGCGGCCGGGCGTCGGGAAGCGCCGGCGCGCAGGCGTGCAGCGGCCCGCCGCAGGCCCCGAGCGCCGCGACGATGCCGCCCAGGTCCTTGCGCGCCAGCACCCCCAGCACGTACCGCGGCCGCGTGCCGCTCGCCGCGAGGTGGGCCGCGAGCGCCGCCGCGGCGGCCGGGTTGTGCGCGACGTCCAGCAGCACCGGCGGCCGGCCGGGAATCGGCTCCAGCCGCCCGGGCAGGACGAACGGCGTCGGCACGAGGCGCGCGGGGTCCGGCGGCCGGTCGAGCGCCTCCAGTGCGAGCCGCGCCGCCGCCGTGGCCAGCGCGGCGTTGGCGTGCTGGTGCGCCCCGGGCAGCGGCGCGACCGGCGGCGGCACGGCGACCTTGCGCTCCCACGCTCGATGCACCTCCTCCGCCGCCTCGAACCGGCCGGCCTCCGGGTTCCAGGCCAGCAGCGGGCAGCCGAGCGCGGCGGCCCGCGCCGCCACGACGCGGCGCGCCTCGCGGTCGAGCGGCCCGAGCAGCACGGGTACACCCGGCACCAGGATGCCGGCCTTCTCGGCCGCAACCTCGGCCGTGGTGCCGCCCAGCAGCTCGACGTGGTCGAGACCGACCGACACGACCGCCGAGACGACCGGGCGACACAGCCGGGTGGCGTCGAGGCGCCCGCCGAGGCCGACCTCGACCACGGCGACATCGATCGCGCGGCGCCGGAACAGCTCGAAGGCCAGCAGGGTCACCGACTCGAAGAACGTCAGCGCGGGCGGCGGCCACCCGCCGAGCCGCGCGCGCAGCCCGTCCGCCGCAGCCGTCAGCTCGTCCGCCGACGGCTCGACGCCGTCCACCAGCATCCGTTCGGCCAGCCGGTGAAGGTGCGGAGAGGTCGTCAGGCCGACGCGCAGGCCGTGGGCCTCCAGCAGGCGGGCGGCGACGTGGGCCACCGAGCCCTTGCCGTTGGTGCCGGCCACGTGGACGGCGGGCCAGGACCGCGCGGGGCGCCCGAGCCGCACGTGCGCCTCCTCGACCCGGTCGAGTCCCAGACGCATCCCCTGTGCGTGCCCGCGGGCCCACAGGTCGCGGATCAGCTCGGCGTACGTCACGACGTCCGGAACACCATGCCGTCGCGCGCGAGCACGACGCCGTCCAACAGGTCGTGGACCTCGGCCTCGATCTCGGCGGCGAAGCCGGGCTTCATGTGGTACAGGAAGATGGGGATCCGGCCCAGCACCGGGCCGAGCTTGCGCAGTTCGCCGGCCAGCGTGTCCGGCGAGAGGTGGTTCGAGATCTCGGCCAGCCCGGCCAACCGGCGCGGGAACGAGCATTCGACGAACACCGCCTTGAGCCGTCGCCCGAGCTTGCGGGCGGCGACCCACAGCGCATCGGTGGGACCGGTGTCGCCGGAGAAGACGACCGCGCCCCCCCGCCCGGACACGACGAAGCCCACCGCCTCCGGCGTGTGATGCACCGGTACCGCGGTGATCGTGAGCCCGCCGGCGCGGAACGGACGGCCGGGCCGGATCTCGACCAGCCGCACCGCCGGGCGCCGCGGGGACGGGATCCGCGTGAAGTCCGGCCACAGCTCGCCGTTGAACAGGTGCTGCCGCAGCACGCGCTGCGTGGACGGCAGTCCGTAGACCGACAGCGGGCGCGCCCCGCGCTGCGTCCGCGTGTCCGCCAGCACCGCGAGGTCCCGGACGTGGTCGAGGTGCGCGTGGGAGACGAGGACGCCCTCGAGGGCGATCTGGGTCTCGAGCGGCACGGAGCGGGTCAGGCCGCCGGCGTCGAGCACCAGGCGGTTGCCGAGCCGGAACGACGTCATCGGGTCGCCCGGTGTCTCGCCGCCGCTCGCTCCGAGCACCTCAATCCGCATGGCCGCCCACCTCCCCCGCTCAGGTCTCCAACTCGCCCAGGGTCTCCCGCGCGGTCAGGAAATCGACGAACTCCCTCAGCCGCTCGAGGTCCCGCACGAGGTAGCCCGTATTGTCGCCGGCCGGCACCACCAGGCCGCCCCGCTCCAGCCGCGCCAGCACCGTCGCGACCTCCTCGGACTCCAGCCCGAGCTCGGTCGCCAGGTCCTGGGGGTTGGTCTCGACGAACACCTCGTCCGGGCCCCGCTGCTCCCCGCGCGTCTCGACCAGCAGCGCCAGCCCGCGCACCACGCGCACCCGCGCGTCGCGGTGCAGCAGGATCGCCGCCAGGTCGTTCGTCGCCTTGAGTCGGAAGGCGAGGCGCTTGAGCAGTCGCACGGAGATCTCCGGGCTGCGGGCCACGAGCTGCTCGAGCATCGCGGCGTCGATCGGCACCAGCCGGGCGTCCTCCTCGACCATCGCCGTCGCCGACCGCTCCTCGCCCGTCAGGATCGCCATCTCGCCGAAGAACTCGCCGGGGCCGAGCAGGGCCAGCGTCCGGTCGCCGGACGCGGACCGCTTGCTCACGCGGACGCTGCCGGCGACGATCAGGAACATCTCGCCTCCGGGGTCCCCTTCCTGGAACAGCACCGTGCCCGCCGGATACGACACGGCCAGCTTCGGGGCCAGTGACTCGGCGTCCATCGTCCGCGCTCCCTCCGGCGCCAATCTACCAGAGCGGACGACGCGGGGCCAACAACTCGCCCGCTCCCTCAAAGCGTCTGGTTGAACGTCAGGTGGACCCGCATCGGCAGCCCGAACAGCGCGGGGCGACGCCGCCAGGTCGACTCGTCCGCCGGGTTGCCGCGCACCGTTCCGAGGACGCCGAACTCGCCGTCCAGCACCCCGAACGGAACGGCGAAGTCCAGCGCCACCATGCCGGTCTGCACGCCGGCGTAGTCGAGGAACAGGCGCAGGCCGTAGCCGGCGTCGAGGAAGATCCGCTCGGGCTCGAACAGCCCCTCCAACGACGCCCGCTCGCTCGACGTGCCGAAGCCGCCGAACAGCACCCCCTGGATCCCGCGCAGCCAGGCCAGATGGAACAGGTTGACGTCGAGGTCCCAGGTGAACACGTGGCGGTATTCCACGCCGGCGTAGAGCTTGGCCAACCCGAGCGCCTCGTCGGGCTCCAGGCCCGGCAGCTGGTAGCGGTTGCCCATCGACTCGAGCTGCCCGCGGGTCGGGTTGCCGTAGGTGACGCCAAAACCGCCGAAGAACGCGAAGGTGTGGTGCTGCGCCGGCGACCAGAGGTAGAACGCCCGCCCGGCGCCCCCGACGAACCACGGCGGCTCGTCGTCCGGCTCGTCGAACGACCCGTGGAGCGGGAACGCCCCGGCCACCCGGAACCCCGCGTACCAGCCGCTCGCGGGGTTGAGGTCGAACCAGCGGTCGTCGTGACCGACGGACCCGCCCAGCTCCATCGTCGTCACGCGCTCCCGCGACGAACACCGCTCGCCGGCTCCGGACCCCGCACAGGCCGGCACCGGGCCCTCGTCGTCGATGTAGCCTTCGAGGTGATGGAACACGAGCACGTAGCCCGTGGCGGCCCAGGTGGGCCGGTTGAGGTCGCGCGGCGGGCCGAAACCGTGGACGTACGACACGCTGCCGCCGACGCCCCACAGGTCGCGCATCAGGCGCCCGCCGAAGAACTGGTGCAGGTCGTACCGGCGGCGCATGACGAAGTCGAGGTCGATCTCGGAGTTCTCGATCGTCGTGAGGTCCAGGCCGAGCTTGATCTTGTCGAACACCGGCGGACGCCAGGGCAGCGCCGAGACATCGTCGGCCCGCGGGTGGTTGTCGGTCCGCGC
Organism: Deltaproteobacteria bacterium; assembly: GCA_016930215.1. Taxonomy (GTDB): domain Bacteria; phylum Myxococcota_A; class Polyangia; order DRWM01; family JAAZOP01; genus JAAZOP01. The sequence continues at coordinate 17,913 of JAFGHH010000080.1, forward strand.
CGAGTCCTGCCGCACGCGGCCCTCCGGGTCGAGCTCGACCTCTGCCGCCGGCGACGCCGCGTCGAACGCCAACTCGGCGTCGGCCTCCCGCGTGTCCCAGGTGAGCTCGCGCACCGAGTCGTCTTCGAGGCGCACGCGCACCAGGACGAACTCCCGCGCCGCGCACGCGCCGTCGCAGTGCGCGTGCACCCGCACCCGCCAGCCGCCCCCCTCCAGCGGCTCGCTCGACCAGTCCCCCAGGCGCAGGTTCAGCGACGGGTAGTCGCCCAGCCAGTCGTCCGGGAAGCCGGACGCATCGAGCCCCGCGGACTCCAGCGCGGCCGCCAGCGGGACGCCCCGGGCCGCCACGACGCGCGCCGCGGCCAGCGCGGCCCCGGCGCCGTACCGGTCGCGCAGCTTGGCCCACAGCCGGCGGCCGCGCGGCAGGCGCGTGCCCCACCGCCAGGGTTCGTCGCGCGACGCGTCCGATTCCTCGATGCCCCCGTAGTACAGGTCGCGGAACTGCATCGTCGGCGCGTAGAGCATCTGGTCGATCACCGGCAGGAACGCCCCGTACTGCAGCCAGTCCTGGGCCCGTCGGCCGCCCTCCCCCCCCCCCCCCCCCCGCCCCCCCCCCCCCCCCCCCCCCCCCCCCCCCCCCCCCCCCCCCCCCCCCCCCC
>JAFGHH010000527.1 GCA_016930215.1 Deltaproteobacteria bacterium
CCCGTGCGAGCAGCTGCAGTTGCCGCAGATCCGCGGCACGATGCCGATCGCGTCCATCGCCGGCCGCCCGCGCAGCAGCCGCTCGAAACCGCGGTACAGCGTCGCCGCGGCGCGGGCGCAGGCCACCCGCCCCTCGCGGACCTCCAGGTCCACCCGCAGGTCGCCCTCCACGCGGGCGAACGGGCTAACCGTCAGCGTTCGCGGGCCCGTCATCGTCCGGATCCTCCGGGGCCGACTCGCCCCGCGTGAATGACACCGCGTTCCGCCGCAGGCGCGGGGGACACGCGAGCTTCGACAACCCGCTGATCCCGACGTACCACGCCTTCGGAACGTCCAGCGGCAGGCTCGTCGGGATCCCCCCCACCTTCGGCGTCTCGAAGAACGGCTCGAACCGGTCCGGGAACCCCGGCGACGTGCAGGAGACGCACGGGAACCCGCCCCGCGGACAGCTCCCCGTCCGCCCCAGCCAGAGCCGCTCGTTGCAGTCCGAATCGCACTGCGTCCCGCGGCATCCCAGGTTCTCGAACAGGCACCCCTGCTGCGAGTACTGCTCCGCGGACGACTTGAACTCGTAGTACTCGTTCCGCGGACAACCGTGGTGCGCCAGGCGCGAGTAGAACAGCCGCGGACGGTGGAACCGGTCGAGGTCCTCCGGGCGGAGCCGGTCCGCGAGCAGCGCGACGATCGTGCCGATCATCCAGTCCGGATGCGCCGGACAGCCCGGGACGTTGACCACCGGAAGCCCACCGCTCGAACGATACTGCTCGCCGAGCAGCCCGCCCGGCCGGTCCCGCGTGAACTGCAACCCCGACATCCCCGGACGGTTCCGCCCGTGCACCATCACCCCGCCGAACGAGGCGCACGTCCCCACCGCGACCACGTACCGCGCCGCGACCGCCAGCTCGTCCGCCCACTCCGAAAGCGGCCGCTGCAGGGTGCGGTGCCCCTGCGACGCCCACGGCCCGCGACATACCGCTCCCTCGACGACCAGCAGGTCGAGCGGCTCCGCGCCCGACGCGCAGCGCGCCAGCGTCTCCTCGAGCGGCGGGGCGTCGGCGGCCTGCAAATAGGGATGCCACAGGAACCGAGCGTCCGCGAGGCGCAGCGCCCGGTCCACGAGCGGCTGGTCGGCGTTGAGCAGCGAGGTGGTCTCCCCGCCGCAACACGCCGCCTGGACCCAGAGCATCGTCCGCAACGAGCGCGCCTCCCGGCCGGGGCACCCTGCCCCGGGCCGCAGACCACGTAGGTTGAGGCACGATGCCCCCGCGCGTCAAGTCGCCCGGCGGAATTCGGGAGGCAAGGAGGGACTCGACGCCACGGCGGCATCGGTGGTATGAAACGATCGACTTCGAACCCGAGGAGAACAAGTCATGAGGGACGGCAAGTTCGTGATCTTCTGCGTGGACGACGACCCCGACGTCCTGGACTCGCTCCAGGTCGTGCTCGAGGCGAACGGCTACGCGTTCGCCTCCGCGCCCGGCGCCGAGGCGGCGCTCGCGGCCTACCAGCAGGCGCAGCCGGACCTGGTGGTCGTCGACCTGATGATGGAGGAGGTCGACGCCGGTATCGGCCTGGTCAAGCGCCTGAAGCAGGAGGGCTGCCGGGTGCCGGTCTTCATGCTGAGCGCCGTCGGCCAGGCGCTCGAGGGCAACATCGACGCACGGGATCTGGGCATCGACGGGGTGTTCCAGAAACCCGTCCAGACACAGGACCTGCTCAACACGCTGTCGGCCAAGCTGCGGAAGTAGCGTCCCGAACGGGGGCGGCTCCCCGCCTTGCCAACACTCGACCCGTCGGGTAAGGATGACACCGCGTCCGCCGGAGGCCGGGCGCCCAGCGGGGTGTAGCTCAGTCTGGTAGAGCACGGGTTTTGGGAACCCGACGTCGCTGGTTCGAATCCAGTCACCCCGACCGGCGTCGGGCGCCCCGACACCCGACGCGACCCCGCCCGGAACGCGCGCTGCGCCCGGCGGACCCCGGAGGCTTGAGGTACCGACGATGACCCACCAGCAGCCAAGCCCACGCGCGCTCGTCGTCTTGTGGGGCGTCGCCCTGCTCCTCCCGGCCGTCCCGGCCGCGGCCGACCCGGCCCGCGAGGCGCCGCCGATCCTGGTGGGACCCGTCGTCGCGGGGGACGCGGCGCCCGTTTTCGCCGCGGCGCACTACCGCGTCGATTTCGACACCGACGGCCCGTACTCCGACGTCCAGCTCACCCTGCAGGTGCAGGCCGCCGACGAGCTGCGGCTCGGCTTCGCCGCCCGCGACTGCCACGGCCTCGCCGCATCGCTCGACGGCGGCCCGACCCGCCCGGAGTACTCCTCGACGCCGCTGCCCGCCTCCGGCGGCCCGTTCGACACGCAGCTCGTCGTCGTGGTCCCGCCCGGCGACCCGCACACCGTGGTCGTGCAGGCCCACTGCGAGACGTGGCAGGAGCGGCGCGACCCGCGGCTCGACTATCCGCAGGCCACGTTCCTGTTCAACCGGCTGCTCGACGGCCCCGACGCCCGCGTCGTCCACCTCGAGCCCGCCGCCGCCCGCGACGCCGCCGACCTGCGGCTGCGCGTGGAGACCGCGGCCGACGCGCAGCCCGAGGCGCCGGTCGTCGGCACCCCCGCGGAGTCCGCCGACGGCCGCGTCCTCGAGGGGACCGTGACGCTCGAACCGCTCGAGCCGCTCGAGGCGGCCGCGGCGGTCGGCGAGTACGCCGTGCCCCGCAACTGGTCCTTCGGCCTCGCCATCGGCCTGGCCCTCGACTGGCCGCTCGTCGAGCGCACGGTGGTCGACACGGCCAGCGGCCAGGTCGTCGAGCGCTGGTACGCGACGCCGGGCACGAAGGACATCACGCCGCGGATGTGGCTGCGCGCGCTGTTCCACTACGGCTGGGAGCGCTGGATGCTCGTCACCGGCCTCGAAGGCGACCCGCTGGGCGCCCTCGAGGTCCCGCTGACCTTCGTCTGGTTCCCCCAGGAGCGGCCGACCGGCTGGGGCCATCCGATCGGCGACTGGCACCTGCTGTTCGGCCTGGCGTTCCAGGTGTTCAACGACTGGTCGCCCAACGACCACGCGTTCGACCCCCGCCTGTTCCTGCGGGCCGGCTTCGGCTTCCGGTTCCACGCGCTCGCCGCCGAGTTCGCCTACGAGCTCGCGCCGCCGATGGGCGACTGGAACGGCCCGCACGGCCTGCTCGAGCACAAGGTGCTGATCACCTTCCCGCTGGCCTTCTGATCGGAGGATTCGCGCCATGCTGCATCGCCGATCCGTGCTCCTCGCGCTGGCCCTGGTCGCGGCCCCCGGCTGCGAGTCGACCCACGAGTACTTCGACGTCGTCCTTGACACGCCGGACGTGCCCGACACGGACGAGGACGGCGACGCGGACGACGACGCCGACGCCGGTCCGCTCACGACCTACGACTGCGGCTCCGCCGGCGGCGTCTCCGCCGAGGGCGTCGTCACCTTCACCGGCACCCCGCCCGCCGGCTCGCGGCTGTACGTGTCGTGGGTCGACTCCGTCGCGGCGCCCACCATGCCGCACTGCATGGTCGAGATCTTGCCCGTCGCGTTCCCGGCGCGCTTCCGCTTCACCAACGTCGAGCGCGATGCGACGTGGGCCCTCGGCGCCCTGCTCGACGCCGACGGCGGCGCCATCCCGATGCCCGCCGCCGGCGACTACCTGGCATCGATCGCCGAGGGCACGATCGACCTCTCCGCCGACGTCACCGGCCTCGTCCTGGACCTCCAGCCGTACGCCCCCTGATGCCCCCCGGCGTCGGCGTGGGCGTCGGCGTGGGCGACCCGGTCTGCCCCGTGCTACAGTCGCCGTGATGGCCGAGCGTCGGATCCGCATGGGCATCAGCAGCTGCCTCCTCGGCGAGAAGGTCCGCTACGACGGCCAGCACAAGCACGACCCCTATCTCACCGGGACGCTCGGGAGGTTCTTCGAGTGGGTCCCGGTCTGTCCCGAGGTCGAGTGCGGGCTGCCGGTCCCGCGCGAGGCGATGCGGCTGGTCGGCGACCCGGACCACCCGCGCCTCGTGACGCAGAAGACCGGCATCGACCACACCGACCGGATGCAGGCCTGGGCCCGCAAGCGCCTGCGCGAGCTGGAGCCGCTGGACCTCCACGGCTACGTCTTCAAGCGCGCCTCGCCCAGCTCGGGGCTGGAACGCGTCAAGGTCTACGACGCCTCGGGCCTCCCCCGCAAGGTCGGCGTCGGCATCTGGGCGCGCGCGTTCACCGAGCACTTCCCGCTGCTTCCCGCGGAGGAGGAAGGCCGGCTGCACGACCCGGCGCTGCGCGAGAACTTCATCGAGCGCGTGTTCGCGCTTCAGCGGTTCCGCGAGACGGTCGCGCACGGCCGCACCCGCGCCCGGCTCGTCGAGTTCCACGCGCACCACAAGCTGCAGCTGATGGCCCACGCGCCCGAGAAGCTCCGCGCGCTCGGTCGGCTCGTCGCCCGCGCCAAGGAGCTGCCGGCGACCGAGCTGTACGAGCGCTACCAGGCCCTGTTCCTCGAGACGCTGGCGGTGCACGCCACGGTCCGCAAGCACGTCAACGTGCTGCAACACATGCTCGGCTACTTCAAGCGGAGCCTGACGGCCGACGAGAAGGCGGAGCTGCTCGAGGCGATCGACCGCTACCGCGCCGAGCTCGCGCCGCTCGTCGTGCCGCTCACCCTGCTCGGGCACTACCTCCGCAAGCACGGCGAGCCGTACCTGGCGATGCAGACGTACCTCGCGCCGCACCCGATCGAGCTGCGGCTGCGGTAGGCGACCAGGCCGGGGGGAGAGGACGGCGGGCGCAGGCCGGACGGAAACGAGGAGCGATGGCGCAGACGAGGAGGACGACGATGCGGACGACCTGGATCCCGGGAGTGCTGCTGCTGCTCGCAGGATGCGACGGCGGGAACGTCGGGTTGACGGGGGAGGTCTCGGGCGAGTGTTCCTCCGATCGGCAGTGCGACGACGGCGACCCGTGCAACGGCGCGGAGGAGTGCGTGGACGGCGCCTGCCGGCCCGGCACACCGACCGACGAGCCGCTGCCGTGCTCGCTGCCCGACGGCTCCGCCGGCACGTGCCGCGGCGGGATCTGCGGCCCGACGGCCTGCGGCAACGGTGTGATCGACCCGGGCGAGGAGTGCGACGACGGCAACACCGTGCTCGGCGACGGCTGCGACCTGCTGTGCCTCACCGACTGCCACGCCGACGACGAGTGCGACGACGGCGACCCGTGCACCGCCGACGCCTGCGCACCAACCGGGGGCGGCCGCACCTGCACGTCCACCCCGGTGCCCGACGGCACGGCGTGCGACGACGGCAACCCGTGTTCGACGGGCGACTGCTGCACGGGCGGCCTCTGCGAGGGCGCTCCGGTCGCCTGCGACGACGGCGACCCGTGCACCACCGACCGCTGCGACGCAGCCGCCGGCGGCTGCGTCTTCGTTCCGCACCCGCGGTGGTACCCCGACGCCGACGGCGACGGCTGGGGCTCCGGCACCGACGACGTCTGCGCCGCCACCGCCCCGCCCGGCACCGCCGCCCGCACCGGCGACTGCTGCGATGCCAACCCCGACGTCCATCCCGAGCAGCCGACGTACTTCGCGACGCCGTACTTCTGCTCGACCGGCGAGCCGCCGAGCTTCGACTACGACTGCAGCGGGACGGTGGAGCTCGAGCACCCCGACCTGGCCGACTTCTGCCCGACCGGCCGCGACGCATCCGGCTACTGCTACCGGATCGCCGCCGGCTGGTGCCCGGCCGAGGCCGGCGGCGACTGCGGCTTCGTCCCCGACTGCGGTTCGCTCGGGATCTACCAGTCGAGCTGTTCGCCCGAATTCGACTGGCTTGCCTGCGACGACGTCGTCGAACCCCCGCCGCTCGACGCCGGCACCCCGACCGCCGACGCCGGGACGCCGACGCCCGACGTCGGCACCGGAACCGGGACCGACGAAGCCGACGGCCGCTCGAAGGAGTCGGTGGCGATCTACTGCTGCCGCCCGACGTTCGAGCTCCGCGTCCAGGCCTGCCGGTAGTCAGCTTCCCAGGAAGCACAGGTGGTTGGCCTTGAACGGCTGGCGCAGCCGGCCCTGGATCGACTGCAGCGCGGCGCTCCGGAACAGCCGCCGGCCCATCCACCGCCGCGCCTCCGGCCGCGGGTGGGACGCCCCGCAGCGGAAGTCGTCGTACAGCGACAGGTCGGTCTCCGCGCCGAACGGCACCAACTCCGTGATCCCGAACCGCTCCGGACGCCGGTGCATCGGGCTCCCCTTCGGCAGGTTGAGCAGCGCAGGGTTCACCGCGTGGATTGCTTCCACCTCGGCCTCCACGAACGCCAGCGTCGCCTCCCGCTCCGCGTCGGTCTCCGTCGGCAGACCGAACAGCAGGTAGACGTGGTTGCGGATCCCCGCCGCCGCCGTGCTCCGCAACACCCGCCGCACCAGCTCCGGGTCGGTCCCCTTGCCGAGCGACTCGCACAGCCGCGGGTCGGCGGTCTCCACGCCGAGCTGCAGCATCGCACAGCCGCCTTCCGCCAGCGCCCGCGCGAACGCCGGGTCGGCCAGCTCGGGCTCCACCCGCACGAACCCGTGCCAGCACAACGGCAGCCGCTCCTGCCGGATCACCTCCGCCAGGCTCGCCAGATGTCCGAGCGGCAGCGCCGAGTCGGTCAGGTGCAGCATCACCCCGGCCGGAAACCGCGCCGCGGTCTCGCGCAACCACCGCGCCAGCCCGTCCATCCCGCACGCCGCGTGCGGCGGGTGCAGGTGGTCCGGGCAGAAGGTGCAGCGCCGCCAGTAGCAGCCCCTTCCGAGCGCCGCCGGCACCACGGGGCTCGGCACGAGGTAGTCACCCCACGGCGCCTCGTCCGGAGGAACCGTCAGCGGGCCGTCGAGCGGCGGCGCCGGCGCGCCCGCCAGCCGGTCGAGGTCCCCGTCGTTCCCCGCGGACCGGTCGTCGAACCACGCGAACGGCGCCCGGTCCAGCGGGAAGCCCGCGGCGAGCCAGCAGGCGACGAGCGGCCCGCCGAGCGCGCGACGCACCGACGGCAACCGCTCCCGGAGCAGCCGCGCCAGCCGGAACGCGGCCGGCGCCTGCTGCTGGAAGGTCAGCGATACCGCCACGACGTCCGGACGGAAGCGCTCCAGCTCCGGCAGCAGCTCCTCCCGGTAGTACTCGTCGAACGGTCCGGGCACGGTCGCGATCCACTCGAGCACCGCGGACGACTCGAGCCGCCGGGTCGGCCGCTCGAGCGCCGCCATCGCGATCCCGAGACGCCAGCCGGGGAACGGCAGTGCCGCGGCGCGCAGGGCGTTCTCCAGGTCGTTGACGGCCGACGTGTAGACGTCGCGGTCCGCGTACGTCTCGGGGCACCGCAGCCGATGGGGCACGACGCATTGACTCTCCGACCCCCGCCGCAGCGCCTGTCGCTGCGCGGCCGGCAGGTCCGGACCGGCCGCCTCGAGGTTCCGCTGCAGGCGCTCCGGGGCCAGCGCGAAGCGATGCCAGCCGAGCGACGCGTCGAACCAGCGGACGACGGCACCGCGGCGCGCGAGCCGCATCGCGGCGGCCCCGCCCGACACCCCCGGCTCGGACGGCTTGAGCGGCGGCGGGGCGACGACGACGATGCGCGGCGGGGTCACGGCGGGGTTGTAGCACGAGTCGCGTCGTCGGGCCCGGAGGCCGCATCGGCAGCGGCGAAGCGGACGCCGTGGGTTCCCCCGCCCCATCGGGCGGCCGCCCGGCCTGGACCGGGGCCGCGCCGGCCTCGCGGGTCGTCGCGGCGGCATCGCGATCCCCGGCTCTGGAACACCCGCCGGCCTCCAGGGCCGGGAGCAGGCACACGACGAAGA
>JAFGHH010000528.1 GCA_016930215.1 Deltaproteobacteria bacterium
ATCGCGCCGTACTCGACGACGCGCTGGAACAGGATGATCGTGTACAAGCGAAGCGGCGTCACGGCGTTGACGTACTGCGAGCCGAACACGAGCACGATGAAGTCGTCGGCGCAGATGAGGAAGACGACGGCGATCGGCAGGACGAGCAGCGAGGTTTTCGGGATGGTCGACTTCCAGGCGGCGAGCGCCTCGGCCGGACGGTGTTCCTTGAACAGGCGGACGAGCACCGGGACGATGGCGGCGCCGATCGAGTAGGGGAGGACGGTGACGAGCGGAAGCTCCCAGGCGCCGACGGAGTAGTCGGCGAAGCTCATGACGCCGATCACGTACAGCACGACGTACTTGTCGAACTGGCGCGTGACCTGGCCCATGATGCTCGACAGGCCGAGCGGGAGGGCGAACGAGGCGTGCTCGCGGAGGCTGACGTGCGACGGCGTGCTGGGCACGCGCCGGTACAGAACGAACAGCACGGCGAGGAGGGCCGCGAAGTGGATCACGCCGTAGCCGAGCAGCCAGGCGAAGGGCATCCAGAGGGGCAGGCCGAGGAGGCAGGGGACGAGCACGGCCAGGACCTGGCCGATCGTCTGCAGGATGCTGACCCACGAGGCCCAGCGGTGGTGTTCCTCGGCGATCAGGAGGTTTGCGAGCATCAGGGCCGGGACGTCGAAGAGGGCATAGGCGGCCATGAAGGGCGAGTACTCCGCGGCGCGCCGCACGTCGGCGAAGACCGCATCGGAGAACAGCTGGCAGCCGAGGATGATCGTCCCGGCGATCAGGCCCATCACGCCCAGGATCCGGAAGACCTGCCACGCCGTCGCCTTGCGTTCGGCCGGCGTCTGCCGAGGGAGGAAGAAGAGGACGTTCTCGGGCATGGCCATCACGACCAGCGTCGAGACGGTTGCGTAGAGGAGGAGGAGGAAGGCGAGCACGGCGAACGATTCCTTGTCCAGGATGTGGACGAGAATCGCGCCCATGACCAGCTGGCCGATGCCCTGGACGAGGCGGCCGAAGAAGATCAGGCCGGCCTTGTGGCCGAAGCCGTGCGTCCATCGTGTCGGGGGTGGGCGAGGTCCCTCGAGCGAGGGCTGTTGCGAGTCGCTCAAGGCACCTCCCGCGAGGTCGTGCAAACGGCTTCCGAGGTGCGTTGTGCAACCTCAACCACGGTCCGAACACTGTTCCGGCATCTTTGCTTCGTCAAGTTGTGCGTCCCGAGCCGACGTCCGTCTCGGGCGCGGGTGCGCGGGGAGGACGGCACGGGTCCCGGGCTGCGAAAGCCTGGGCCGCCCGACCCGCATCTCGTCCTTGGCCGAGAGGCGGGGGCCGGCGAGCGGCCGTGGGCGGGACCGTAGCATCCGGCGCGGTGCACGGCAACGGGAGGGCCGGGAGGCCGGAGACTCGAAGGCCGCCAGCCGAGAACCGAGATCCGTGCACGCGCGCGAGGACGAGATCCGAGACCCGTGAACCGCGAACCGAGGACGAGCACGAACCCCGACGGCCGACCGCCGGCCGCCGGCCGCCGCCGCGTGCGGCCCCCGCGGGCGCGTCCGGGTGGAATCGGATTGGCCTTCGTCCCGGTCGTGGCTAGGTTGGCCCGGGAAGGAGGAGGGTGCGATGAACAACACGATCTTCCGCTTCGAGGTGCCGGCGAACGAGCCGGCGGCGACGTACGCTCCGGGGACGCCCGAGCGGGCGGCGTTGAAGGCGGAGCTGGCGCGGATGGAGGGGGCGCCGGTCGAGATCCCGTTGATCATCGGGGGGCGGGAGGTGCGGACGGGGAGGCTCGGGCGGGTGGTCAAGCCGAGCGAGCACGGGCGGGTGCTGGCGACGTACCACCAGGCGACGGCGCGGGAGGTCGGGCTGGCGATCGAGGCGGCGCGGTCGGCGCGCGAGGCGTGGGCGACGATGTCGTGGGTCGAGCGGGCCTCGATCATGCTGAAGGCGGCGGAGCTGCTGTCGAGGAAGTACCGAGCGGGACTGAACGCGGCGACGATGCTGGGCCAGTCGAAGACGGTGCAGCAGGCCGAGATCGACGCTGCGTGCGAGACGATCGACTACCTGCGTTACAACACGTACTTCGCCTCGCGGATCTACGCCGACCAGCCGCGGTCGGGTTTCGACCAGTTGAACCGGATGGAGTACCGGCCGCTGGAGGGGTTCGTGCTGGCGGTCACGCCGTTCAACTTCACGGCGATCGCGTCGAACCTGAACCTTTCGGTGGCGTTGATGGGCAACACGACGGTCTGGAAGCCGGCTTCGGCGTCGTTGTTGTCGAGTTGGGGGCTGATGCAGCTCTACCGGGAGGCGGGGTTGCCGGACGGGGTGGTGAACTTCGTTCCGGGGGCCGGGTCGGTGGTCGGGGGCGCGGCGCTGGCGCACCCGGAGCTGGCGGCGATCCACTTCACCGGGTCGAACGCGACGTTCGAGGCGTTGTGGCGTGGGGTGACGGAGCACCTTGCGATCTACCGGGCGTATCCGCGGCTGGTGGGGGAGACGGGCGGCAAGGATTTCGTGTTCGTCCACGCCTCGGCGGACCCCGACGAGGTAGCGACGGCGATCGTGCGAGGGGCGTTCGAGTACCAGGGACAGAAGTGTTCGGCGGCCTCGCGGGCGTACGTCCCGCGGTCGTTGTGGCGGCGGGTGCGCGACGGGCTGGCGGACCGGGTGCGGCAGATCAAGGTCGGCGACGTGACGGACTTCTCGAGTTTCATGGGGGCGGTGATCGACGAGGCGGCGTTCGACCGGATCCTCGGGTACGTCGCGCGGGCGCGTGCGGAGCCGGGGGTTGAGGTCTTGGCGGGCGGGGGTGGGGACAAGGCGGTCGGCTGGTTCGTGGAGCCGACGGTGCTGGTGACGCGCGACCCGCGGATCGAGGCGATGCGCGAGGAGATCTTCGGGCCGGTGATGACGGTGCACGTCTACGAGGATGCGGACTGGGAGGCGACGTTGCGGCTGTGCGACGAGACGTCGCCGTACGGGCTGACGGGGGCGGTGTTCGCGCGGGACCGTTCGGCGTTCGTGCAGGCCTGCCGGGTGTTGCGCTACGCGGCGGGGAACTTCTATCTGAACGACAAGCCGACGGGGGCGCTGGTGGGGTTGCAGCCGTTCGGGGGAGCGCGGCGTTCCGGCACGAACGACAAGGCTGGTGGTTCGTTCAACCTGCTGCGCTGGGTGAGTCCGCGGACGATCAAGGAGACCTTCGTCCCCGCCAGGGCGATCGACTATCCGCACCAGCGGGAGCCGTAGGCGAGGTGGTCTAGACGGTGTCGCGCAGCAGCACGACGAGGAGCATCACCAGCAGCGGCGGCAGGCCGAACCACCAGATCAGGAAGTTGCGGCTGGCCCTGCGGCTCTCGGCGTCCTCCGTCGGGGCCGCGGGTTCTTCGGCCGGCGGCGGGGGTGCGGCGGGAGCGGGTTCCGGCGTGGGTTTCGATTGCTTGCGTTCCGACATCACGGTCCTCCTGGGTGCGCGGGCTTGCGGCGCGCGCACGACGGTTCGTTCGCCGCGGCGGTGTGCCGCGGACGGTCGGGTGTCCGGGTCGAGCGATCAGGCGAAGGGTGGACCGCGCGTGGGGCAGGCGAGGGGCCGGGGTGGTTCGGGGCGGGTCGCGGACTCGGTGCGTTGCGCGGTCAAGCGGCGGCCGGGGATCGGCCGTGGGATGCGGGCGGAGCGGGCAGCGAGGTCGGCGCGGCGGACCGAGGGGCGTTCGGCGGCGGCGCCGTCCCCGCCGGGGCTCGGCGCGGGGAGGGCGACGGGAGTACCGGGGGTGTCGTCGTCCTCGAGGCGCGGCGGCGGGTCGTCCCGGTCGTCGTCCTGGAGCGGGCCCGGCGATGGTGCGACCGTGGCGGCCGTGCCGGCGAGGCCGTTCGACCCGTCGGCGAGCGACCAGGCCAGGGCGGTGGCGGCGGCGAGGATGCCGACCGTCCGGACCGTCGACCCGGAGTTGCCGTGTGCCCGTGCCACCGCCCGCCGCCTTCCGCACGGCCGGTCGCCGTGCAGGGTAGAGTGTGGCACCCGACGGGTTTGGCCGCACATCGAGGCTGCGGTGGAGCGGCGGCGACGGCGACAGGCGGATGCGCGGCCGCGGGGGGGGCGTCAACCCGGCCTGCCGGAGCACGAGGTACGGCGGACTGCCGACGCGGATGTGGACGCCGTGGCGGGCGACCCAGCGGAAGGCGGGCGCCTCGCACCGTGGCGTCGGGGCACCGAGTGATGCCCCGGAGTCGACGAGGACCGTCGGATCGCCGAGTTCGACGTCGGCCGTTTCGGCCCCGACGGTGTGGACGTCGGCGGTGACGTCGTCCCCGGTTGACGGGGTTTTCGGGAGGCCGCAGGATGCGCGGATGGTGAAGCGCCCTGCCCGTCCGGTGCCGTTGGCCGTCTTGACGGGTCCGACGGCTTCGGGGAAGACGCGGCTGGGGTTGGAGTTGGCCGAGGGGTGGGGCGCGGAGATCGTGTCGGCCGATTCGATGCAGGTCTACCGGCGTCTGGACATCGGCACGGCGAAGCCGACGGCGGGGGAGCGTTCGCGGGTGGCGCACCACGTGTTGGACCTGGTGGAGCCGGACGAGCGGTTCGACGCGGTGCGCTTCTGCGAGGCGGCGGACGCGGCGATCGCGGAGATTGCGGCGCGCGGGCGCCGGGTGCTGGTGGTGGGCGGAACGGGGTTGTACCTGCGGATCCTGCTGTTCGGGTTGGCGGAGCTGCCGCCGCCGGACCCGGAGCGGCGGCGCGCGTTGGAGGTGGAGGCGGAGCGGCTGGGGAGCGGGGCGTTGCACGCGCGGCTGGCGGGGATCGACCCCGTGGCGGCGGCGCGGATCCACCCGGCGGACCGGTTCCGGATCGTGCGGGCGCTGGAGGTGGCGGCGGTGGGGCGACCGATCTCGGAGTTGCAGGCGGCGCACCGGTTTGCGGAGCCGCGCTATCCGCACCGGGTGGTGGCGCTCGAGGTGTCGCGGGAGGAGTTGCGGGTGCGGATCCTGCGGCGTGCGGAGGGGATGTTGGCGGCGGGGTTGCTGGAGGAGGTCCGGGGGGTGTTGGAGGCGGGGTTTACGCCGGAGTTGCGGTCGTTGCGTTCGTTCGGGTATCGGGAGCCGGTGCGGGCGGTGTTGGGTCGGCGGCCGGTGGAGGGGTTGGCCGAGGCGATCGCTTTGGACACGGTGCGTTATGCGAAGCGGCAGGGGACGTGGCTGCGGGGGGAGCGTGGGGTGGAGTGGAGTATTCCGGGGGTTGGCGAGGTGGGATCGAGGCTCTCGGAGGTCTGGGGCGGAGCGACGGAATAGTCCGTGAGCTTCGCGAGTTGGGCGGTTCATGTGGGCTGCGGCGCCGCTTGACGCGGGCGTCGTCGCGGGTTAGATAGCGCTTTCGCTCGTGGGTGCGGGGGCGGCGACCCCGGGGAAGGGAGCGGTGACGGATGGCACAGAGTGCCGGGAAGTTCGAGCCGAAGGCGGTGCCGCTCAGCGGGGCGATCATCGCGGTTTTGATCGCGTTGGCGGCGGGATTCGTGTTCGGGCGGGTGATTGCGGGCCCGGCGGGGAAGAAGGGCGGGCGGGGGAGTGCCGGTCCGACGCCGATGATGAAGGTCGACCCCGACAAGTTCCAGAAGGCGGTCCGGGACGGGAACCCGCCGCGGCGGGGTCCGGACGCGGCGCCGGTGAAGGTGGTGATCTTCACGGAGTTCCTGTGCGGCTACTGCAAGCGGATGGCCCCGGCGCTGGAGGGGTTGACGAAGCAGTTCGGGAACAAGGTGCAGCTGATCTACCGGGCGTTCCCGCTGGACGGGCACGCCGGTTCCGACGTCGCGTCGGAGGCGGCGTTGGCGGCGGGGGAGCAGGGGAAGTTCTGGGAGTACCACGACCTGTTGTACGACAAGATGCCGCAGGTCCAGCGGCCGCAGCTGGAGGGTTACGCGCGGCAGTTGGGTTTGGACATCGAGCGATTCAAGAAGGCGTTGGACGACCGGTCGTTCCGGACGGAGGTGGAGCTGGCCAAGTCGATCGGTCGTTCGTTGGGGGTGACGGGAACGCCGACGCTGGTGATCAACGGTCAGATGGTGGTCGGGCCGAATCCGGCGCAGCTTTCGGGGATGGTGCAGCGGGCGTTGGAGGGGAAGCCGATCACGGACCAGGCGGTGGGTGCGCCGGGGGCGGAGGGTCGGCAGGGGCAGCAGGCGCCGCGGGCGCCGCAGCCGCCGGCTCCGTTGCCGCCGGCGTCGGAGGCGAAGGAGGTCAAGATCGAGGTATGGAACCCGTCGGTGGGTCCGGCGAACGCGCCGATCACGATCGTGTCGTTCTGCGAGTATCTCTGTCCGTTCTGCGAGAAGGTGCAGCCGACGTTGAAGATGGTGCGGGAGAAGTTCGGGGACAAGGTGCGGGTGGTGTATCGCAACCTGATCGTGCACGGGGAGCGGGCGGAGTTGCCGGCGCTGGCGGCGTTGGCGGCGCACCGGCAGGGGAAGTTCCGCGAGATGCACGAGATCATGTTTGCGCACCGGGGGGAGTTGTCGCAGGGTCGGGCGAAGCTGGAGGAGTTGGCGCAGCAGGCGGGTCTCGACGTGGTCCGGTTCCGTGCCGACTTCGATTCGGCGGAGGTCCGGGCGCAGCTCGAGGCGGACAAGGCGGAGGCGGGTCGGCTCGACATCCACAGCACGCCGAGTGATTTCATCAACGGGCGGTACCTGCGGGGGGCGCGACCGCCGAGTCATTTCGGGAAGTGGGTGGACGAGCTGTTGGGCAACCAGGGGACGACGATCCCGGCCTCGATGGACCCGCAGTCGGCCCCTCGGGGCGGCGGCTGCGGTTGACGGACGGCGGGAAGGTGTCGTGACGCGGCCGGCGGGGATTGCGGGTCGCGGCGGGTCCGGCGGTGGTCCGGGCCGTGGAACGGAAGGAGCAGGGAGATGAGGTTGGCAATCGGGACGGGAAGCTGGCGGCGTTTGGGCGTCGTTTTCCTGGCGGTGGTGGTGGCGGCGACGGCGTGTCGGAGCGAGCCGACGCCGCGCGAGCGGGGTCGGGGCGAGGGAGCGGCGGGCGAAGAGTTGGCGTACGCGAAGGCGGGCGTGCCGACGGCGTGCACGGACGACTTCCGCAAGGGCGGGCTGCCGATCGGGGACGCGCCGCGCAAGGGTTCGTCGGACCCGCTGGTGGCGATCGTGGAGTTCTGCAACCTGGAGAGTCCGGACTGCGCGAAGGCGGCGGGGGTGGTGGACGAGGTGCTGGCGCGGTTCGGGGAGGACGCGGCGTTGTACTACGTGAACGCCGAGGGCGAGCCGGCGGTGGTGAAGCCGGGGCAGCCGGCGCCGCAGCGGTTGTGGCGGCAGGCGGCGCAGGCGGCGTTGGCGGCGGCGAAGAGCGACAAGTTCTGGCCGTTCGTGGAGCGGGCGTACGCGGTGAACGGCAAGTTCACGGTGCAGGAGCTGGAGCAGTTCGCGCAGCAGGTCGGGATCGACCTCAACGCGTTCCGTTCGCAGCAGAACTCGCGGGAGGTGCTGGAGCAGGTCGACGCGGGGCAGGCGTTGGCGGCGGAGCTGGGGATCGGCGGGCCGCTGCCGGTGTTCTGGATCAACGGCACGGTGGTGCAGGCCTCGGAGATCGACGCGCGGCTGGGTCAGGTGGTGGAGCAGGAGCTGGCGAAGACGCGGCAGGCGTTGTTGGCGCCGCGGTCCCGCTGCGAGATGCTGGCCCGGCAGGTGGTGACGCGTCCGGGGGGTGCGAGCGGGCGTGGGCGGGCGGCCCTGGGGGCCTCCGAGTCGGGGGTTGCGGGTCGCGGCGGGGCGACCGGTGGTCGTCCGCAGGAGGACCCGAACGCGGTATACAAGATCCCGGTCGGGGATTCGCCGAAGGAGGGAGCGGCGGAGCCGCTGGTGACGCTGTTCCTGTTCACGGACTTCCAGTGTCCGCACAGTGCGCGGGTGGCGGCGACGCTGGACGAGTTGCTCAAGGCGTATCCGGACGACCTGCGGCTGGTGTTCAAGAACAACGTGCTGGCGGGGCACGACAAGGCGCAGTTGGCGCACGAGGC
This sequence comes from Deltaproteobacteria bacterium, assembly GCA_016930215.1. Lineage (GTDB taxonomy): Bacteria > Myxococcota_A > Polyangia > DRWM01 > JAAZOP01 > JAAZOP01. The sequence continues at coordinate 8,018 of JAFGHH010000528.1, forward strand.
GGTGATGGCGGCGGCGCAGCAGAACAAGTTCTGGCCGCTGCACAACGCGCTGTTCGCGGCGATGCGGACGTACTACGAGACGCCGAACCGCGACCCGAACGCGCCGCACCCGCTGGACCGGGCGCAGATCGAGGCGACGGCGCAGCGGCTGGG
>JAFGHH010000081.1 GCA_016930215.1 Deltaproteobacteria bacterium
ACCGCGATCCCGCCGGGAGAGGCCGGCGCCTGCCCCACCGCGTGCGACGACGGCGTCGCCTGCACCGCCGACGCGCTCCTCGACGCCGGCACCTGCGACGCCCGCTGCTCGTTCACACCGATCACCGCCTGCGCCGCCGCCGGCGACGGCTGCTGCCCCGAGTTCTGCAACGCCCGGATCGGCCACGCGCTCTACGACGGCGATTGCCCCGCCGTGTGCGGGAACGGCATCTGGGAAGAACCGGACGAGCTCTGCGACCCCTACGTCCATCCCAGCCTCCCCGGCGACTGCCCCGACTTCTGCCACGACGGCGACGCCTGCACCGTCGACCTCCTGAACCATGCGGGCACCTGCCTGGCCGAGTGTTCCTTCACGCCGATCGTCGCCTGCGCGAACGACGACGGCTGCTGCGCCCCTGGTTGCGACGCCGCCACCGATACCGACTGCCGCCTGGTCTGGTACGAGATGTACGTCGAGGACGCGGGCGAGTTCACGCGCTTCAGCTCCGTCTGGGGCAGCGGTCCCGCCGACACCTACGCCGTCGCGGGCAGCACGATCTTCCACTACGACGGGAGCGCCTGGACCCATGTCATCAGGTCGACGCAGATGTCCGACGCCGCCGGCGTCTGGGCCGCCGGCCCTCATGACGCCTTCGTCGTGGGAACCAGGCGCTCCGGCACCGCCTACGTCGGTTCTGCCATCCACAACACCGGCAGCGGCTGGGTGTCGATGGCCCTGCCGACGACCCACTACCTCACCCACGTCTGGGGCAGCGCCCCGGACGACGTCTTCGCCGTCGGCCAGGGCGGGCTCATCGTCCGGTACGACGGCAACCTCGCCGGCACCTGGTCGGAGATGACCTCCGGCGCGATCCTGTACCTCTACGCGGTCTGGGGCGTCTCCGCCTCCGACGTGATCGCCGTCGGCCAGTCGGGCACGATCCTGCACTACGACGGCAACGCGGCCGGTACGTGGACCGAAATGACCGCCCCCTCCTCCGTCTCCAGCGCCCCCCTCCGCGCGGTGTGGGGGAGCGCCTCGGACGACGTCTTCGCCGTCGGCCCCTACGGCGGCGTCATCCTGCACTACGACGGAACCGACTGGTCCGAGATGACCCCGGTGGGCGGCGGCTACCTCTACGGCGTCTGGGGCACCGCCCCGGACGACGTCTTCGCCGTCGGTGAAGACGGCCGCATCGTCCACTACGACGGCAGCTGGTCGCCCATGGAGATCCCCGTCACTGCGGGGACGCCCGACCTCTACTCCGTCTGGGGCACCGCCTGCGACAACGTCTTCGCCGTCGGCAGCGAGGGCACGATCCTGCACTACGTCAAGTCGCAGTACGCCAAGCGCGGCTGCGACAACACCTTGCCGCCGTACGACTTCGTCCCCCACGGCACCGTGCAGGAAAGGGTCCGCTACGACTGGTCGGGCAGCATCTGCTACGGCGAACTGCAGAAGCGTGTCTGTCTCGATGGAGCCTGGACGGGCTGGACCCCCAACAACTTCACCCTCACGAGCTGCTGACGACCGCCTGCCTCGCGAGGGCTCGCGGCCGTCACGACGGCGTCGTCGGACCGGCCGACACGACCCACGCGGTCGTCCCTCCCGGGAACCTCGCAGCTCCGTCCGGATGCGGCGACGCGGCTTCCGGCCGGGACGCGCGACGGGGCCCGGGCATCGACCGTTGATGGACCGCGAGCTGCCGCCGGAGGGCATTCGAGAGGCATGGTGGTCGGCGTGGCCAGGCGGCCGCGCCCGTGCCAGACTGCGGTCCATGAGCGCCTTTCGCGACCGCTACGGACCCTGGGCCCTGATCGCCGGCGCCGCCGAGGGGCTCGGCGCCGCCTTCGCCCACGAGGCCGCCCGGCGCGGCCTCGACCTGCTGCTCGCCGACCTCCAGACCGACAAGCTGGCCGCCGTCGCACGCTCCGTCGAGACTGCCTGCGGCGTGCGGACGCGCTGCGCGACCGTGGACCTCGGGGCCGTCGACACCTGGGAACGTCTGCAGCCGCTGCTCCACGACGCCGCACCCGGCCTGCTGATCTACAACGCCGGCCGCTCGTACGTCGGCCCGTTCCTCTCGCAACCCTGGGAGGACCAGCGGCTTCAGCTCGAGGTGAACTGCCGCGGCCCGCTGCGCCTGGTCCACAAGCTGGCCCCGGAGCTGGTCGCGCGCGGCCGCGGCGGCATCGTGCTGCTGTCCTCCATGACCGGCCTCACCGGCCACGCCCTGGTCGCCTGCTACGGCGCCACCAAGGCCTTCAACCTCGTGCTGGCCGAGGCGCTGTGGGCCGAACTGCACGACCGGGGCGTCGACGTCCTGGCCGTCTGCCCGGGGCCGACCCGCACGCCCGGCTACGAGGCCTCGAAGTCGCGCCTGCCGCCCGGCTTCGTGATGGAGCCGGCGCACGTCGCCCGCGAAGCGCTCGACGCGCTGGGGCGCGGCCCGGTGCTGGTGCCCGGCGCCGCAAACCGCGCCACCGCCGCCGTGCTGTCCCGCGCCCTCCCCCGCGGTGCCGCGACGAAAGCGATGAGCCGCCTGATGCGCGCGATCTACAGGCGCTGATCCACTACTCCCGCAATCCGTCGCGCGGCGCGGCGTCCAGAAGCCCGCCGAGACGTCTGGCCGGCAGGGGTGTCACGCCGCCCTGGGGCTGCCGAAGGGCGAGTGCGCCCGGCGAGCGGCGCCGGCAAGTCCGCCCGGCGTGACTTCCACCGGCCGCCGCCCGTGGGCTATACCCTCGCGCGGCGTGTTGGGCGCGGCGAGCGATCCCGCACGCCCCCGAGGAGGCATCGTGGAGCCGAAGCAGGACATGCAAGGCCGGGTCTGCCTGGTCACCGGCGCCACGAGCGGCCACGGACGCGCGCTGGCCCGGCTGCTGGCCGACCGCGGAGCGGACCTGGTGCTGCTGGGTCGCAACCCCGAGCGTTGCCGCGAGACGCAACAGGCCATCGCCCGCGCCGTCGGCCGCGAGCCGCGCGTGCTGCTGTGCGACCTGGCTCGACGCACGGAGATCGATCGCGCGGCGGAGGAGTTCCTGTCGTGGGACCTGCCGCTGCACGTGCTGCTCGACAACGCCGGCCTGGTCAGCCGCCACCGCAAGGAATCGCCCGACGGGTCGGAGCTGACCCTGGCGGTGAACTACCTCGCCCCGTTCCAGCTCACCCTGCGCCTGCTCCCCTGCCTGGCGCGCAGCGCTCCGGCCCGCATCGTGCTCGTCGCCTCCGACGCCCATCGCGTGGGGCGGCTCGACTTCGACGACCTCGACGTGCGGCGCCGCTACTGGTTCTGGAAGGCCTACGCGCAGTCGAAGCTGGCGCTGGTGCACTTCAACCGGGCGCTGGCCCGGCGGCTCGAAGGAACGGGCGTGACGGTCAACGCCTGCGACCCCGGGCCGATCGCCTCCCGCATCGCCGACCGCGAGCCGGGGATGGTGGCGGCGCTGGCCTCGAAGCTGCTGCCGCTGGTCTTCCCGGCCCCGGAGCGGGCGGCGCGCACCGCACTGCACCTGGCCACCGACCCGTTGTTCGACCGGCAGAGCGGCGCCTACTGGCGGTTCATGAAACGACAGCCGCCGTCGCTCGGTCGCGACCCCGACGCGACCGAGCGCCGCCTGTGGGAGCTGAGCGTCACCCGCACCGGCGCCGGCTTTCCGCGACTCGGGTGAACGCGACATCTACGCCTCGTCGGGGATCCCGAACCGGGCACGGTAGTCGGCAAAGAGCCGGGCGACCTCGTCGCGGTCCAGACCGAAGTCCTCCAGACGGTAGCGGTGGCGGCCGTGCTTGTGCTGCGGGTTGTCGCGCAGCCAGGCGCGCATCGCCTCCTCCGCCGTCGGCGTCAGCGGGTCGCCGAGGAACTCGTAGACCCGCCGTAGCTCCGCGAGCGGGTCGGCGACGAGACGGCCGTAGTGCACGTCGAGGAACCGGCCGTCGCGGTGCGCGTCCCGCACCGCCGTCGAGCGTTCGATCATCCGCCGTGCCTTGGCGAACCAGTGCCGGCCCACCGCGCACGGATCGACCCGGTCCGAGAACACGCCGCGGCTGTGCGACATCATGCTGCAGAACGACGCCAGCACCCGCGTCGGGTCACGGTGCGTCTGCAGGACCCGGGCGTCGGGAAACACCTCGAACAGCACGTCGAGGTGCTCCATGTGGTGCGGGGTCTTGAGCACCCACGGTCCGCCCGGCCGCTGCCACTGCAGGTAGCGCAGCACCCGTGCGTAGAACCGGTAGGCCTCCCGATGGTCCTGCCGCGCGAGCCACGCCGAGAACGACGGCACGTGCATCATCGCCTCGGGCACCGTGCTCCAGACGGCGTACTCGAACAGCAGCACGTCCTCCTCGGGCGCCTCCGCCTCCACCGGGTGGATCGCGAAGAAGTCGGGCGCCATGTAGCGCAACGCCCGCTCGGCGAACCGCGCGGGGCCGAGCCGAGGGTCCGGTTTGCCGTTCCCGTTCCCACCGCCGTTCCCGCCGTTGCCGTTCGCCCGCCGGGGGACCGGCGCGATGTTCACCGCCTCCCACGACGGCAGGAACCGGCGCGCCGGATCGGAGGCCAGCATCCGGTGCAACACCGTGGTGCCCGTCCGCTGCAACCCGACCACGAACACCGGACGCGGAAGCGGCACGTCCGCGATCTCCGGGTGCCGCGCCCAGTCGTCCTCCATCCGCAGCCGGTTGACCAGCGTCCGCACCGCGTTCTCGCGGAACATCCAGCGCCCCAGCGGGTGCAGCCGCGCCTCGGAAACGACCGCCTCGACCAGCAGGCGCAGGCGGTCGGACAGCGTGTCGTCGCCGAACGACCACAACCCGGCCCGACGCCGCGCTTCGGCCAGCAGCCCCGCGACGGTCAGGTCCGGCGACCCGAGACCCGCGCCCTGCAGCACGCCGAGCGTCCGGTTCGCCGCCCGCAGCACCCAGGGACGATACGGCCGCGCGTAGCGTCGCGAGGTCTCCCGATTCGCCGGAACCACGACGGCGCTCACTTCGCCCGCTCCTCTTCCCACTCCGCCCGGACCTCCGCCAGCTTCGCCACCCGCGTCCGCGGCTGCGGATGCTCCTTGGCACGCACCCAGCGGAAACACATCGTCCCGTGCCGGTGCCCGACCGTCTCCAGCCAGTTCGGCCAGCCGGGGTCCTCGTGCGCCACGACGAGCCGTACCGAACCGTCGCCGGCGTACACCGCGTCGTGCTTGTTCACCGCGATGCGGTGATAGCGGTAGTCCAGCGACTCCATCCAGACGTTGTTGAGCTGGAAGTTCCAGTGCAGGCACGCCGGCGGCGTCGCATCGACCACCAGCGCCTCGTCGGGCGCCAGCGACCAGTACGAATGGTAGTAGGCGATGTTCGGGTCGCCGTGCGCCCCGAGCGATTTCTCCGGGTCGAACCGCGGCAGCCGGTTGGCGTGCTGCATGAAGTCCTGCGTCCAGGACGCGAACATCATCGAGGCGCCCCAGACCAGCCGGCACGCCGCCGTCAGTCCCTGGTCCACCCGCTCCGGCGTCACCGGCGTCGGTCGCCCGTCGCCCCCGACCCGCTCGAGCCGGAGATCCGCCGCCCGCTCGTGGCGGCGGTCGAGGAACGTCTGCCGCACGATCAGCGACGAGGTCTCCGCGGTCGTCGGCAGCCAGTTGCCGGGGCGGCGCTCGCGGCAGAGCGCCACCTCGAACGTCCCGTCCGGCGCGAGCTGCAACTCGGTTCCCTCGAGATACCCCGTCTGCCCCGAGGCGCCCCCCTGCCCGTAGAAGCCGCTGTACGTCCCGAGCCCCAGGTAGTGCACCGTGTTGCGCGTCCCGGAAAGACGGTACTCGTGCTCGCCCGAGATCGCCGCCCACAGGTAACGGTTGTCGGGATGGTCGGCCCCCATCTTCGCCGTCTCGTGCACCGGCCGGAACAACACCGGCGCCCGCGGGTCGGCGTGCTCGACGAACGCCTCGAGCGCCGCGCGGGTCAGCCGCGACAGGTAGCGAAACCCCTCGGCCCGATCCAACGCGTCCTCGCGGCGACTGCCGTGCAGGATCACGTCGCCCGCCGACTTCAGCGTGTCGCAGAACTCGACCCACGTCACGCCGTCCACGATTCGATCCCGCGCGCTCGACTCGCCCATCGCACCCTCCACCGATCGAGGCGCGAACGTAGACCAGCTTCCGGAGGTTGACCACCGGTTCGAGGACGACCCGTGCGGCTTCGCACGCGGATTCGATCGGGTCGGCGGGCGACCCCGGCGACACGGCCGCCCGCGCAGGCCGGCCGATTTGCTTGTGCGGCCTCGCCGGGGCAAGATGTCGTCCATGCGCGGGACCGGTCGTCCCGCGGCGGGAGGTGGCGATGAAGCGGTTGACGTGGCCCGTGCTGGGCTTGGCGCTCGCGCTGGCGGGCTCCTGCGGGGACGACGACGACACCACCCCGGACGCCGATGCGGGCGACACGGGCGGGGACGACGGCGGGGGGAGCGGCGTGCTGTACGAGACCTGCCCGAGCACCTGCGCCGTGCCGCCGACCTGTCGGGCCGGGCAGCTCCAGACCTGCTGCGTCTGCGTCGACCCGCCGATCGCACAGGCCGGGCGCACGGCGTGCGGGATCATGAGCGAGTACTGCGACGAGGCGCCGGTCGATCCGCTGAACACGGCGTGCCTGCAGCCGAGCGGCTTCCCCGACCCGCCGCCGACGGACCCGCCGACGGTCAACGTGCGCGGCGTGGTGGACGTCTACGGCAACGGCAACACGGTCGCGGGCGGCGACATCACCGTGGAGTTCTACCGCATGGCGGAGGACGGGTCGCTCGGTGCCCTGCTCGACACCTCCGTCGCCACCCTGGCGGCCTGCGAGGACTCGCTGCTGCCGACGCCGTTCGAGACGGGACTGGAGGCGACCTGCTGCCCCGGGCCGTGCCAGGAGCTGATGCCCGACACCGACGACTGCACGCCGACCAGCGGGGACTGCCGTGCGCTGTGGTACTACGAGGTGACGGAAATCCCGACCTCGACGCCGCTGATCCTCCACACCAGCGGCAACGCGGCCTACTGGAAGGACCTGTACTACTCGAACGTGTTCTACTTCCCCGAGGACGAGACGCCGGGAGGCTACGTGTTCTACCGGGCCAAGACGCTGTCGGTGGACGACTGGCGCGCGATTCCCGCCACCGCGGGCGACTTCGACGGGATCGCGGCCGGCCAGGGCGCCATCGCCGGCGAGATCCACGACTGCGACAACGTCAAGGTCTACAACGCCACGGTCGGCGTGAACCCGACGGCCAACACGTTCGCCTACTTCAACGGGGTCGAGGAGAAGCCGTACCCCGACACGCTGCGGACCTCGACCAACAGCGACAGCCTGTACGCCGCCCTGGAGCTCGCCCCCGGCCTGGCCCGCGTCTCGGCCGTGGCCCTGATCGGCGACGACTACGTCAACCTCGGCTGGTGGGACGCCTACGTGTTCCCCGACGCGCTGACCGTGGTCACGATCCGCGGCACGCGTCCCACGCAGGTGCCGACGCCCTGACCGGGTCGGCCCGACCGGCACCGGTGGAACCACCCGTCACGACCGACACCCTGCTCCACGGACGGCTGGTGCTGCGCCAGCCCGCACGAGGCCACCGCGTCAACCTCGACGCCGTGCTGCTCGCCGCGTTCGCCGCCACGAGCCGGCCGCCGCGGGCACCGGCACCGGGCGGCCCGCCGTTCGCCCGCGCCGCGGACCTCGGCGCGGGCACCGGCGCCGTGGCGCTGCTGCTGCGGCGCGCCGGCACGGTCGGCCGCTGCACCTGCGTCGAGGCCGAGCCGGAGCTGGCCGCACTGTGCCGCGAGAACGCCGACGCCAACGGCCTGGGCGACACGGTCGAGGTGCTGGCGGCGGACCTCCGGAACGGCCTGCCGCCGGCGCTCGACGGCGCCTGCACGCTGGTGGTCGCCAACCCGCCGTACCTGCCGCTCTGCGAGGGGCGCGCCTCCCCCGAGCCGCTGCGCGCGGCCCAGCGCCACGAGCTGCGGGGCGGCCTGCCGGACTTCGTCGCCGCCGCCCGCCGGCTGCTCGCCTCGGACGGCACGCTGGCGCTGATCTACCGCTGGCGCCGGCACGCCTTCGCCCGCCGGACCCTCGCCGCGGCCGGCTTCGTCGTCGTCCGCGAACGCCGCCACCTGCCGCGGGCCGACGCCCCGCCGACGACCCTGTGCCTCGAGGCCGTCCTCGACGACGGACGCGGAACGGGGCCCGTCGCGGCGCCGGAGTCGCTGGTGCTCCACGAACGGAGTCGCCGGTTCTCGGCGCGGGTCGAGGCGTTCCTGGACGGGGACTACCGCAGCGCCGCGCGCAGCGCCCGGTCCGAGAGCAACCCGGGCCGCACGATGCGGTAGCCGGCGTCGTCGCAGGCGACGAGCGTCGAGGGGCGACCGGCGGGCGCGCCGCCCGGGACGATCAGGTCGACCGCCGCCTCGATCTCCGGCTCGACGTCCTCCGCCCGCAACGGCGGGGGACGGCCGCGCAGGTTGGCGCTGGTCGCGACCAGCGGTCCGCCGAAGTGGACGCAGATCCGCGTGGCGGGGGCCGCGCCGGGAACGCGCACGGCCACCCATCCCTCCGGTCCGACCAGCTCCGCCGGCAGGCCGGGCGCGGCGGGGACGAGCAGCGTGAGGGGCCCGGGCCAGAAGGCGGCGGCGAGCCGCTCCGCCACGGCCGGCCACCGCCCGGACAGCGTCGCGGCGACCGCCGCGTCGGGCACGATCAGCGGAAACGCCTCGGTCGGGGGGCGCTGCTTGAGCACCGCCACCCGGGCCAGGGCGGCGGCGTGGAACGGGTCGGCGAGCAGCCCGACCAGCGTCTCGGTCGCGGCGACGACCAGCGCGCCGCGGCGCAGGTCGCGCGCGGCGGCCACCAGCGGGTCGCCGACGTCAGCGCCGCCCGGTTCCGATGCGCGCATCGCTGTCCTCGATGCCCTTGGTCAACGACTTGCGCTGCTTGTTGAGCTTCGACGCCAGCGCCGGGTCGCCCAGCGCGAGGATCTGGGCCGCGAGCATGCCGGCGTTGCGCGCGGCGTCGATCCCGACGGTGGCCGTCGGCACCCCGGGCGGCATCTGCACGCAGGCCAGCAGCGCATCGATCCCGCCCAGCGTCCCCGAGGCGAGCGGCAGGGCGACGACGGGCAGCGTGGTGTGCGCCGCCACCGCCCCCGGCAGCGCCGCCGCCAGCCCGGCCGCGGCGACCACCACGGCGAACCCGCGGTCCCGCGCCCCGGACGCCAGCTCCGCCACGCGGTCCGGCGTGCGGTGCGCGGAAGCCACGCGCAGCTCGCAATCGATCCCGAGCTGCGACAGCACCGTGATCGTCGGCTCGACCTTCGTCAGGTCCGACTCGCTCCCGATCAGCACCAGCACCCGCCGTCCCGCCATGCCGCACCTCCCGCGCGTCAGCCGACCGGCCGTCCGAGACCCCGTCGGCCGATGTCCCGGCGGCAGTACTTGCCGTCCC
>JAFGHH010000529.1 GCA_016930215.1 Deltaproteobacteria bacterium
CCAGGTGCACGACGACGACTTCTGGCTGAAGATCACCTCGCCCGAAGCCCCCGCGTAGACCCGCACGAAACACTCGTCCGCGTACACCACCTCCGCCGGCCCGTCGCCCTCGAAGTCGAACACCGAGGAGCCGGTGACGTTGGACGAGGTGTCCTGCGTCGGGCTGCTCCACAGCACGCCGTCGGTGCGTCCCGAGGCGCAGGTGCCGGCGCGGGTCGGGGCCGCGACGCAGTCCGGGTCGAACACCGCGTAGGCGTTGGCCCCCGCGGAGGCCACTTCCGGCAAGCCGTCGCCGTCGAAGTCGGCGACCGTCGGCGGGCCGCCGTGGCCGCCGCCGGGGAGGACGACGGGACCGAAGGTCACCGCGCTCTCCAGCGTCTGGATGCGGCAGGTACCGTCGGAGACGACGGCGACCTCGGGCCGGCCGTCGAGGTCGAAGTCGCCGAGGGCCGCGTTGCCGCCCGCGAGCCCTGCGGCCGAGTACGCCTCGCGGATCCAGTCGTGTGTCGCGGCGTCGTACTGGTACACCCCCGCGCCGGTGACCAACTCCGGGATCGTGTCGGCGTCGACGTCGGCGACGACGGGGAAGATGCCGATCCCGGCGTGGTAGCCGCCGTCCGGGGCGACGCCGAGCGCGCCGCCGAGGTAGGTGCCGGTGTTGGAGTAGATCAGGCCGCCGCGCAGCACCTCCGGGATGCCGTCGTCGTCGAGGTCGTGGATCGAAGGGCCGGACCAGCCGCCGCCGGTCGGGTTGTGCGGCGTGCCGTCGGCCAGGTGGCTGCGCCACAGCACGTCCCAGGTCGCGGTTCCGGGGTCGTAGCGGAAGGCGACCAGGCCCCCGCCGGCCTGGAACGCCACGATGTCCGCGCGGCCGTCGATGTCCAGGTCGCCGACCGCGGGGGGCGACGAGTGGGAGGTGAGCTGCAGGTCGAGGCTGGCCTGCTGCGCGCAGGTGCGCCCATCGACAATCCGGATCACCCCGGTCGGCAGCTCGCTGCTGCCGTCGACGCCGTCGTCGCTCGTGAACACGATCGACGGCCGCACGGTGGACGGGTCGCTGTCGAAGTTGAAATCGACCACCATCGGCGTGGAGAGCAGGTGGCGGTGGGCCGGGTAGGCGTCGCCGTCCGGCGGGCCTTCCCACGAGCACTGCAGGGTCGGCGCGAACAGGCCGGCGATCACCACGCGGGTGCAGTCCGGGTTGTACTCCCCGCGCGGTCCCTCGCCGTACGGCAGGCAGGCCCCCTCGAGGCAGTACGAGTCGTGGCCGCAGTCCTCGTCGCTCTCGCACATCCCCGGGACGGCGCACACGCCCCACACGCAAACCTCGCCGGCCTCGCAGCAGATCGCTCCGCACGGCACGCCGCCGTCGGGGCAGGTCACGTCGAGGTCCGCGTCGCCATCGGCGCCCACGTCGCCGTCGGGGTCCGCGTCGCCGTCCGTGCCGCCGTCCGTGGGACCGCCGTCGGGGGCCCGGCAGACGTTGTCGATGCACTGCCAGCCGTCGGGGCAGTCGGCGGCGGTGCCGCACGGGATGAGACCCGTCGAGTCGCCGCTGCCGCAGTCGCAGCCGCGGCCCAGGATCACGATCGTGACGTAGACGAGGCTCGTGACGAGGAACCGACGCATGGAACACCTCCCCGGTCCGCCGCTTGGAGGACGCGCACGCCCGACACCGACCAAGCTACTCGACGGGGGGCGGAGGGGCAACCACGATGCTGTCGGGGGTTCACGGCCGGTACGAGGCGCCGGAGTCGTCGTTCTCCTGGACCAGCACGCGGTCGAGCGCGGCCGGCGACCCCGCCAACCGCTCGATCAGCCGCTCGAAGACGTGCCGCGCCAGGTGCTCCGCGCTCGGGTTGGTCTCGCGGAACCACGGCGTGTCGTTGAGATCGCGGTGGTCGAGGTCGCCCAGCACCTCGCGCAGTCGCCGGCGCAGGGTGCGGAAGTCGAGCCCCAGGCCGACGTCGTCGAGGCGTTCGCAGTGCACGAACGCGGTGACCTTCCAGTTGTGGCCGTGGACCTGTTCGCACGGGTCCCCGTAGCCGCGCAGGTGGTGCGCGGCGGAGAAGCGCTCGGTGACGTGCAGTTCGTACATCGTCCGCTCCGCGCCTCAACAACCGGTGGCGCACATGCCGACGAACTCGTCCTTGCCGCAGGCCAGCGCCGCCGCGGCCGGGGCGACCCGGCGGGCGAGGGCGGTGATCGACCCCGCGACGTGCCGGATGTCCCACTGCGCGTGGTGGTCCATCCGCAGGCGGGCCATGTGGTAGACCTCGCGCAGGTCGAGCGTCACGAGCGTGCGGCGCCGGTGGGCGTTCGTCAGCGCGTACTCGGCCGCCCGCGGGTGGCGCCCGGCGAGTCTCTCCCAGGTCCCGGCGGAGCGGTCGGCCAGCGCCCGCAGCTCGGCCTCCAGGCCGACCTCGGTCATCGCCTCGGGCACGGTGAGCCCGAGCGCCGGGTCGTACGGCTGTGCGGTGAAGGTCATCATCCGGTGGCGCTTGAGCTGGCCGTAGCAGGCGGCCGAGAGCACGACCTCCAGCGTGAACCACGCGTGCTCGAACTCGCGGGGAAGGGCGTCGAACTCGGACAGGTCCGCCAGCGCCTCGCGCACGAACCGGCGGCGGCCCTCGTCGTCCAGCGCCCGGGCGCGGGCCCGGCAGTCGTCCCACGGGCGTCCCGAGCCCGTGTGCAGCAGCGCCGCCAGCACCTCGACGTCCGGCTCGGCCGAGCCGCCCACCAGCGTCACGTCGCCGTGGCGTGGGTGCTCCGCGGCAGGCGCGGGCGGCGCCCCGGCCATCGTCTCCCGGCCCAGCCGGTCGATCGCGGCGCGGTTGCGACGCACGAAGGCGTCCGAGACGTCCCTGCCGAACGCCTCGCGGAACCGCTCCGGGTCGGACAGGATGATCAGCGACGGGGCGACCTCGGAGGCGGCGTCGAACAGCGCCTGCGACAGGGCGCGAACCTCGGCCAGCGGATGGTGCCGCAGCTTGCGGATCACGTGCTCGATGTTGCGCGCGTTGCCCGAGAAGCCGAGCTGCGTCTCGGTGGCCAGGCCGAGCGCGTAGCGGGCGTCCTCCTTGGCCCAACCCTCGACGGTCTCCCGGCCGACCTTCGTCCGGAGCTGGTCCGGGTTGCGGCGCCGCTGCAGCTCGTGGAGCCGCTCGAAGGCCGAACGGTAGAACGCGATCTGCTCCCCCATCGTCCGCCCGAACAGCTCCCGCTCCGCCGCGTCGAACTCCGCCGGCACGACGTGCTCGCCGCCGAAGGTGACGTAGCGCTGCGACTTCTCCGTGTACGAGCAGAGCCGGGCGTCCTCGAGCGCCTCGAGGGCCAGGCGGGAGACGCCCAGGACGTCGAAGTTGAGCGTGACGTGCTCGGCGACCGAGTGGTGTCCCATGCGGAAGACGATCATCCGGTTCGACTTGCGGGACGCCGCCACGTCGCGACGTGCCTGCGCCCGCAGCTCGGGGATCGGCTCGGGATAGCGGCTGATCCGCGCGTAGGCCGCGGAGATCGTCTCCGGGGTCGGCTCGACGTCGGCCGGCAGCTCGCCGGCCCGCAGCGCCTTGACCAGCTCCCGATCCAGGGTGTGTCCGGCGAGGATGACCTGCAGCATGCGCCCTCCGGTCCGCGCGACGCGGACGCCCGCTTCGTACCGGGGGGCGACGCGGCCGTCAAGCGTCGTGGACCGACCGGGCGGCCGTTGCGGACGACCGGGTCAGCCGCCCGCGCAGGCCATGTAGGCGGCGTTCTCGGTCTCGCAGTCGTCGATCACCGGAAGGCCGCTCGAGTCGCAGCTGGCCGTGGCGTCCTCGCCGGCGCAGGTCGCCAGCGCCGTCAGCGCGCCGATGCAGCCCGTGCCGGCGATGGACGAGCAGCCTTCGACGCACGCCGCCAGGGTCGGCGGCCCGGAGGAGCAGTCGGCATCGATCGCGGGCTCGCACATCGTCGTGCACGGGTCGAGCACCGCGCACTGCATCAGGTCCGCATACTCCGTCACGCAATCGGTGATCGCCGCGCGGCCGAGCGTGTCGCAGGTCACGGTGAAGTCGTCGCCGGCGCAGTCGGACAGGTCGTCGAACTCGGCGGGGCAGGCCGCCTGGGATGCCGCGCAGTTCGAGATGCAGTGCGCGAATGTCGCGGGCGTCTCGTCGCACCCGGCCGTCATCGCCTGGCCGCAGTAGTGGCCGCACGGGCCGCCCGACATGCATCCCAGGAGCGCGTACTGCTCGTCCTCGCACCCGACGGCGACCGGCGTGCCCGCGGCATCGCACTCGATCGTCGGCTCGTCGCCCGCGCAGGTCGCCAGCGCGGCGAAGGCATCCGGGCAGGCGGCGACGAGCGCCGTGCACCCGCTGAGACAGGAGTCCACCGTGGGCGGCCCGGCCGTGCAGCCCGCGGCAACCACGGGGCCGCAGTACTCCGTGCAGACCGCCGGGGGACCGTCGACCGGGGTGTCGACGGGCGTGTCGACCGGGGTGTCGACGGGCGTGTCGACCGGGGTGTCGACCGGAGTATCCACCGGAGTCTCGACCGGCGTGTCCTCGGGGACGTCGGTCGCGCCCTCGTCGAAGACGTCGGCATCGTCGCCGCCCGTATCGGAGGACGAGTCGTCGTCGCCGCAGGCCGTGGCGGCGAGAGCCAGGACCGGCAGGAGCGAGAGTCCGAAACACCGTCGTCGCATCGTCATGCCTCCCCGGCGCGGCGAGCAGGCCTCGTGCGCCGACCGCATCAGTCTTCGGCGCGCCGGCGAGGCTGTCAAGTCGTCGACCGGGGGGGACTCAGCGGAGGTGTGGGACCCCGGTGGTGGTGGAGGTGCCCGGGGCGCCGTCGGCGGGGCTGAGGGTGTTGCGGGCGACCGCGAGGGTGTTGCCGTTCAGGCGGATGCGTCCGGCGCCGCCTCCGCCGCCTCCGCCGTAGTAGTCGGCGTGGTCCCCGCAGGGGACGGCGCCGCCCAGCAGCGCGCTGGCGCTGTTGCCGATGCCGCCCGCGCATCCGTAGGTCCCGGGGTCGGCCCCGCCGGCGGCGGCGGTCAGCCGGGCCTCGCCGCGCTGGCCGTCGTTGGAGGTGTAGAACCCGCTGGAGCCGACGCCGGTGCCGCTTCCGCCGCCGCCGCCGTTGGCGGCGACCAGGGCGCCGGCCTCGACGATCAGGCGGTCGGCCTCGAGCAGGACGCCGCCGCCGCTTCCGCCGCCGCCCCCTCCACCTTCCTCCCCGCCGCCGGCGCCGCCCGCCCCGCCGGCTTCGATCCGTCCGTGGACGGTGAGCGTCCCGCGGGTGGTGATCTGCAGTGCCCCGCCGCCCGGTC
>JAFGHH010000530.1 GCA_016930215.1 Deltaproteobacteria bacterium
ACTACTGGACCGTCGTCTACCCCAACCAGTGGGGTGCCCAGGCGACGGAGAGCCGCCAGGTGATCGACGAGGGTCGGATGCCGGCCCGGGTGATGGACGCCGCGCGCTGCGCCGACCTGCGCCGGGCCTTCGCCGACGGCGCGCTGGCCGCCGTCCCTGCCGGCGGCGCCGCCGAGTACTACCGCGAGTTCAACGCCTCGGGGCGTGCGGACGTCGAGGCGCAGGCGACCGAGGCGTACCTGTTCGTCAGCCTCGCCGGCCAGACGCTGGTCACCGACGGCGACGACTGCGAGAACCAGACGCTGGACTGGGGTGCCGCCGGCTCCGCCGGCAGCTCCGAGCTGGTGCTGGCCGCGCCGGTCGCGTGGGGCACCGTGCCCGACGGGGCCGCCGTCGTGGGGCACGACCGGGAGCACGCGGTGCCGCGCTCGGCCGCCGGCGAGGAGGTGGCGCAGCTCGCCGAACGCACGGCGGGGCGGCCGCGCGCGCTGCTCCCCGGCGACGACGCCGAGTGCGCCGACCTGCCGGAGTACCCGCACTTCTGGACCTACGGCGGCGAGGGCGACGCCGACCCCGAGGTGGTCTCCCGGCTCCAGGAGCTGTGCGAGGCGATCGGCCCGCACCGGGGGATGAACATCGAGCGCTGGTGCTGTCCGCCGTCCGCGGCCGAGGCGGCCGCAGCGACGCCCGAATAGCGCCCGGCCGGCCGTCCGCCCACGGTTTCGACCCCCGCTTGCCATGTCCGACCGGGCGCACTAACCTTGACGTCATGCACAGTCGATGGCTCCCGGTGGCTGCCTGTGCGGTGTTGTCCGCCGGCTGCTACGCCCAGATGAACACGCGGCTGCAGACCGACCTGCGCCGCCGCGCTGCATTCGACCTGGGTTGTCCGCCGGACGGCATGGAGATGGTGGTGTTGTCCCGCATCCCGACCAATCGCGAGATCGTCTCGAGCTACGGGATCTACGGGTGCGGACGGCAGGCGACCTACGTGCTGGACGTCAACTCGGCGACCTGGGTGCTCAACTCGCGCACCGGGGACGCGACGATGGCGGGGCAGCCGGGAGCGGCATCGTGGCAGCCGGCCGCGGCGCAGCCGGTGACCGTGCCGGCGCAGCCCGTCACGGCCCCGGCGGCGGTCGCCGCCCCACCCGAGGTGACGGTCGTGGTCTACGGTCCGCCGGAGCCGGCGGCGACGGAGCCGCCGGCGCTTGCGCCCGACCTCCCGGACTCGCCGTCGCGGGCCGACGTACAGGGGGCGCTGGAGCCGCTGCGGGAAGCGGTACGCGCGTGCGTCGGCGAGGTCGCCGCCACCGTGCGCACCGACGTCGAGTTCCGCGGGCCGACGGGGCGCGTGAACAAGGTCACCGTCACGACCACCCTCGGGGCGGACGCCGCCGCCTGCCTCGGCCAGGCGCTGCTCGGCGCCGTCGTCCCTCCGTTCGCCCAACCGACGCTGCTCGTCCGCTATCCGTGGAACCTGTAGGCCTGGGCGTCACCGACGGACGGTGGGAACAGGGGGGGGAATGCGTCGCGGCTGGGTGCTGGTCCTCTCGCTGGTCCCCGTCTCCACGCCCGGAGTCGCCTGCCACGCCTCGCACGCCGCCGACGCCGACGCCGCCGGCCCCGACGCCGCGGACGCCGACACGCCAAGCCCCGACGACGCCGTCGTCGACTCGTTCGACGACGGCACTCCCTTCGATGCCGACGGCGACGCCCCGTTCGACACCGACGGAGGCACGCTCCTCGACTCGGACGGCGACACGATCTCCGACGACGACGAAGGCTCCGCCGACCGCGACGGCGACACCCTCCCCAACCGCTTCGACACCGACTCCGACGACGACGGCTGGAGCGACGCCGAGGAGGCGGGCGACGCGCTGCTCGACACCCCGCCCGTCGACACCGACGGCGACACGACCCCCGATTTCCTCGACCTCGACAGCGACGACGACGGCCTCTCCGACTTCGACGAGGCGACCTTCGTCTGCACCGAGCGCACGAATCCCGATACCGACGGCGACGGGTGCGCCGACGGCGTCGAGGTCGCCATCGGCTCCGACCCGTGCGCCCCGGAGAGCACCTGCCGCTTGGACTACATCTTCATTGTGCCCTACGAGGCGCCGCCCGAGCCGGCGTCGCACACCATCCCGTCCCGGACCTTCTGGTGGTACGCCGACGTCCACCTGCTGATGGACGTTTCCGGAACGATGGCCGACGAGTTGGCTGCGCTCCGGGCCGGCTTCTCCTCGATCCTCGTCCCGGCCACGCGCGCCGAGATCCCCGACACGCGCTTCGGCCTCGGCTCGTTCTCCGACTACCCGGTCGCGCCGTTTGGGGCGGCGACCGATTCCGCCTTCCTGCCCGTGGCACCGATCACCGACGCCGTGACCACGGTGCAGACGGCCCTGGAGAGCCTGGCGCTCGGCGACGGCGGCGACGACGGCGGCAGCCACGCCGCGGCGTTGTGGACCTTGGCGACGCAGGACCCCTCGCGCATCCTTCCCGCCGTCACCCTCCCCTCCTGCCCCGGCTCGGCGCCGGCCGGCGTCCACCCGTGCCGGCGCACCGACGCGGTGCCGCTGGTCGCGCTGTTCACCGACCGCCCGTTCCACGACGGGTTCGCCGGCGGAGCGCCCTACGGCGGGCCGGTCGGCGGGGTCGTGCCGCCGACCTTCACCGAGGCCTCGGCCGAGCTGGCTGCCGCGGGGATCCGGGTCCTCGGCTTCGACACGAGCGGCGCGACCGCCGATGCCGCCCGACCCGACCTCGAGGCGCTGGCCGGGAGCACCCGTGCCGTCACCGACGACGGCACGCCGCTCGTGGCCACCGTCGAGGCCGACGGCACCGGCCTCGCTGCGACGTTCGTGGACCTCGTGCGGACCTTCGCGCGGGACGTGCCGGTCGAAGTCCGCCTGACGCTCGAGGACGACCCGTTCGACGGCGTCGATACCGTGGCCGCGTTCGTCGACCACCTCGAGCTGGACCTGTCGGGAGCGAGCCTCTGGGACCCGGCGGCGGGCTCGTTCGTCGTCTGCACGGCGGGACTCTCGGCGGCGGACCGCGACGGCGACGGGCATGTCGACGCCGTGGAGGACCTGCTGCCGGGAACCACGGTCTGCGGCGCGCTCGTGGCGCGGACGAACACGACGGTCCCGGCGATGCGGGAGCCCCAGCTCTTCCGCGCGACGCTCCGCGCGACCTTCGAGGGCCGCTACCCGGTCGACGAGCGGGACGTGTACTTCCTGGTCCCGCCCGAGCTGTCCGAGTGGTAGGGTGGCGGCCCGGAGCGGGAGGAGGAGGAGACGATGACGACGCAACGGATGGTCGACCAGTTCCTGGAGATGGTCCGGATCGATTCCGAATCGGGCAACGAGGCCCGGGTGATGCAGTACCTGCTCGGCGCCGTGCGCGAGGCGGGCGGCACCGCGGAGCTCGACGCCTACGGCAACCTGGTCGGGAAGTTCCCGGAGCAGGGATGCAAGGGCAAGGCGCCGCTGCTGCTGTCGTGCCACGCCGACACCGTCAAGCCGGGCGTGGGGATCGAGCCGGTGGTCGAGAACGGCGTCGTGCGCTCGAGCGGCAAGACGATCCTGGGCGCGGACGACAAGGCGGGCATCGCCGAGGTGCTCGAGACGCTGCGGACGACCAAGGTCCGCCCGCCGATCGAGTTCGCGGTCAGCCGCCAGGAGGAAACGGGCCTGCAGGGCGTGAAGAACCTCGACTTCTCGAAGCTGACGGCCCGCCGCGGCATCCTGATGGACAACGACACTCTCGACACGATCGTCATCGGCGGCCCGTCGTATTTCGCGATCGATGTCGAGATCACCGGCCGCGCGGCGCACGCGGGGATGGAGCCGGAGAAGGGGATCAACGCGATCCAGGCGGCGGCCAGGGCGATCGCCGCCCTGCCGCTGGGGCGCCTCGACCCGCAGACCACCGCCAACGTCGGCGTGATCGAAGGCGGACTGATCCGCAATGGCGTGCCGGATCGGGCGACGTTCCTGGCCGAATGCCGCAGCGCGGACCACGCCAAGGGCGCCGCGCTCGCCGAGAAGATGGAGCGGACGATCCGCGAGCAGGGAGCGGCGAACGGCGCGAAGGTCGAGGTCACGGTCAACAACCTGTGCCGCGCCGTGCGCGTCCCCGAGGACTCCCCGACCGTGCAACTCGCCCGCCGCGGCCTCGCCGAGATCGGCATCGACGCCAGGTGCGTGTTCATCACCGGCTTTACCGACGCCTCGATCTACAACAACCAGGGGATCGAGATGGCCGTGGTCGGGATCGGCGCCCAGGGCGAACACACCACGGACGAGAAGATCGCGGTCGCGGACATGGAACGCGCCGTCCGCGCCCTGACGGCGATGCTGCGGCTCGCGGCCGAGTAGCCCGACCCCGGTGGCACAACGCCGCCGTTCCCGCTAGAATCGCCCCATGACACGCTGGACATGGATGGGGGTGACGGCGGCACTGGCCGTCGTCGCCGGGTGTACCGAATCCAATCCGCACTACGTCGAGCCCGACGCCGAGGACGACGGCGGCGACACCGCCGGCGACGTCCCGCCCGCGGATGCCGACGCGGACGTGCCCGACGACGTCGAGGCGGAGACGGGCGCCGACGCCGACGTCGACGTCGAACCGGACGGGGACGCCGATGTCGAGGCGGAGGCCGACGTGCCTCCGCCCTGCACCGAAGGCGAGACCCGCTGCGCCGGCGACGACCTCGAGACCTGCCAGGCCGACGGCACGTGGCTCGCCGCCCCCTGTGACGACGGGTGCGCGGACGGCCCGCCGGCCCACTGCGGCACCTGGGCCCCCAGCAACATCGCCCCGGCGCTGTTCGACGCCGGCGACGGCACGCTGGGGCCCGACGGCGCCTGGCCGTCGAACGACGAGCGGGTCACGATCAACACCGAGACCGGCGAGATCTCCGCCGGATGGATGGACGGGGTCCGCGACGCCGGCGACGGGCTGGACGAGGACACCGGCATCTACTTCGAGGTCGTCCCGCAGGGCGAGGGCCTGCCCGACCTCGGGGTCTTCGCCATGGAGTCGGCCGTCATCCCCGACGACACCACGATCACCGTGACCGGCGGGAACGCCTTCGTGCTCGTCGTCGACGGCGAGCTGCGAGTCGGCGGACGCTTCGACTGCGGCGCCCGCACCTCCGGCTGGTACGACACGCCGGTGGCCGGCCCGGGCGCGTACGACGGGGCCGCCGGTCCGGGCGTCGGTGCGGACGGGATCGAGGACACCACCGATGTGATGCTCGACGGCGGCGGCGGCGGCGGCTCGTTCGGCGGAGCCGGCGGCGCCGGCGGCTACGGCGCGATCGGCGGCGCGGCCGGCACCGCCTACGGCACCCCCGAGCTCGTCCCGCTGCTTGGTGGCAGCAGCGGCGGCGACGGCGCCGACGAGCCCGGCGAGGGCGGGACCGGCGGCGGCGCCTGCGCCTTCCTGTCGCGCACCGCCATCGTCGTCGAAGCCACCGGCACGCTCGGCGCCCCGGGACTCGGCGGCCGCGGCGCCGACGCCTCCGGCGGCGGCGGCGGCGGCGGCAGCGGCGGCGGTCTGCTGCTCGAGGCCCCGAGCGTCACCGTCGCCGGAACGCTCGCCGTCAACGGCGGCGGCGGCGGGGCCGGCGCGGAGAGCCAGTACCGGGACGGCGACAACGGCGAGCGCGGCCGGTTCGATACGACGGCCGCCGCCGGAGGCGCCGGCACCGGCGCGGGCTGCAGCGGCGGCGAGGGCAGCGCGCTCGCGGAAACCGGCGGTCCCTCCGTCTGCGACGGCGACGACGACGACGGAGGAGGAGGAGGCGGAGGCGGAGGCCGCATCCGCCTCAACGCCCGCACGCTCGACACCTCCGCCGGCACCTTCGCCCCGGACCTCGGCACCGCCGCCTGCACCACCGGCGGCCTGCCCGTGAGCTGAACGTCGTCTACCAGGCGATCGTCACGCGTCCCGGCCCCCGGTCCGGTCGGACCGTGATCGTCCCCGCAGCGACCGCGTAGGACCCACCGCCGCCCGAGCGGCACCCGTCGGTCGTGTTGTCGTGCGCCGCGCCGCCGGAGTAGCCGCCGCCCCCCGCGCCGAAGTCGTTGCCGCCGCCCCCGCCGCCCCCGTACCCGCCGGGGTTCACGCCGCAACTCTCGGTCGAGTCGTTGCCGCCGCCGGCCGAGCCGGCCACGAACGAACGCCCACCCTGGCTGGTCGTGGCGCTCAGGCCGTCGCCCAGATACCCCCCGCCCCCACTCCCCTCGGGCACCGTCGCCGCACCGCCGCTGCCGCCGGTCCCGCCCGCCAGCGAGCACGACGACACGCCGTCCGCGGTCAGGCTCGC
>JAFGHH010000531.1 GCA_016930215.1 Deltaproteobacteria bacterium
CTCGGGACGGCGGGCGCCGACCTCGGCCGCGCGCTGGAGAGCCTCCAGGAGGGGTGCCAGGTCATCGGTCGCGACCGGCGGTACCTGTACGTGAACGCGGCGGCGGCGCGGCAGGCCGGTCGAAACCGGGAGGAGTTGCTCGGCCGGACGATGACGGAGGTCTTCCCCGGGGTCGAGCACTCCTTGCTGTACGGCGCCGTGTGCCGGTGCCTGGACGAGGGGACCTCGTCGCGGGTGGAGACGCAGTACCCTTCCTCGTGCGGGACGACGGGCTGGCTCGACGTCTGCGTGCAGGCGATCCCGGAGGGGGCGTTCGTGCTGTCGATGGACGTCACGGTCCGGAAGGAGGCCGAGCAGGGGCTGCTGCGGCCGCCGCATCTCGACGCGGTCACCGGCCTGCCGCCCTGCGCGCACCTGGAGGAGTGCTTCGCGCGGATGACGAGCGCCGATCGGACGGGCAACGGCGGAATGGCGCTGCTCGTGGTGGGGGTGCGCCGGCTGCGGGAGGTCAACTTCGCGCTGGGACGCCGCCACGGAGACGCCCTGCTGCGCTCGGTGGCGTCGCGCATCCGGAGCGCGCTGGCCGAGTCGGCGGAGATCGCCCGGCTCGACGGCGACCACTTCGGGATCCTCCTGGCGGGCGCGGGCGGCGCGGCGGTGGCCGAACGGGCCGCCGGGGCGATTCACGAGGCGGTGGGCGGCACCCGGCTGATCGAGGGGCTGTCGGTGGACGTGTCCGCAGGCGTCGGCATCGCGTTGTGCCCCGAGCACGGGACCGACTTCCCGACGCTGCTGCGCAACGCCGAGGTCGCCCTGCACGTCGCGAGGCTGAACGACTCGAGCCAGGCCGTCTACGCGCCGGCCGCCGACAGGTTCACCCCGCGGCGGCTCGCGCTGATGGCGGACCTGGTGCCGGCAATCGAGCAGCAGCAGTTCGTGCTGCACTACCAGCCGATCGTCGAACTGGCCAACGGGGCGGTCGTGGGGCTCGAGGCGCTGGTGCGCTGGAACCACCCGACCCACGGCACGATCCCGCCGATCGAGTTCATCTCGCTGGCCGAGCACACCGGCGCGATCCGCCCGCTGACGCTGTGGGTCCTCCAGACGGCGCTGACCGCGTGCCGCGAACTGCGCCGGGCGGGCTGGCCGCTGACGATGGCCGTCAACATCTCCGCCCGGAACCTCGCCGACGGCGCGTTCGTCGAGCAGCTCGAGGCGATCCTCGTGGAGACCGACACCCGGGCCGGGTGGCTCGAACTGGAGTTGACCGAGAGCGTCCTGATGCGGGACCCGGACCGCGCCCGGGAGATGCTCGACCGGCTAGGCCGGCTCGGGCTGCGCGTCTCGATCGATGACTTCGGGACCGGGTACTCGTCGCTCGGGTACCTGCGCAAGCTCCCGGTGCACACGCTGAAGATCGACCGGTCGTTCCTGGGGGTTGGCGGCCCGACACCCGGGCGTCGCGACAGCGTGATCATTCGCGCGGTCGTGGACGTCGGGCACGCACTCGGCCTGACGGTGGTGGCCGAAGGGGTCGAGACCGAGGAGGCGCTGGACTTCCTGCGCACGATGCGCTGCGACCGGGCCCAGGGCTACCACATCGAAAAACCGATGCCGGCCGGGCAGATGATGGGCTGGCTGGCCGAGTCGCCGTGGGGCCGGCGGACCTCGCGGGCACCGGCACGGGCGCACGAGGGACCAAGAGGGGAAACCTGATGCGCATCCTGTACGTCGAGGACGACGAGCTGAACTACCGGCTGGTCGAGCAGCTGCTCGTCGCGGCGGATGGGCACGAGGTCGTGCACACGAAGAACGGTACGGCGGGACTCGAGGAACCACGGGCTCGCCGCCCCGACGTCGTGCTCATGGACCTGCTGCTGCCGAAGACGGACGGCTTCGGCACCGCCCGCCGTGTGCGAGAGATGCCCTCGTTCGCCGGGACGCCGATCGCGGCGGTCACCGGGCCAATCGGCGAGGCGAACACGCGGTGCGCGATGCGCGAAGGCTTCGACGGGTAAATCGAGAAGGCGTTCCGCGAAGAGCCGACATTGCTCGCGGCAGTCTGGCAGTGGTCGAAATCGCAGATGGGGGAGGGCCGGAGGAATGGGACATCCAGATAGGCGAGACAGTCTCGTCGCGGCGGCCGAGTTGTTCGCGGAGCACGGGTACGACAACGTCACCCTGACGGACGTGGCGGAGCGGGCCGGTTGTGCCAGGCGTACGGTCTTCAACCACCACGGGTCGAAGGCCGGTCTGCTGGTCGGCATCGTCGAGTTGTTCTTCGACCACCTGCAGGAATGGCTATCCGCTTCGCCGGCGCCGAACCCGTCCACTGCTATCCCTCGTTGCGCCAGAGCCAGCCCAGGATGTGCGACCAGCCCGTCAGCAGGGACCACATCACTTGACGCCGAGCGAGCCAAGCCGTTCGTCGACGCCTTGGCCGCCTGGTGTCAGCAGCATCGCTGCGCTGACCTTGCCCGAGTAGCGCTGGGCGCGATGGACCTGCCGTGGATCCAGGCGGCAGCACAGGTCGCGCGCATTCGCGCGGAAGAGAGCCTCGCGTCGCGCCTTCGGCCGATGCGCGGCGCCGCATGGTCCGCCATGTTCTATGAACTGCTGAGAAGTCGGCTGACCGAGCGCCGGCCCTCCAAGCTCCCGCCGCGCCATGCAGGACACGTTGAGTCGCGGCGGGGCTGATTTGCACCGCGAGTGCAGACCCGCATCTTGCACCGCCGGTGCAACCCTCCCTGTGGTACGTGTCTGATAGTAGTTCAAGCGGGGTCTGCGGACGACGGAGGTGGTTCGCCCTGGTCCGACGAGGCAC
>JAFGHH010000532.1 GCA_016930215.1 Deltaproteobacteria bacterium
ACGGCGGACGGGTCGAGCGCCGCGACGACGGCCGCCTCCCAGCCGCCCTGGCACAGGCCGACCAGGTGGGCGCGGCCGCCGAGCGTCCGGATCGCCGCCTGGAGGGTGGCGATCGAGTCATCGATGTCGCGGTGCGCCGTCTCGGCGGTCGCCGAACGCCACTCGACGGCGGCGACGCGGGCGAAGCCGGCGTCGAGCGTCGTCTGGACGAGGCTCTGGCCCGGACCGAAGTCGACGATCGCCGAGTGGTTCACCTCGGGCGGGACCAGCAGCAGCGGCAGGCCCGCCGCCTCACCGGCACCACCGAAGTCGCGCAGCCGGTGCGCGGCGTCCTCCACGAGCACGCGGTTCGGGGTGTGCCACGCCGGCTCCGGCCGCCGGCGGGCCCAGGTCTGCTCGGCGAACCGCCGCCAGCGCACCCACGGCTCGGCCAGCATCCCCAGCGTTCCGGATTCGACACTCACGCGCGCCTCCGCTTCCGTCCCCCGGCCCCCGACTCCACCGCCAGGTGCTCGACCAGCGCGGCCACGCTCGTCGTCAGCTCGTCGAGCCGCTGCTCCAGCTTCCGGATGCGCCGTTCCATCAGCTCCAGCGCCTGGAGCACCTCGGCCGTCGCCTCGCCCCCACCCGTCGCGCCGGCAGGCACGCCGCCGAAGGCTCCCAGCCGCTGGGTCAGCTCGGCCAGCCGCGCCCGGTCGCCCAGCAGCGCCTGCCACCAGGCGTCGAGGTTCTCGCGCCAGAGCCGCGTCATCTGCCGCCCCAACGCCGCGAACGGGGTGTTCTCCAGTGGGTTGCCGCTCATCGATCCTCCCTGTCCCCGCAAGACGAAACGAAACCGCAGATGCACAATTCCGTCACGGGGCACACCATGACACCTCGTAATCACTATGTCAAGAAGAATGGTGCGCCGCACCATACCAAACGGAATCCCGGCGGATTCTGTTGCGTTGCGATGAAGGGTGGGCTAGGTTCGTTCGGTGTGGGGACAGAGGAGGCATCGATGACCGGCAAGCGGGCGGGAGCGGGCGGCGAGACGCTGATCAAGAAGTACGGCAACCGTCGGCTGTACGACACCGACCGCAGCCGGTACATCACGCTCGACGAGCTGGCGGGCATCGTGCAGGGCGGCGCGAAGGTGCGGGTGGTGGAGGAGGCGTCCGGGAAGGACATCACGCGGCAGGTGCTGTTGCAGGTGATCCTGGAGCGGGACGAGCGGGTCGACCTGGTGCCGGCGGAGCTGTTGCACGCGATCCTGCGGGTGCAGGGCACGGTGCAGCAGGGGCCGCTGGCGGCGTACCTGGCGGAGGCGACGCGGCTGTTCTCGCAGGCCGGGGCGCTGTGGGCCCGGCAGGTCGACGCGCTGCTCGGCGGCGCCGCCGGGCTGCCCACGGCGGGTGCGCCTGCGGCGACGTCTTCCGCGGCGGCTTCGGCCGAGGCGACCAAGGACGCGGCGGCCTCGACGAAGGAGCCGTCCGCGGGAAGCGCGCCGCCGCCCGAGGACCTGCGCGAGCGGATGAGCGCGCTGCTCAAGCGGCTGGGGGGCGGGTAGCGCGCGCCGGACGCGGGCGCTCGCGACGCGTCGCGCCGGGACCCGCCGGTCGTCGCGCGCGGCCGGCTACTCGTCGCGGCCCGGGTCCGGGTCGCGTTGCCGCGCCTCGATCGGCGGCGCCGGCGGCCGCGTCCGGACCTCGATCGGGGGCGTGCGGTCGCGCTGTGGCCGCACGTCCTTGCCGGCGTCCCCGGTCGGCGGCTCGACCACGCCGGCATCCACCGGCCGGGGCATCGAGGGCGGCGCGACGCGCACCTCGATCGGCGCCGCGTCGGGTGGGGGCGCGGCGTCGGGCGCGCTCGTGCCGGCATCGGGCTGCGGGTCGGCCGGGGCGCCTGCGTCCGGCGCGGTGGGCGCGATCTCCTCGGGCACGAGCATCACCGCCGGCGGCGCCACCCGCACCTCGATCGGGTCGCCGTCGGGGCCGATCGACGACGCATCGACGACGTCCGGCGACGGCAGGCCGGTCGCGTCCGGGGTCGCCGGCCCTGCGGCGTCGTCCCACGACACGGCGGGCGGCGTGGCCCGCACCTCGACGTCCCCGGAGGGCTCCGGCTTCTTGCAGTCCGCGGCGCCCAGCGTGGCGCCGAGGGCGGCAACCGCCACCGCGGCCCGCGCGCGCCCGGTGGAGGCCGGCTCCGGCAGCGGCGACGGCGCGCAGGCGTGGTCGATGGCGCCGTGCACATGGACCCGCAGCCGTCGCGAGCCGACCTCGAAGCGGTCCTGGTCGAGCAGCACGACCGGCTTCTGCTCCGGCACCGCGAGCGACCGGCCCTCGCGGCGCACCGTCACCTCCGCCCCGCCGGCCGCGCGATACAGGATCAACTTGTCGTCCTGGGAAACCCACAGCTCGCAGGCCGACGCCTCGTCGCTCTTCCACAGCACGGCGCCGGCGCCATCGAGCCGCAGCCCGGGCTCGCGCCCGACCACCGCAACGCAGCGCAGGTAGCGCGGTCGGCCCGCGCCCGGTTCCAGGTCCTCCAGACAGATCGCCAACGGTCGCGGCATCGGTTCCTCCCTTGCGGCGTCGGACTCGACGGCCCGACGCCGGCGAAGATAGTGCGCCCGGCCGAGCGGGCACAACACCCGCCGCCCGTGCCGCGGCGGGCCCGGCCTGCGCCGACGACTCCGACCCGCGACGCGGCCGGAGCTTGGCGGCCAGGCGGGCGGCCGCCGCTTACTTGACGCACCGGCCGTTTGCCCGTTATCTGGCCCTGCCGGGAAGAGCGGGCTCGCCGCGGGGCGAACGCCGACCACCCGACGGGGCGTGGGCCGCCGCGCCGCCGGAACCACCGGCGGGCGGACGGGAAGGACGGGGAGAGAACACGATGCAGATCCGCGACCTCTTGGTTTTCGACGCATCCGACGAGGTGTACCTCGGCGCCCACGGCGCCCTCGAGGCGCCGGCGGCGCGCGAAACGGGCACGGGGGCCCTGGACACGCCGCCGCTGTCCGCACGCAGGAGTTGGGGACCGCCCGAGCCCGACGACGGCCCGTTGCCGCTCGAGGCCGCGATCCTGGCCTTCCTTGCCCGGAATCCCCCGACCCGCCGGCCTCCCGCCGGCTGACCCGCCGCCACGCCGCTTCCCTGACGTTCCGCCCGGCCGATCGTCGGCCACGACGGTTCCCCGGTGCATCCGGCGCCCACCCGTGTCATCATCGGGCCATGCTCGAACTCCTCATCTCGACCGAATGGCTTGGCGCGCACCTGGGCGACCCGCAGGTCGTGGTCGTCGACACGCGCTGGTACCTCCGGGGCAAGCGCGGGATCGACGAGTACCGGGCCGGGCATCTGCCCGGCGCCGTGTTCCTCGACGTCGACACCGACCTCGCCGACCCGCCCGGCCCGGGGCGCCCGGGACGTCACCCGTTGCCGTCGCACGAGCGCTTCGCGGCGGCGCTGGCCCGGATCGGCGTGCGCCACGGGGCGCTCGTCGTCGGCTACGACGACGAAGGCGGGGCCGTCGCCGCGCGGCTGTGGTGGCTCTTGCGCTACTTCGGCCTGAGCGTCGGCCGGGTGCTCGACGGCGGTCTCGCCGCCTGGAAGGCCGAGGGTCGGCCGCTCGAGACGGCCGACGCCGCCCGCCGACCGGCCTCGCGCCTGGCGCTGGCGCCGCAGCCCGGGTTGGTGGTCGACAAGCGGCGGGTGGTCGAGCTGCTCCGGGAGCCGGGGACGCTGCTGCTCGACGGCCGGCCCGCCGACCGGTTCCGCGGCGAGAACGAGACGGTCGACGCGCGGCCCGGGCACATCCCCGGCGCGAAGAGCGCGTTCGTCGGGGACAACCTGGTCGAGCCGAACGGCCGGTTCCTGGCGCCGGCCGCGCTGGTCGAGCGCTTCGCGGCGCTGGGCGCGAACGAGGCGAAGACGGTCGTCTGCTACTGCGGCTCGGGGGTGAAGGCCTGCCACGACATCCTCGCGCTGACGCTCGCCGGGCGACCCGACGCGGTCCTGTACGAGGGTTCCTGGAGCGAGTGGGCGGCGGATTCGGGTCTTCCGGCCGAACTGGGTTGATCGATTCGACCTGACGCCATTGGCCGTTGGCCTCTCGCCGTTGGCCGGGCGGGGGCCAATTGGGGCGACGCACTTGGCTCTTGGCCGTCAGGCCTGGTCGCGGCGTCCGTCGAACACCGTGTAGGTGATCCACGCGTGGTAGCCGGGAACGTCGAGGACGCACTCGGGCGAGTCGGCGCGACAGAGCCGGGCGACCACCGCACGGTCGTCGGCCGAGAGTCCCGGTTCCAGCTCCCCGTAGAGCATCTCGAAGCAGAACGCGAGCGACTCGCGCAGCGCCGGGGACAGCGGCGCCTGGTGCTCGGCGACGAACGTCCGTGCGCGCGCCCCGACCAGTCCCGCCCGCTGCAGCCAGCCGAGTGCCCGCAGGTGGTGCGCGTCCGGCGTTCCGATCCGGCAGTAGTGCGTGTGTTCCGTGAAGGCCAGGCCGAGGCGCGCCTCGAGCTGCGGGTAGCCCGGCAGCAGCTGCTGGCTCGACCAGTACGAGAGCGCGACCGTGCCGCCGGGCCGGACGAGGCGCCGGAGCCGCTCGAGCACCGCCACGGGGTCGGGGACGACCACGGGCCAGAGCGTGTCGGCGCACCAGAGCCAGTCGAACGAGCCGTCGGCGTACGGCGGGTCGAACAGCGACCCTTCGTCGAGGGCGATCCGGTGGCCGAGCTGCGCCTCGGCGATCCGCCGCCGGGCGGTCGCCAGGTTGTCGCGGTTGACGTCGAGGCCGGTCACCCGACTGCCGGTCGCCTCCGCGAGCCACGCGGCGTGCGTCCCGATCCCGCAGCCCGCGTCCAGGCCGTGGCTGCCTGCCGGCAGCCGCAGGGCCGCGATCGCCGCCCGGATCGCGGGCTCCGTCACGCGGGCGGCCAGTGCGAGCTGCTCCGCATATGTGCGCTCGGCCACGGAACCTCCTCGCCTCACCCCTTCGTGTTGCCGTCGGGCGCGGCCACGCGCCGCTTCCCCCAGTTTCCGCAGGGCAGGTGCGCGATCCGGAGCTTGACGACTTGTGCAGGGCGGGTCAAGGTCGGGCATGCTCGTGGATCTTGCTGCCGCTGGTCGGCCTACCGGGCGATGCAGGAGCGGTCTGAGCGGGGCGCTGCTCCTCGTGTTCGTCCTGCTGCCGACGGGTGGGTGCGGGGATGACGGGAGTGTCCGCCCGACGGGCTGCGAGGATCGACTCTGCGGCGACGACGGGGCCGGCGGCCGGTGTCCAATGCTCTGTGCCCGCGGCGCGGTGTGCGTCGTGGCCCGCAACGAGTGCCTTTCCGCGCGCGGGTGGATCAAGCGGCCACCGCTCGCGCCACCCCCGGGTGCCTGGCGGCACGCGATGGTCTACGACGAAAGCCGCGGCGTCGTCGTACTGTTCGGCGTCCGGAGTGCGGAGCCGGGCGAGACCTGGGAATTCGACGGTACCGCGTGGCGGCAGGTCGAAACGCCGGTTTCGCCGCCGGGCCGGACCGGCCAGGCTATGGCGTACGACGCGGCCCGTCACCTGGTGGTCCTGTTCGGCGGCAGCACCGCGACGGAGTTCCTGGCCGACACGTGGGAGTACGACGGGACGACGTGGACCGAAGTGGCGACGCCGGTGTCGCCGCCGGCGCGGGACTACCACGCAATGGCCTACGATGCCGCACGGCGCGCCGTCGTGCTTTTTGGCGGCTGGACAGGGAACGCCGACCGCGTGCTGCACGACGACACATGGGTGTTCGACGGCGCCGCGTGGAGCGAAGTCCGGCCGCCTACGGCGCCGTCCCCACGATCCGGACACGGAATGGTGTACGACTGGGCGCGCGGACGCGTTCTGCTCTTCGGGGGGCACGACGAACGCATGGACTTCGCGGACACCTGGCTGTTCGACGGCAGCACATGGTCGCGGCTCCCGACGCCGACGGCGCCCAGAGCGCGGCACGGCCACGGCATGGCGTACGACGCGGCTCGCGAGGTCGTCGTCGTCTTCTCCGCGGGCGACTGGGGATACGACGACACCTGGGAATTGGCCGGCACGACCTGGACGCAGGCGGCGCCGGCTGTGTCGCCGCCCGGCGACGGCCAGCACCTGATGGCCTACGATTCGGCGCGGCAGGTCGTCGTCCTGCTCGGCGGGTCGAACGTGGACGGCTACTGGGCCGCCGACACCTGGGAATACGACGGCACGACCTGGGCCAAGACGCTACCCCAAGCCGCGCCCGCGGCCCGGGGCGGCAGCGCAATCGTCTACGATTCGGCCCGCGCCGTTTCCGTGCTCTTCGGCGGAAGCGCGGGTCACGAATTCGACAGCACGTGGGAGTACGACGGCCATCGTTGGATGGGAATCCCGCTGGAAACGACGCCCGGAGCACGAGTCTGCCATGCCATGGCGTACGATGCGGCCCGGGGCGTCACCGTGCTCAACGGCGGCCGCAACATCACGACCTGGGAGTATGACGGCACAACCTGGATCGAACGACCTCCCGGCTGGCTGGAGACCGGACCGCGCCGAGACAAACACGCGATGGCGTACGACTCGGCTCGGTCCGTCGTCGTCCTGTTCGGCGGCTACCCCACGGGCGGTGCGGTCGATGCGGACACCTGGGAGTACCGGTCCGGCTCCTGGTTCCAGGCCACCCCGCGGGTCTCTCCACCTGACAGGACGGAACATGCCATGGTGTACGATTCGATCCGCGGCGTGGTCGTTCTGTTTGGAGGATACGGAGCATACGCGGACTCGACGGTGCGCGGCGATACCTGGGAGTACGACGGCACGACCTGGACCGAGGTCACAACCTCCGTCGCGCCGCCGCCGCGTTGCCGCCACACGATGGCGTTCGATTCTGCGCGGGGCGTGACCGTGCTCTTCGGCGGAGCCAGGACCCCCCAGGGGTTCGTGGAGGACCTCCTGGACGACACGTGGGAGTACGACGGAATCGCTTGGACGGAGATCCAATCGCGAGAGACGCCGCCTGCCCAGCAGTCGCCAACGATGACCTTCGACTCCGGTCGTGGTGTCGTCGTCCTGTTCGGCGGGAGCGGTGCGACAGCCCTCGGCGACACCTGGGAGTACGTCGGACCGTGATGCGCCGACCCGGCAGCTCGCGTCGCGACAGACCAACAGCCGAAGGCATCGCCCCGGCCGATCGCGCCACGCCACCGGCCGGAAGCGAACGGCCAATCGGCTCGACCCAATGGACTCGAACCCGCCAACAGCCGGTGGCCAAGAGCTAGGAGCTTCGACCCGATCGACCACTCGGTCTCGCCTTCGCGGGCGCTCGCTTCGGCGGCGCCGTTCGCTTCGGCGCTGCCGCGCGCTTCGGCGGGGCGGCGCGCTTGCGCGGCGGCGGCTTCCGGGCGGGCGGCGTCTGCCTGAGGAAGTCGCTCATCTTCGTCCACAGCGGCCTCGCCCGCGGGTCGATCATGATCCCGACGTGGGCGCCCTCGATCGGGACGAACTCCTTCTCCGCGGAGCCGACGAGGTCGTTGAGCACCCGGGCCGACTCGAGCGGCACGATCCAGTCGCGGGTCGCGGCCAGGTTGAGCAGCGGGCACGTGATCGCGCGCGGGTCGGCCGGCCAGCCGTGGATCTTCGTGCGGCCGTGGCGGAAGCGGTCCGAGTGGAACACCTCGTCGATGAACTTGCGAAAGACCTCGCCGGGGATGTCGACGTTCTCGTTGGCCCAGCGATCGATCGGCAGGAACAGGCCCATCGTCCGGTCGTCGGCCAGGCCGTCGATGAACATCTTCCACTTGAGCAGCTCATAGTACGGCTTGATGGCCATGAACGTGTAGCGGATCAGCTTGGCCGGCATGTGGCCGCAGGCGTCGACGATCGCGTCGACCGGGAACAGGTCGCGGTCGGTCCACAAGGCGACGACGCCGCCGTCGGCGGCGGTGACCGGCGTGGTCAGCGTGACCAGCCGGTCGACCGTCTCGGGGTGCTGCGCGGCGTAGAGCAGCGCGAGGTTGCCGCCGATGCAGTGCCCGAACAGCGGGACCCGGGCGACCTTGCGGGTGCGCCGGATGTGCTCGACGCAGCCGTGGATCCCGGGGTCGATGTACGAGTCGAGCGTCGTCTCGCGGTCGCCGGGGACGACCGGGCCCCATTCGATGAGGTACGGGTCGAGCCCCTGGTCGAGCAGATGCTCGACGAAGCTGAAGCCGGGGAGCAGGTCGAGGATGTACGGCTTGTTGATCACCGAGTAGACCAGCAGCACGGGCCGGGCGCTCTTCGGCGTCGGGCGCGACGCGGAGCGATAGCGGTACAGCTCGATGCGCCCCTCGCGGTGCACGAGGTCGCGGGGGGTGGGGCCGACCTTCGTCGCCGTCGGGTCGGCATAGTACTCGCTGCCGTAGCGCAGCTTGACCGCGGCGGCCTCGAGGAACCGATCGACGCGCCGGCGGTCGTCGGCGGCGGGGGCGCCGGAGAGCACGCGGCCGAAGGACTGCGCGAGGCGGCCGAGGTCGGGAACGAACTGCTCGGGGGAGAGAGCCTCGAGGTCCGCCTTCAGCTCCGCGGCGGCGGTCTGCATCAGCCGGGCGAGGCGCTCGGGGTCGACCGGGCCGGTCCGCTCGGCCCGCTCGGCGAGCAGCTCGGGCAGCCGGCCGAAGCGCGCGGCCTCGTCCTCCCAGCGCGTCCGCGCGAGCCGCTCGAGCTGCGAGAAGGCGCCGACGCCGAGCCGCTCGCGGGCCGCGGCGGGGAGGTTCTCAAGCAGCCGGCCGGCGAACTCGCCCTGCAGGCGGCCGAGCGAGGCGAAGGAGGCGGCGAGCTGCTCGCCCCAGGCCCGGGCGGCCGCCGTGCCCGGCACCGTCGTGCCGGCGGCGGCGGGCGGGGCGGCGAAGGTCGCGGCCAGTTGCCGAAAGGCCTCGGCCATCCGCTCGGCCCCCTCGGTCCACAGCTCGGCCGGCGTCTCGGCCGGCGGCTTGTCGCGTGCGTCGTCGCGGTCCATCGGGCTCCTCCTCGCGCGGGCCGGCGCCCGCGGCGCGATCGCGGAAACGGGCCGTCGTTCAGCGAGCCGCGGCGAAGCGGCCGGCGGCGACCCCCTGCTGCAGCTCCTGCTTGTGGATCTTCCCCGAGCTGCCCTTGGGCAGCTCGCCCAGGAGCGTGACGTACTTCGGGACCTTGTAGCGCGCAAGCGCCTTGCGGCAGTGCTCGACGACCTGCTCGGGGGTCGGAACCGACGCCGCGGGGTCGAAGGCCAGGAAGGCGTGGCCGACCTCGCCCCACTTCGGGTCGGGGACGCCGACGACCGCGGCCTCCTTGACGCCCGGAATGGCGTACAGGACCCGCTCGACCTCCGCCGGGTAGACGTTCTCGCCGCCGGAGATGTACAGCTCCTTCAGGCGGCCGACGACGAAGTGGTACCCCTCCTCGTCCTGGCGGAACAGGTCGCCGGTGGCGAACCAGCCGTCGGTCGACAGCGCCTTGGCGGTGGCTTCGGGGTTGTTCCAGTAGCCGGCGCAGACGGTGGGACCGCGCAACTGCAGCTCGCCGACCTCGCCGCGCGGGACCTCGCGCCCCTGGGGGTCCACGAGGCACGTCTCGAGGTGCAGGACGGGGAAGCCGACGGCGCCGGCCTTGCGGACCGCGTCGCGTTCGTGGAGTACGAAACAGTTCGGGCCGACCTCGGTCAGGCCGTAGCCCTGCTTGAAGACCACGCCGCGGCGCTGGAACTCCCAGATGAGCGGCACGGGACAGGGGGCGCCGCCGGAGATGAAGAAGCGGACGGAGGAGAGGTCGGTGTCGGCGAAGCCGGGGGCGTCGAGCATCATCTGGAACATCGTGGGGACGGCGAAGAACACGGTGACCTTGTGCCGGGCGATGGTGCGCAGCGCGGCGGCGGCGTCGAACTTGCGGGCCAGCACGACGGTGGCGCCGCGGTGCAGGAGCGGCAGGGTCAGGACGTTCCAGCCGCCGGTGTGGAACAGCGGGGCGTGGGTCAGCGTCACGTCGTCGTGGTGCAGGTCCCAGCCGGTGGCGGTGTTGACGGCGTTCCAGGTGAGCGTGCCGTGGGTCAGCATCGCCCCCTTGGGCCGCCCGGTGGTGCCGGAGGTGTAGAGCAGGAGCAGCGGGGTTTCTTGGACGATGCCGTCGGTGCGGACCGGGGCGGCGGAGGCGGCGGCGGTGAGCGCCGCGTAGCCGTCGGGGCCGTCGCCGTCGAACGGGACGTAGGGGCCGGACCAGCGGCCGTCGCGCAGCGCGGCGACGCCGTCGGCCAGGTCGGCGCCCCACAGCAGGACGGCCGGGGCCGCGTCGCGCAGGATCCAGGCGACCTCGTCGGGTGCCAGGCGCCAGTTGAGCGGGACGAGGACGGCGCCGAGCTTGGCGCAGGCGAAGAACAGCTCGACCTGCTCCAGCCGGTTCTGCCCGAGGACGGCCACGCGGTCGCCGAAGCCGACGCCGAAGCGGTCGCGGAGCAGGTGCGCCGCCCGATCGGCCCGCTCGTCCAGCTCGCGGTACGTCACCCGCCGCCCGGTCGTCTCGTCGATCACGGCCGCCTTGTCGCCGACCACCGTCTTCCACTTCGCCAGCCACTGCCCGTGCACCATCTTCGTCGCCTCCCCGGCCCGGAGCCCTCCCCGGGAACGGCCGCATTATGCGTTTGCACAATATGAAGTCAAGAGAATTGTGCAGCGCAAGCAGGACAGCAGGAGTCGCGGACAACGACAACCATTCGTATTCGTAGCAATACGGCAGCGAGCGGCGATGGTTCTCGGGCCCGCTGCAACTTTCTTGTTGACATCGGATGGTGCGATGCACAATATGCCGCCGTCCGACGGCATGACGCCGCGGACGAGGCGGAGGGCGACCCGGGAGCGGGGCCCCCGGTGGAGAGAAGGAAGGAGAGACCGATGAGCGACAAGCAGAGCACCAAGCAGTTCACGTTCGAGGCGTGGCAGAAGCTGATCGACGGGCAGCTGGCGCGGCTGGAGTCGATGATGCAGGAGGCGGCGAGCTACGAGAAGCCGGCGGTGGAGCAGGCGACGGCGGCGATCGACGAGCTGGCCAAGCTGATGAAGGACTCGGTCGACTACAGCTGCCGGCTGTCGGCCGCGTGGCGCCGCGAGACGCTGGCCGCGATGAGGCGCTCGGGCGAGCTGTTCACCGAGCTGACCCGCCGCTAGTCACCCCGGCAGGAGCACCGTCGCCTTCCCGTCGAGCACCGTTTCGCCCTTCTGGTTGACCGCCCAGGTGCGCAGGACCGCGATCGGCTTGTCCGTGCGGACCTCGAGCAGCTCGACGCGCGCCGTCACCGTGTCGCCGAAGCGGACCGGGGCGACGAATCTCAGCTCCTGGCCGAGGTAGATCGTCCCCGGGCCGGGGAGCTTCGTGCCGAGGATGGCGGAGAAGAGCCCCGCGGCCAGCATCCCGTGGGCCACCCGGGTGCCGAAGCGCGACCGTCCGGCGGCGACCTCATCGACGTGCACCGGGTTGAAGTCGCCGGTCAGCTCCGCGAAGGTGTACACGTCGTGCTCACCGATCGTCTTGGAGGACTCCGCCGTCGCACCGAGTTCCAGCTTCGTCCCACCCGTCTGCGCCATGACCGCTCCGCCTCCCGCCGCGACACCCCGCGGCCGGGCCGATTCTCGCCTTCCCGTAGGCGGCGGGCAAGCACCGGCCGGTCCTACCGCGGGAACAGCGCCTCGAGCATGCCGGGCACGCGGCCGCGCCAGGCCGACTCGTCGTGCAGCGCCCCCTCCTCGTGCACGTACAACAGGTCCGTCCCGAGCGTCCAGCCGCGGGCGAGCAGCGCGTCGCGCACCGCGACGCTGTCGGCGGCGCCGTCCGAGTTGTCGGCGAGGTCGCCGCCGTGGTCGATGTAGATCGGGAGCGGGGGAGCCAGCGGGAAGCCGCTCCGTTCGATCGCCTGCAGCACCGAGCTTCCCTCGTCGGCGCAGACCCAGAACGCCCCCGACATCGAGCCGATCCCGTGTGCGAAGACGCCCGGATGGGCCATCGCCGCGACGAACGAGATGTTGCCGCCGAGCGACGAGCCCGCGACGGCCCGGCGGGTGGGATCGATCCGGTACTCCGCCTCGATCCAAGGCACCAGCGTCTCCACCAGGAACCGGCCGTAGGCGTCGCCTGTGCCCGCAAACTCGGCGCACTGGGTGTACTCGGACATCCGGTCGACGGTGTTGGCCGGCCCGACCACGATGGGCGGCTCGATGGTGCCGGCCACCGCCAGGTCATCGATGGCCAGGTTCACCTCCCAGCCACCGTGGCCGAAGCAGCAGGTGGTGTCGTCGAACACGTTCTGCCCGTCGTGCATGTACAGCGCCGGGTAGGTCGCCGTCCCCTCGGGGTCGTAGTCCGGCGGCAGGTAGACGAACACGTCCCGTTCGTTGCCCAGCTCCGGCGAGAAGACCGCCGGCCACCATTCGAGGTGCCCGCGGCCGGAGCCGGGGAGGTTGACCACCGAGTTCTTGTCCCCGTATTCGTTGAACGCAACAGCGCGGTTGGCGGGGTCGGACATCCACCTGCCATCGACCACGAACCGGTACTCGTAGAAGCCGACGTCGAGCGACCGGCGCAGGACGAAGAGGTCGGTGGCGCAGAGCCGGGCGAGCCCCTCGAAGGTCCAACCGTTGAACTCGCCGGGGACTTGCACGGTCGCTGCGGTGCCGCGCCAGGCGAACCAGACGTCGCCGTCGCAGACGATCGGGAACGCCCGCTCGTCGAAGCCGCGGTCGGCGGCGGCGAGCAACTCGGCCTCCTCGGCCGTGCCGCAGACGGTGGGATCGCCGGCGAGGGCCGCGAAGCAGTCGCGCCAGGTCCCCGGATCATCGCATGGCCCGCCGGCGTCGACGTCGGCGTCCGCGTCCCCGTCCGCATCCGCGTCCCCGTCCGCATCCGTGTCCGTGTCCGCGTCCCCGTCCGCATCCGCGTCGGCATCCGCATCGCCGTCCGCGGCAAGCTCATCCGCCACATCGCCGATGTCGGTCGCGTCGGCGGCGGTCGAATCGTCGCCGCAGGCGAGCGCCCCGGCGATCCATCCCAGCGCCAACCCCGCGATCCATCGCGTTCGTCGCATCCTTCTCTCCTCGGCCCCCCTCCGCTTCGTCCGGGTGAACGGTCGGGGGCGATCCAGGATACCCGCCAGGGAGCGGGGCGCAACACGGGCGTGGAACCGTCGGACGAGGCCCTACCGCGACTCGTAGATCCGCAAGCCGGGCAGCTCGACGGCGCTGAGGTAGCCGTCGCGCTTGCCGCACTTGGTATCGACCACGATCACGTCGCCGTGGATCCAGGTGTCGGTCGGGTCGTCCGGGGTGTGGGTCGACAGCTCCTGGGGAAGTTGGGCCGTGGCGGTGTGGCCGCAGACGACGCGCTTGCCGCGGTAGTCGCGGAAGAACTCGAGGTCGCGCTGCCAGACGAGGTCGGGGTGGCCGAGCTCCTCGGCGGGGTGGACGAACCGGCCGTCGATCTTCGGCAGGCCGGCGTGGACGTAGATCGCGTGCCGGTCCTCGTAGTACCAGTCGAGCTTCCGCATCCAGGCCAGGTGCTCCGCGGGGAAGAACGACCCGGCGAGGAGCGCGGCGTAGAACGCGCGGCCGGGCTCGTCCTCGGACGCGAGGGGCACGCCGTAGGCGACGGCGGTCTGCCAGCAGCCGTTGTTGGGCGGCAGGACGAAGCCGGGCCAGCCGCCGCCGTCGACCACCTTGAGCCACCCCGCCTCGTGGTTGCCGCGCAGGAACACCAGTTTCGCGCAAGAACGCTCGTGCCACCGCATCAGCCGCTCGAGGACGATCCGGGAGCCGCGGCCGCGATCGATGTAGTCGCCGAGGAACACCACGGTGTCGTCGCGGTCGAGCGGCGGGAGGCGGGACCAGATCCGCTCGAGGTGCTCGTCCTCGCCGTGCACGTCCCCGATCGCGATCGTCCGTCCGGCCATGGCGCGTCGGCTCCGGGCCCGCTCAGCGGTTGCCGAGCACCAGGAAGCTGCGGGCGGGGAGCGAGCGGGTGCCGCCCTCGACGGGGGCGTCGGCGACGAGGTCGGTGTACGACCCGGCGGGGATCGCCACGCTGCGCGCGTCGTCGGCCCGGTTGATTGCGACCACGAGGTCCTGCTCGGCGCCGCAGCCGGTCTTGCGGTAGACCCAGGTGTCCTGGTCGACCGAGACGGTCTCGCGGCGGCCGCGACCCAGCACCGGGTGGGTGCCGCGCAGCCGGGCCACGGCCCGGACGTCGGCGCGCAGGGCGCGCTGGGCGGGGAGGAGCGCCGCGTCGTCCCAGGGCATCATGCGGCGGTTGTCGGGGTCGCCGCCGCCGGCCAGGCCGAGCTCGTCGCCGTAGTAGATCAGGGGGATGCCGGGGTTGGTGAGCAGGATCGCGAAGGCCACGCCGAGCCGCTCGTAGGGCGCCGCGTCGGTCGGCTGGTGGTAGTCGCCGGTCCAGGCGTTGCCGATCCACGAGCCCTGGCGGCAGTCGCCGATCTGCCGGCTGGCGAAGTGGATCGCGCGCGGGATGTCGTGGTTGCCGATGAAGGTCGACATGATCGCGCCCGCGCCGTAGAAGTAGTCGTTGCCGTCCATCCAGCCGGAGAGCGTGTCGAGCCGGCCGCCGGTGGTGAACACCGCCTCGCACAGCCGGGCCTTGAGCGGGAAGTCGAACTGGCCGTCGAGCATCGTGTCCGGGTCGACGAAGGTGCGGATCAGGCCCGGGTCGTCGTAGGAGAAGGTCTCGCCGACCAGGTAGAACCGGTCGCCGACGGGACCGGGGATGTCGGCCAGCAGCCGCGCCCGCAGCTCGGTCAGCCAGTCGAGCGGCACGTGCTTGATCGCGTCGAGGCGGTAGCCGTCGATGCCGAAGGTGGTGGCCCACCACAGGGCGTCGTCGACCGACCAGCGGCGCACGGTGGTGCCGATCGGGTCGTAGAAGTCGAACGGCGCGAGATAGTCGGTGAAGGCGCAGCGGGTGCCCCAGTACGGGTCGTCCCACAGGTCGCGCGGGCCGCAGAGGGCGAACGAGCCGCCGTCGCGCGCGAACCAGTCATAGTGCGCGCCGTACAGGCCGCTCTCCGTGTCGACGTGCTTCATCACGTAGTCGAACAGCACCTTGATCCCCTGGCCGTTGGCGCTGACGACATCGTGCGCCGCATCGACGAGGGTCTGGAGGTCGCCCTCGGTGCCGATCCGCGATTCCACGCGTGGTCGCGGCACCGGGTTGTCCGGGTCGGCGTAGCTGATGTTCTCGGGCGACGGCCAGTAGCCGTGGTAGCCCGAGTACTGGTGCGAATCGGAGGCGGGGTCGATGGCGGCGCCGGCGCTGTCGCGGTTCTCGTAGGGGGCCGACAGCCACAGCGCGGTGACGCCGAGGTCCGCCAGGTAGTCGATGCGGTCGATCGCGCCCTGCAGGTCGCCGCCCATGTACTGGCCGCTCGGGCCGTCCGCGGGACCGTCGCTCGCCCCCGGCACGAGGTCGCGCGTGCCGTCGGAGTCGAAGAACCGGTCGGTCATCGCGAAGTACAGCACGGTATCGCGCCAGTCGAACTCCGCCGGGTCGCACGCCTCCTCGCAGACGTAGACCACGCTGTTGTAGCTGCCGAAACCGTCGTCGACCCGGTCGGGGTTCTCCGGGTCGAAGACCCAGGTCGTGCCGTCGAGGATGAACTTGTACTCGTGGCGGCCGTGCTCCTCGATCGTCGTCGTCACCTGCCACAGATCGCCCGCCTCGCGAACCATCTCGAGCGCCCCGGCGGCCGGGGTGGCGGCCCAGCCGGTCCAGGTGCCGGTGAGCCAGACGGTAGTCGCGGTCGCGTCGTGGTAGGAGAAGGTCAGCTCGTCGCACGGCGGCGGCGGCGGGACGTCGGGAACATCGGCATCGGCGTCGGTCCCCTCGGTCTCGGTCTCGCGGCCGTCCTCCGGGCCGATGTCGGCGTCCGCGTCGGCGTCGGCGTCCGCGCCGCTGCAGGAGCAGGCGCCCCATTCCGTGCCGTCGGCGCTGCAGGACTGGGTGCCGGTGGTGCCGTCGGGACACGTGCAGGTGCGGACGTCGAACGGCGTGCAGCCGGCGTCGTCGTCGCCGCAGCCGGCGAGGAGCGCCGTCGCGGCGAGCAGGGCGAGCAGGGCGAGTCCGCGGCGGCCCGCGGCCGTCGTCTTCCGAGTCGTCGAGGCGTGCATCGTGGGAACCTCCGCGGCGAGCTTCGCGGGCGCGCCGCAGGCACATCATTCCCCGCGTCCGGGCCTCGTGCAAGCGGAACGAGGCGACCGATCGCGGGCGCCCCGTGCGGCGACGGCAGACCTCCTTCCCGCGGGCGGATGCCGCGCGGTCCTGCCTACTGTGCGTCCCGGCGGGGACGTACCCGGATCCCCGCGTCCGTCACCGTCCCGGCATCGGCGGTCCCGCCGGCCGAGCCGGAGTCGGCAACGGAGCTCCGCCCCGTCGCTCCCAATTGCTCGCTTGTTCGACGAATCAGCGTGTTGCGGTTCTCCTGGATCACCATTCGCTCGGTCCGGTGGATGCCGTAGGCCTCGTTCATGAAGGTGATCCGGTGCGACCCGGCCACGAGCTCGCGGTCGTAGATGGGTGTGCGGCCGGCGGATGCACCATCCACGAACACCTCGGTGGTCGGTACGGTCACGACCGTCAAGGTACCCATGCCCAGCGACGGGGGCGAGATGAACTCCGGGAAGTCGGAGACGAGGTCGGGCGGCGGCGTTGCGGGCACCGGACGACGAACCCCTGCGTCCCGGGCATTCGCGCCGGCCTCCGGATCGACCTTGATCGGCTCGGGCTCCGGCGCCGGCCCTGGATCCGCACCGGCATCGGTCGCCGGCTCCGCACCGGGCTTCGGTCCGGCGTCGGGGTCCGGGAAGACGACATCCGCGCCCGTGGACGCCTCGGCCGCGGGACCGGCATCCGCGACGGCCGCCGCCACGACTGGCAACTCGGGCTCCGGAGGAGGAGCGGGCGGTGGGACCGCGGGCGACCCAGCTCCGGTCTGGGACGGCGCGGCTCCCGCCACCGGCGCGGGCCTGGGCGTCGGCTCCTGGTCCGCCGCGGAGCCGCTGAACCTGACGATCAGGAACACGAGGATCATCACGAGGACGGCGGACGCGGTGGCGATCGGCAGCAGGGGCACGCCCCGCCGCCGGCGGGCGAGCGCGGAGCGGGACGCGGTCGGCAAGGCGAACGTGGCCGCGGGAGTTGCGAGCAAGGTGGTCGGTGCCTCGTCCACCAGGCTCGGCTCGGGCCGCGCGGCGGGCCGCGGGGTGCGCGCCGCCGCCGGCACCGCGATCGAGCCGGTCGGCGCCTCGTCCGCCAGGCTCGAGTCGGGCCGGGCCGCGGACCGTGCAGAGGGCGCGACCTCCGGGATCGACCGGATGTCGGTCGGCACCTCGTCCGTGACGCTCGGCTCGGGCCGGGCATCGATCCGGGGAGCACGTCGGGCCGGCAACGGCACGGCCGGATCGGTCGGCGGTTCGGGCGTGAGGCCCGGGATGGGACGGAGTACCGACTCGGTGGGAATGGTGCTGAAGCTGGACGGGGGGACTTTCGCGACCATCGAGTCGAGCCGAAAGACCTCCGAGATCGTCTTGTCGGCGCCGGCGGGAACGGCGGGCCGCGAGGCGACGGCTCCCGGCACGAGGAACGAAGCGGTCGGGGAGGATCGGCCGACGCCCACCAGCGCCTGCGCGGGAGCGATGTCGGTCGCGCCGTCCCCGGGCGGCGGCGCTTCGTCCTCGCGCGGCGGCGGCTCGGAGGGCAGTTCCCGAACGGCGAAACCGGACTCGGTGCTTCCCATCCAGGCGGAGAGCAGGGCGTCGGAGAATTCGGCCGTCGTGCGGAATCTGCGTTCGAGGTCCCGATCCAGGGCGCGCAGGAGGACGACCTCGAGCTCGGCGGACAGGCCGGGGCGCAGCGAGCGCGGGCGGGGAATGGGCGCCGTCAGGACGTTGTAGAGGGCCTTGTTGTAGTTGTCGCCCTCGAACGGCAGCCGCCCGGTCAGCATCTCGAACAGGATGACGCCGACGGCCCAGATGTCGGCCCGGCCGTCGACATCGGCGTCGCCGCGAGCCTGCTCGGGCGACATGTACTGCGGGGTGCCGAGGATCATGCCGTCCGCGGTGAGTCTCGACTTGTTGCCGACCACGCGGATCTTGGAGATGCCGAAGTCGAGCAGCTTGACGAAGTCCTTCCGCCCGGCGACGACGGTGAGGAAGATGTTGTCCGGCTTCATGTCGCGGTGGACGATGCCGGCCGCATGGGCGGCCCCCAATGCTTCGAGGACCTGGTTGGCGATGTCGGTGACGCGTCCGACCGGGAAGGGCGCGGCCTCCGCGATGGCGGCGGAGAGCGGCTGTCCCTGGAGGAGTTGCATCACGATGTAGGGCAGGCCTTCGGCGGTCTGGCCGACGTCGCTCACCTCGCAGATGTTCTCGTGGCCGATCCGGGCCGCCGCCTGCGCTTCGCGGTAGAACCGCCGCACGGCTTCCTCGTTCTGGGCGAACTCGCCGCCCAGCACCTTGATCGCGGCGTGCCGCCCCAGGAAGGTGTGCTCGACCTCGTAGACGGTCCCCATCCCCCCTTCGCCGACGAGCCGAACGACGCGGTACTTCTGATCGATCACCTGGCCCGGGCTCAACGCCAACCGGTCGCCCTCCGACGACGCATGTCGAACGAGGCGCGGGCTGTGTGCCGACCGACCACCGCAACCTGACCACGGCGCCC
The DNA here is from genome assembly GCA_016930215.1 of Deltaproteobacteria bacterium. Classification (GTDB taxonomy): domain Bacteria; phylum Myxococcota_A; class Polyangia; order DRWM01; family JAAZOP01; genus JAAZOP01. The sequence continues at coordinate 18,700 of JAFGHH010000532.1, forward strand.
AGAAGGACTCGGCCCGGAACCTCGCGTCGGTTCGAATCGATTGTCCGCCCCGGCACTGGAATGGTCAAGCGGGCCGGACGCGGCATCTGCAGGCGCGCTGCGCCGGGCGCGGACGATCGCGGCCGGGCGTCAGTAGTAGCCGTTGGAAGCCTGAATCGTGTAGGAATCGCCGGTCGCCGGGTAGCCGGACCGCCGGGAAACGCACAGCGTGTAGGCGGCCTGGCTGTCGCTGCACAGGTTGTAGCCGTAGGTGTTGCTGCTCCGGCAGGGGTTCTCGCCGCACGGCGCCGGTCCGGTGGGATTCACGCAGGTGCCCGCGAAGTCCACGTACCAGTCGTAGGCGTCGACGGTGCTCGTGCAGACTTCCGCCGAGCAGCCTCCGCGGTAGACGTTGAACTGGAACTGCGTCCCTGGATTGCTCGTGAACCGCACGTCCGCGTGAAACTCGTCGCCGGTGGTGTCCGCATCGTCGGTGGCGGTGAAGGTGAAGCAGTCGATGTCGTCGCTCGTGGGGAGCGTCCCGGTGACCGTGACGCGCGTCGGTGGGTTGTCGGCCAAGCTGCCGAGGCTCCGGGCCGCGGCGCACGTCCCGCCTGTGTCGAACCCCTCCAGAAGGCACTCGCAGCCGTTGGACGCCACGCCGTCGCAGTCGTCCCAGTCGGCGTCACAGGCGGCGTAGAGGCAGGTCCCGGTGGCGCAGGTGGCGCCGGTCGCGTGCGCCGGGCTGCAGGCCGTGCCGCAGCCGCCGCAATTCGTGAGCGTATCGAGCGCCGTTTCGCAGCCGTTGCCACCGATGCCGTCGCAGTCGCCCCAGCCGGCATCGCAGGTGAAGGTGCAGCTGCCGGTCGAGCACGAGGCGCCCGTTGCGTGCGCCGGGCTGCAGGCCATGCCGCAGCCGCCGCAGTCGGTCAGCGTCGTGAGCGACCGTTCGCAGCCGTCGGCGGCCGTGGCATTGCAGTCGCCCCAGCCCGCGTTGCAGCTCGATACGGCGCACGTGCCGGTAGCGCAGGTCGCCGTCGCGTGGGCCAGGCTACAGCCGGTGCCGCACGCGCCGCAGTCCGTCGTCGTGCGCAGCGACGTCTCGCAACCGTTCGACGCGACGCCGTCGCAGTCGCCCCAGCCGGTCTCGCAGGCACCGTACGCGCAGGCGCCGGTAGAACAACTCGCGTCGGTCGCGTGGGCCGGATTGCAGGCAACGCCGCAGCCCCCGCAGTTCGCCAGCGTATCGAGTGTCGCCTCGCAACCGTTCGAGGCGGTGCCGTCGCAGTCGCCCCAGCCGGCGTCGCAGGTGAAGGTGCAGCTGCCGGTCGAGCACGAGGCGCCCGTTGCGTGCGCCGGGCTGCAGGCCGTACCGCAGCCGCCGCAGTCGGCCAGCGTCGTCAGCGACCGTTCGCAGCCGTCGGCGGCCGTGACGTTGCAGTCGCCCCAGCCCGCGTTGCAGCCCGATACGGCGCACGTGCCGGTGACGCAGGTCGCCGTCGCGTGGGCCAAGCTGCAGCCGGTGCCGCACGCGCCGCAGTTCGTCGTCGTGCACAGCGACGTCTCGCAACCGTTCGACGCGACGCCGTCGCAGTTGCCCCACCCCGCGTCGCACACCGGGACGCATTGCGCGGACACGCAGGTCGAGGTCGCCGCGTGCGGCAATGGGCCGCAGAGGTCGCCGTTGTCCGCCACCGTGTCGCAGTCGTCGTCGATGCCGTTGCACGTCTCGGCCGGCGGCATGCACGTGCCCCAGGCGCAGCTCGAGGTGCAGGTGCGGGTGCCGGTGGAGCCGCAGGTCGTCGTGCACGAGCCGCTCGTCCCCGCGCAGCAGGGGAAGCCTTCGTCGCAGACCGTGTCGCAGTCGTCGTCGGCGCC